>DATKGG010000046.1:0-21271 GCA_035510855.1 Acidimicrobiales bacterium
CGGGCGTCACGGCCGGGCAGCATCGTGGCCTTCGGATCGCGGTCAGCACCGCCGTCGTCGCCGCCGCCGTGCTGCTCGGCGTGGGACTCGGTCACACGGTCTGGACGACCACGACAACGGTCTCGCGCGGCTTCCCGCGATTCGGGTTCCCGGGCGGTTCGAACGGCTTCACGATCCCGAGCGTCCCGAACGGGTTCGGTGACGGCAGCGGAGTCCAGGGATCGGGTGGTCCCTCGAATGCCGCCGCCATCGAAAAGATGGTGGACCCCGCACTGGTCGACATCAACGCGACCTTCAACTACCAGCAGGCCTCCGGCGAGGGCACGGGGATCGTCCTTACCTCGACCGGCGAGGTGCTCACCAACAACCACGTGATCGAAGGGGCGACGAGCATCAGCGTCACCGACGTCGGCAACGGGCGCACGTACGGCGCGACCGTCGTGGGCTACGACGCCGCCCACGACGTCGCCGTGCTGCAGCTGGCGGGCGCCGCTGATCTCGCGGCCGCCACAATCGGTGACTCGTCGAGGGCCACGGTGGGCGAGGAGGTCCTGGCAATCGGCAATGCAGGGGGTGGCGGCGGCACACCGACGAGCGCTGGCGGCTCGATTGCCGAGCTCGACCAGTCCGTGACGGCGAGCGACTCGCTCGACGGAACGAGCGAGAACCTCGCCGGGATGATCGCGGTGACCGCCGACGTGCAGCCGGGGGACTCCGGCGGCCCGCTGGTCAACGGATCGGGCAAGGTGCTCGGCATTGACACCGCCGGGCCTTCGGGGTTCGCCTTCGACTTCTCTACCCAGACCTCAGGCGCCGCGGGCTACGCGATCCCCATCGACGAGGCGACGACAATCGCGACGGCCATCGAGTCCGGCACCCCCACGAGCTCCATCCACGTCGGCCCGACGGCCTTCCTCGGCGTGCTCATCACCGCGGGCAGCGGCGCGAGCACTTCGGGGGCAAAGATCGCGAGCGTGGTCAGCGGAGGCGCCGCCTCGAAGGCGGGCGTCGTCACGGGCGACGTGATCACCTCGATCAACGGCATGACGATCGGCTCGGCGTCGAGCGTCTCCCAAGCGCTCATTCCGCTGCACCCAGGTGACACGGCCTCGATCAGCTGGACCACATCGAGCGGTCACCAGGTCACGGCCTCGGCGACCTTGCAGTCCGGACCGGCCGCATAGCCCGCTCCGCGCCGAGGGGACGGCTCGAAGGATCGGCTACTTGAAACGAAAGTGGACGAACACCCTCCCGAAGTTGTGCGAGTCCTTCTCGACGCGGTGGTAGAGCACCTTGATCTCCTCTTGATCGAGAAATCGGAGCACTCGCTTCTTCAGCTGGCCGCTTCCCTTGCCGGGGATGATCTCAACCAGCTTGACCTTCTTCGCGATCGCCTCGTCGATGACGTCCCGCAGCGCGCGATCGATGTCGTCGCCGCGGTTGTAGATGTCGTGCAGGTCGAGCTTGAGCTTCACAGAGATGGTCTACACCGGCACACGGTGGTTGTCCGGTGCGGTCGCCGCTCCTGCACGCGCACCGACCTTACGCTGTCACGTGTACGCCGATATCGGAGGACGACATGATCCTGTTCGGATTCAGAGGAAGGCGCAAGCGACTTGCCACGGTGTTCATCGAGTGTCCGCAGTGCCATCGCACCTGCTCCCAGGTCGTGGCGCGCACGCAGCGCTGGTTCACGTTGTTCTTCATCCCGATCTTCCCGTTCAGCACGAAGTACTTCACGGTGTGCTCGATGTGCTCGGGGGCAACGAAGATTGATCGGACGCGAGCAGAGCACCTCTCGAAGATGGGCGAACAGCAAGCCGGACAGCCCGCGGTGTCGACACCTGACGCCACGCCCTCGGTGCTTCGGCCACCTGGCGGCGACGTGGGCGCGACGCCGTATCCCCCGGTGCACGAGAGCACACCCCCGAGCGACCACCCGTGATTCGAGGCGCCCTTCTGCGCTCGAGTCGCGCGTCGACGCGGCACGATGGACGCAGGCATGTGCGCCAGTCTCGTCATGAGCTGGGCGCCTCGACGTCACCCGATCACACCAATCCGGGGCGCCTGACCACTACATTCTGAGTGCGTGGCTTCTACGCTTGGGTGCCAGTCGTCAGCCATGCGCCGGCGGTGCTCGATCAAGCGACCAGAGCCGTGGATGCGTCGGGATCGGTGATTGTGAGGACGTGCAGGTGATGACCACGAGCAGTGAGGCCGCGATCCCCTCGGACGCCTTCGTGTTCTTCGGCGCGTCGGGCGACCTCGCGCAGAAGAAGATCTTCCCGGCCCTGTACCGCATGGAGAAGCGCCACGCGCTCGGCGTGCCGGTGATCGGCGTCGCGTCCGCCAAGCGCGATCTGCCCAAGTTCCGCGAGCTGGCGCGTGCGAGCATCGAGATGGCTGGCGTGGACGACAAGGACGCCTTGGAACGACTCCTCGGCCGCATGGAGTACGTCGGGGGTGACTACGCCGAGGAGAGCACCTACTGGTCAATTCGGGACCGCCTCGGCGCCGCGCAGCGCCCCGTGCACTATCTCGCGATCCCGCCGTCGCTCTTCGAGACCGTCATCGGCGGGCTCCAGAAGACGGGCCTCAACCAGGACGCGCGCGTCATCGTGGAAAAGCCGTTCGGGCGAGACCTCCGGACTGCCGAGGAGCTCGAAGGCGTGCTCCGGTCGGCCTTCCCGGAGTCGTCGATCTACCTGATCGACCACTTCCTCGGCAAGGAGGAGATCATGAACCTCCTCTACTTCCGCTTCGCCAACTCGTTCCTCGAGCCCATCTGGAACCGCAACTACGTCGCCAGCGTCCAGATCACCCTTGCGGAGACGTTCGGCGTCGAAGGGCGAGGTTCGTTCTACGAGGACACCGGGTGCCTTCGTGACGTGATCGAGAACCACCTCTTCCAGGTCGTCGCGCTCCTCGCGATGGAGCCGCCCTCCTACGAGGGCATGGAGGCGGTCCAGACCGAGAAGTTCAAGGTCTTCAAGTCGATGCGCAAGCTCTCGAAGGATGACGTCGTGCGAGGACAGTTCATCGGGTACCGCGAGGAAGAGGGTGTGGACGCGAGCTCGGACGTCGAGACGTTCTGCGCGGTCCGGCTCTTCATCGACTCGTGGCGCTGGTCCGGCGTCCCGTGGCTCCTCCGCTCCGGCAAGTGCCTCGCCGAGACCGCCACCGAGGTGATGGTCGAGCTCAAGGCACCGCCCCAGCCCCTCTTCGCCGACTCGATTCCGCCAGACGGCCTCGCCAACTACTTTCGATTCCGGCTCGCGCCCGATCCGCTCATTGCGCTTGCAGCAAGGGTCAAACGCCCGGGCGAGGAATTCATCGGCAACCAGCGAGAGTTGTCCATGTTCAGCGCGAGCCCCGATCAAGAGGAGCCCTATGAGCGGCTCCTTGGCGACGCGATCGCCGGGGAGGCGGCTCTGTTCACCCGGGTGGACGCCGTCATGGCCGCCTGGGAGGTCGTCGAGCCGGTGCTCAAGGACCATCACAATGCGATTCCCTACTTCCCGGGGAGCTGGGGCCCGAAGGAGGCGGCGATGCTTATCGCGCCTGACCGCTGGCATGACCCGTTGCCGCTGCCGCACCCCTCGAGCCGTCGGACGGCTCCCGAGTAACGAGTCCAGGGCCGAGCCCGGCGAGGCGTCGGCCGGTCACTCGTCGGATCGCGACGATTGGAGCAGCGTGGCGAGCGAGCACCGAGTGACGGCCGCGACGACGGTATCGGCGACGCTGGAGCGTGTGTGGTCCCTCGTGCGCGACATGAGCCGCTACGCGGACTGGGTCGAGTCGACGATCGACGTCATTCGCGCGGACGACGAGATCGGCCTGGGTGCTCGCTATGAGGAGCGAACGAGGCTCACGGGGCTCTGGACGGCCACCACGCGCTGGACCGTCACCGAGTTCCAGCCGATGCGCCGCGTCACGTTCGCCGCAGAGGGCGCGCCGGTCGTGCGCGCGCTCGCGCTCGAGCTCACACTCGAGGCCCACGACGAGGGCACCGAAGTTGCGTCGACGTACTCGTACTTCATGCGATACGGGCTCCTCGGGAGCCTGCTCGAGATCGTCGTTCGCGGCAACGTGGTCAACGACCAGCGGCGAAGTCTCCGAACGCTCTCCTATCTCGCAGAGCGCGCCGACGACGACCTCGCCCACTGAGCTCGGAGGTCGCCGTGCGAATCGTCAGCCTGGTGCCCTCGGTGACCGAGACGCTGACGGCATGGGGTGTGACGCCGGTCGCGTGCACGCGCTTTTGCGAGCGGCCCGACCTGCCGCACGTCGGGGGGACCAAGGATCCCGACGTCGCCGGCATCGTCGCGCTCGATCCGGACCTCGTCGTGCTCGACGCCGAGGAGAACCGTCTCGAGGACCACGACCTGCTGCGTGCCCGCGGCGTGACTGTGCACGTCCTTCGCGTGCGATCCCTCTCCGACGTCGGCACCGAGCTCGCCGCGCTCGCGGATCGTGTCGGCGTCGAATGGACCCCGCCCCGATTGCCTGACCCGGTCGCCACGCAGGTCCGGGCGTTCATCCCCATCTGGCGTCGACCCTGGATGGCCCTCGGCTCTCCTACCTACGGCAGCTCGGTGCTCGCGCACCTCGGCGTCGCCAACGTCTTTGCCGACGACGGCCCGTACCCCGGCGTCGAGCTCGCCGAAGCCGCGAGGCGCCGTCCTGACGCGGTGCTCGCGCCGAGCGAGCCGTACCCGTTCAGCTTGCGCCAGCTGCCCGAGCTCGAGGCGGTCGCTCCGACGACCTACGTCGACGGCAAGGACCTCTTCTGGTGGGGTACGCGAACGCCCGAGGCGCTCATGCGCCTGGGTGACGCGCTCCGCGCGCTCGTCACGTGACTCACGGTCGACGGCGTCGTCACGCCGAGCCGGGCCGTCCCGCGGCTCGTCGGGCCTCCTCGTCGTAAGGGCAGTGCCGGCACCCGCTCCCGCAGCAGCGGCCACGGGCGAAGAGGTACGCGGCCGTGAACACGGAAAAGCCGGTCTCGGGATCGACGTAGTGCGGGGAATCCCTCGCGACCGCGGCGTCGTGCGCCGCGCGAACAGCAGCTGACACTGCGCCGACGGGATCGGCGTCGTGCTGCTCGGTCATCCCTGGCACCGTACGGGGAGCGAGCCGGTCCCAGCTAGCGGCGAAGCGACACGGGCTGGCGATCAGTGCCGGAGTAGCTCTGCACGTGCTCGCTGAAGTCGAGGAACATTGAGGCGTCAGGGTCGAACGGCCGCTGCAGGGCGTTGTCGGCGACCTTCTTGTTCATCTCGTCCAGTCGGATGAGCGCCGACACGTCGTCGATCTCGCGGAGATCGAGCATGGGGCGTGCCTTGTCGAGTGCGGCACGGCCACGCTCGGTGCGAACCACGACCGACGTCCACCCGTCGATCGATCCGACGCTCCCGACGGACAGATCGGCCGCACGCCCGAGGAAGTCCGCGCACTCGTCGCAGCCCTTGAGCGCCGCGCCGTGGAAGTCGCGGATCGACTCGTCGACGGCGATCGCGCCGTCGGTGTACTCGACGATGAGCCTGCCGCGCACGACGTCGATCTTCTTGACCCTGTCGAGGTCCACGCCCCGGGTCCGCTGCAGCTCCCTCACGATGAGTGCCTCGTAGTCGAAGCTCTTGGTGCACAGCAGCGCGATCGTGAGCACGACCGCGTCGACGCGATGCGCACCGGTGGACCACGGCCGCAGCTGCATCGCCCGCAGCCCCTGGACCTCGCAGGGCGTGCCGACGACCGCAATGCGGGGATTCGCCGGCAGGGCGTACCTCGTCAGGTCGAGGGCAGCGAGCGCCATGGTCTGGTTGTAGAACGAACCCGACGCGGCGTAGACCTCCGCGGGCGTGCGCGCGATGGTAGCCACGCCCTTCCACGGCTCGTCGGGATCATCGGACGGCTTGGAGACGAGCGCGCCGTCGATGGCGCCTGCCGAGAGCAAGCCGGCGAGGATTGCCGAAACAGCCCCGCCGTCCTGGGCACCGTCGACCTTCTTCGACGCGCGCACCGCGTAGGTCTCGATGACCTGGCCGAGCCCGACGTCGCCGTCGTCACCCGTGATCATCCAGTTCTCTTCGCGCGACGCACCGTCGACGAGGTCCGCGATGTCGCGCTCGTCGTCGTGCCACGTCGCTTCGTAGCGCAGCCCGGCTCGAGGGCAGAAATCCCAGCACAACGAGCACCCCGTGCACATCTTCACGAGCTCGGGGACGTTCGTGAGCGCTTGGACGCCGATCGAGTTCGAGGGGCACACCGCCACGCAGACGCCGCACTGCACGCAGCGATCCGCCTCGATGACCGCCGCCTCGAGCTCCCAGAACCAGGTCTTGAGCGGCGGCTCCGCGATCGAGTTCATCTGCTCGCGCAGCCGGTAGCCCTTCACGAGGCACCGCCCTTGATGACATCGCGGAGCGCCGGGCGAGGGGCGCGACGGCTCCACGACGTGAAGCTCTCGTCAGCCTCGCGCTGGGTGTCATAGGCGAGGACGGTGCGCACGATGGCGGCGTCGAGCGCGTCGACCGACACGGCGCCCTCAACCCAGTCGATGAAGCCCGCCTCGGGACCGAGCGCGCCGCCGAGGCCCACGTCGTAGGCCTCAGTCAGGGTGCCCTCCCCTTTGTGGACCGCGCCCCGCAGCCCGACGTCGGCGATCTGTGGCTGGGAGCATGACGCTGAGCACCCCGACATGTGGATGCGCAGCGGCGTGCCGCGGAGCGGGCTGTCAGGCGAGAGCTCCTCGAGTCGGGCGTCGAGCCGGCGTGCGAGCCGGACCGCGCGCTCCTTCGTCTCGGTGATCGCGTACCTGCAGAACTCGTTGCCCGTGCACGCGACGACCCCGCGCGTGAACGGTCCCGAGTTCGGCGAGTAGCGCGTGACGAAGCCCTCGCCCAAGAGCTCGTCGACACGGCCCTCGGGCACGCCCGAGAGAGTGAGGTTCTGGTCGACGCCGATCCGCACCGTGCCGTCGCCGTAGCGCTCGGCGAGCCGCGCGGCGTCGACCAGGTCGCTGCCGCGAAGCCGGCCGACCGGGACCACGCAGCCGACGTAGACCAGCCCGGGCTGGCGCTGGGGGTGCACGCCCACGTGGTCGCGACGGAAGCCCGTCGTGAGCGAGGTTGCCCCGCGTCGAGGGGCGAAGCCGAGGCGGTCCACGAGCTCGCCTCGAAATGCCTCGGCGCCGAGCTCCTCGACGAGGTAGCGCATCCGGGCGAGTCCACGGTTCTCTCGGTTGCCGAGCTCGCCGAACAGCTGGGCGATCGCGCGGCACAGCTCGACTGCCTGGTCCGGCGCGATGAACACGTCGAGGTCGCTCGCCATCCGCTCGCCGTCGGAGAGCCCGCCGCCGGCAAGCACGTTGAAGCCCGTCTCCTCGCCGAGGCGCGCGGGCCACAGCCCGATGTCGTTGATCTCGACGCGCGCGCAGTTCTCATGACAGCCCGTGACGGCAATCTTGAACTTGCGCGGAAGGTTCGAGTACGTGCGATTTCCCGTGAAGAAGTCCGAGATGTCCCTCGCGGCGCGCAGGGAGTCGACGACCTCGTGGGGATCGACGCCGCTCACCGCACAGCTCGTCACGTTGCGCGCGCAGTCACCGCAGGCCTGGACCGTCGTCAGGCCGACCCTCGCGAAGCGCTTCCAGATCCTCGGGATGTCGGCCATGTGCAGCCAGTGCAGCTGAATGGCCTGGCGTGTCGTGAGGTCTGCGTAGTTGTTGCCGAACAGCGGGTGCTCAGTGGGTCCCTCGCAGAACGCGCTCGCCGCAAGCCCGATCTCTCGCGCCTGGGGCGCCGTCAGGACGCCGCCGGGAACCTTGATGCGCATCATGAACGCGTCGCCGCCCTGGCGCTGGGGGTACACCCCGACCCACTTGAGACGCTCCACCTCGCCGGGGACGGCGTTGAGCGCGTCGACGCCCTCTACCGCGTAGGTCGTGATGATCGCCTCGGCCACTTCGAAGGGGTGCCGCCGCAGCTTCAAGAGCTCCTGGTCACTGAGCTTGTTGACCTTGCGATAGGGGGCGAGGAACGGCACCCCGCGCTGGTGGGGACCCCCGAGGCCGAGGCCGTACGGGTCGTCGCGGCCCCCGCGGTCCGGGGACATCAGAGGACCCTCGCCATGCGCGCACGGCACCGGGGCGTGCCTGCAGGACCGGGCGCTTCGAGGTCCGCTCCAACCGCCCTGGCGCTTGTCGGCACGAAATAACCATAGTTGACTACTTTGGTCATGATTCAGCGGCTGCGGCCGTACGACCCAGCGAAGGCGGCGACAGGGACATGGAACCCCCGGCGGTGCTTCCCGTCACGCTCC
The DNA here is from genome assembly GCA_035510855.1 of Acidimicrobiales bacterium. Lineage (GTDB taxonomy): Bacteria > Actinomycetota > Acidimicrobiia > Acidimicrobiales > RAAP-2 > Palsa-459. The sequence goes on from DATKGG010000046.1 coordinate 8,323, forward strand.
TGCTTTCGGGGCGGTCCTGCCTCGTCGTCGGCGGCGGCGAGACCGCGGCGCGCAAGGTCGACGGGCTGCTCGCGGCGTGCGCGATCGTGACGGTGGTCGCCCCCCGGCTGGGTGAGGCGCTGCGCGACCGGCTGGCCGAAGCTCCTGAGGTCACCTGGCGCGAGAGGGCCTATGAGTCCGAGGACCTCGCCGGCATGGCGCTCGTGTTCACGACGACCGGGATCCAAGAGGTCGATCACGTCGTGAGCACGGACGCGATCGCCCGCGGGCTCTTCGTCAACAGCGCCGACGATCCCGCGAACTGCTCGTTCTTCCTCGCCGCCGTCGTCCGCAGGGATCCGGTGCTCGTCTCGATCTCGACGTCGGGCGCGTCGCCCGGCCTTGCGGCGTTCCTGCGCCGACGCCTCGAGGCCGAGCTCGAGACGTGCCTCGGCGGCGTGGCACTCGTCCTGAGCGACGTGCGGACCGAGCTGCAGGATTGCGGCGTGTCGACCGAGTCCCTCGACTGGGGCACGGTGATCGGGCCGGAGCTGTTCGACCTGGTCACAGACGGCCGGACCGGCGAGGCGCACCGATTCGTGGTCGAGCACCTTCGATGACGGTGTTCCTCGTTGGCGCCGGCCCGGGCGACCCGGACCTCCTCACGGTCAGGGCCGCCCGCCTGCTCGCCACGGCGGACGTCGTCGTCATGGACCGACTCGTCGATCGCCGCGTGCTCGAGGGCATCAGGCACGGCGCGCTCGTGATCGACGTGGGGAAGTCCGCTCACGACGGCGCGTCATGGAAGCAGCAGACGGCAATCAACGAGCTGCTTGTCACGCACGGACGCGCTGGTGCACTCGTCGTGCGGCTGAAGGGCGGCGATCCCTACCTCTTCGGACGTGGTGCCGAGGAGCTCGCCGCCCTGGTCGACGCGGGCGTCGCCGTCGAGGTCGTCCCCGGCATCACGTCGGCGCTCGGCGTCCCGGCGCTGGCCGGCATCCCCGCGACCCTCCGGGGCGTCTCGTCGTCCGTCACGATCGTGTCTGGCCACCGCGCCGACGACGTCGCGATGCAGTGGGAGCACGTCGCGCACGCCGAGGGCACGCTCGTGCTGCTGATGGCCGTGGCGAACCGCGGTCGCATCGCCGAACGGCTCATGGCGGCAGGCCTGTCGCCCTCGACGCCCGTCGCGGCCATCGAGCGCGGCTCGACCCCACTCGAGCGCCGGTCCGTCTCGACACTCGAAGCACTCGGCGAGCTTGACGTCGAGGCACCTGCCGTGATCGTCGTGGGTCGGGTCGCCGAGTGCCTCGTGGCGCTGCGATCGAGCCCGGCGTCGCCGGCGATCGCGTCACGGCCCTCTTAGGGACTGAGTCAGGACTCTGGCCTGAGGCGCGTCGCAGCACCCGTCGACCGGACACTCACCGTGCCGGCGTGGCGTCGGGCCGTCAGCCGCGCGAACCCAGCTCGCAGGCGCGCTCCTCGCCTCGAACATCGTTGACGAGGTCGCCGTGAGCGAGATTGACGTCGTCGAGGTGGTAGCCCGTCGTGTCCGGATCGTGCTCACGACGTCGGGCAGGGCCTATGCCGACGCCGTTGTCAACATCGTCCACTCCTTGAACCGAGAGCTCACCGAGCGGATCGCTCCCGAGCAGCTCGTGGCGGCACGTGCCGTGCTCCGGGCAATCGTCGAAGCGCCGAGCACACTGCCGATCGGCTCCTAGGGACGTCCGGATCGACGGCGACCGCGCCCGGCGGCGTCACGAGTTCGATCGACGCGACAGACCGAACGCCTCGCTGGCGGTGAGCTTGACAACCCCTCGCAGGCGCCGGAGCGACCTAGTGTCACTGCTTCCACGGGCTTCGTTAGGGTCGACACGATGAGTGAAATTGACGGGACGATCAGGCAGGTGTTGAAGGCGCACGGCCGCCTCCCGACGTCCACGTCACAGCTGAAGGACGACGACGACCTCTACGAGCGCGGACTTTCGTCCCACGCCAGCGTCAACGTGATGCTCGCGCTGGAAGACGCCTTCGACGTCGAGTTCCCCGACTCGCTCCTTCGAAGAGGCACGTTTCGCACGATTGCCGCCATTCGAGAGGCGCTCGAGTCGCTGGCGACACCTGCGGCGTCGAAGGTGGAGTCGAGTTGAGCACGCCCGAGGGCTTCCGAGAGGAGCTGCTGCAGGCCGGGCTCCTCGTCGACGGCGGCGTCCCGGGCGTCTATCACCGCTCGTTTCGGTATGAAGCCATCGTCCGCGGCGTGCAGGCCTACGTCTCGGCGCCCGCCAGCGGCGAGTCCTTCGCGCAGCTGGCGCTGCCGCCGGTCCAAGCGCGCTCGACACTCGAAAAGAGCGGGTACGTCTCGTCGTTCCCAAACCTGTTGGGGCTCGTCTCGAGCTTCGCCGGCACGGAAAAGGAGGTGTCGGCGTTCCTCGAGGAGACCGATGCTGGCGGCGACTGGATGGAACGCATGACCCCCACCGACGTCGCCTTGTGCTCGGCGGCGTGCCATGGGCTGTACCCGATGCTCGCCGGCTCGTCGTTGCCGGCTGAAGGACGGCGCTTCGAGGTGCACGCGTGGTGCTTTCGCCACGAGCCGAGCGCCGATCCCGCGCGGATGCAGGCGTTTCGCATGCACGAGTTCGTGTACCTCGGCACGCCGGGAGGCGCCGAGGCCCACCGCGAGGCGTGGATCGGTCGTGCGACCGAGCTATTGGAGGGACTCGGCCTCGCGGTGGACGTCGTGCCAGCGAACGACCCGTTCTTCGGCCGCGCCGGTCGGCTGCTCGCGTCGAACCAGCGCACGAAGGAGCTGAAGTACGAGCTTGTTGCGCCGATCTCTTCTGAGGCGCCCGGCGCGATCAGCTCGGGCAACTACCACGAGGACCACTTCGGCTCGGCGTTCGACCTGCGCGTCGACGAGGAGGTCGCGCATTCGGCGTGCTTCGCGTTCGGCCTCGACCGGATCTCTCTCGCCCTACTCTTTCGTCACGGCTTGGACATCGAGGCGTGGCCGGCTGACGTGCTCCGCCGACTCACGACGGTCGACGCGGACGCACGCGCCGCCACGTGACGCCACCGCCAACTGAGCCAGTGACCGAGCAGCCCGTCTGGTTCGGACCTGCGGATCGGCTCCTGTGCGGGTGGCTGACCGCGCCGACGAGCGGCATCGCGAGCCAGGGCGTGCTCCTCGCGCCGCCGATCGGTCGAGAGGCACGAGGGGGGCGCCAGGCACTGCGCCTCGCGGCCCGTCGCCTGGCACGTCGCGACATCGTGTCGCTCCGATTCGACTACGACGGCACCGGTGACTCGAGCGGGATGCTCGACGACCCCGACAGGGACGGGGCCTGGACCGAGAGCGTGTCGCACGCCGCGGCGCTCCTGCGTGCCGTCGGCGTGGCGTCCATCTCGGCGGTCGGCATGCGACTTGGCGCGACGATCCTCGGCGCCGCGGCGGACAAGTACGACCTCGGACTCTCGTCGCTCGTGCTCTGGGACCCGTGCGCGTCCGGCCGCAACTACCTCCGCGAGCTCAGCGCACTCGAGTCACTTCGCCGCGAGGACGTGAGCAGCGAGCCAGATGGCTCCATCGAGACGTCTGAGTTCGTCTTCACCCCCCAGACGGCGAGCGAGATCCGGCGACTCAACCTCACCACCATCGAGCGGAGCCCGGTCGCCGACCGACTCTTGGTGGTCACCAGAGACGACCGGTCGATTCCCGACAAGCTCCAGGAGCGACTGAGCAAGGAGAAGGTCGACTGGTCGCTCACCTCCGAGCAGCACACCCTCATCGGTGTCGATCCGCTCCACGCCTCGTTGCCGGAAAAGGCCGTCGACGAGATCGTCGAGTGGCTGCACGCCCTGGACGCGCCGACAGCCCCGATCCAGCTGCCGACTGAGCGCCTCAAGGTATCGATCCCTGGCCCGGTCGGTGCGGCACCGATCTCGGAGCGGTTTGTCGAGATCGGTTCGAGGCGTCTCTTTGGCATCGTCACAGAGGCCGCCGGCGACCTCGCCGGACCGGTTGTCATCTTTCTCAATGTCTCGACCGACGAGCACACCGGTCCCTCCCGGCTCTGGGTCGAACTCTCCCGACGGTGGGCCGCACTCGGACTCCAATGCGTCCGCTTCGACTTGACGGGCATCGGCGACAGCCCGATGCTCCCCGGTGAGCGAACAGCGCACATCTACGACCAGAACTGGCTCGACGACCTTCGCGAGGTCGCGCGAGCGCTGCGTCCTGATCGACCGTCCGACTCCGTGTACATCGGGCTGTGCTCGGGCGCGTTCCTCGCGGTCGAAGGCGGTCTTTCGGTCCATGCCAAGGGCGTCTGCGTCATCAACCCGCCGGTGGGCATCGATTTCCTGCACGGCTCGTACCGACTTGCCGGCTCGCGCCGCGCGCCGGTCCGAGCGCTTGGCACACTGTTCAAGGACGTCGCCTTGCGACTCCGCTGGGTCTCGGTTGTGATCTGGCAGGGGTGCCGGGTCATAATGCCGACCGTGTTCTCGACCGACGTCATGTCCCGACTCGCCGGGACTGGCACGGACCTGCTCGTCCTCTCGTGCACCGATGAGCTGTCGCCGTATCCGAAGACCAACCGGTTCGACCGCTTCTTCAGCAAGCGACTGATAGCCCCGAAGGGCTACGACGTCACGTTCGTCCCGGGGCTCGACCACAGCATGCTCGCCGCTAAGGGCCGGGCGCGGACCGTGGACCTGTTGGACCGGCACGTGCGGGACCACTACGTCGTGAGCGGGGCTGCCGACGAGTCGGACCACCGCGCAGAAGGCAAGGAACGCACATGACCTTCGAGCTGAACAATGGACTCGTCGCGCCGTCGGATGCCACGGGCACCTGGGAGCAGGTCGCCTGGCGGATCGGCGTCGAAGTCGCGGCTCCCGCCGCGGACGACGTGGACCGGCTCGCACGCTTCCCTGCCGAGGCGGTCGAGGCGATCCGGTCAGAGAAGCTCCTGTCCGCGCTGCTGCCCAAGGAGCTCGACGGCGGCGGCGCCTCGCTCGTCGACATGGTGGCCGCCGTGCGAGCGCTTGCTGCGCACTGTGCGTCAAGCGCCTTGGTGCTCGCCATGCACAGCATCGAGGTGTACAACATCGCGCGCCACGGGGCCACCGACGCGCTGCGATCGCTCGCGCGTGACATCAGCGCGGACGGCCTCTTGCTCGCGAACGCGAACAGCGAGGTCGGCGTCGGCGGCGACGTCGGGAGGAGCATCTGCGCGCTCGACAACACCGGCACGCCCTGGACCCTCGAGAAGCACGCGCTCGCGATCTCCTACGGCGAGAACGCCGACGTCATCCTCACGACCGCGCGACGCGATCCGGATGCCGCCGAGACGGACCAGGTGTTCATCGCCACGCGACGGGGGGACTTCGACCTCGAGCCGACGTCGGACTGGGACACGCTCGGCCTTCGCGGGACCTGCAGCCGGAGCTTCCGCCTCACGGTTCGCGTCGACCCCGAGCTCATCTTCCCGGTCGCGTTCTCAACGATCGCGAACGACGGCAGCGGCCAGGCGCGGCAGCTGCTGCTGAGCGCGGTGTGGGTCGGGCTCGCCGAGGCAGCCGCCACCAAGGCGCACGCCTACGTGCGCGCGGCAGCGCGACGCGCGGTCGGGACGATGCCGCCCTCGGCGATGCGCCTCGCCGAGATCGCCGCGGACTTGGAGGCAGGACGCAGCCTGCTCGTCGCCCAGGCGCTTCGATTCGGGTGGCTCGAGTCCACGTCGGACCTCGAGAACGCGGGCTTCACGATCGCGCTGCGCAACCTCAAGGTGACGACCTCGACGCTTGGGGCGAGGACCGCGACCGCGGCGCTCGGCATCTGCGGCATCTCGGGGTACAAGCGCGACTCGGAGTTCTCCCTCGACCGGATCATCCGCGACGCGCACGGCGGCCTCATCATGGTGAGCAACGACCGCTACCTGGCCGACAACGCCCAGCTGCTCTTGGCGCGCAAGCAGATCTGACAGGCGACGAGATGGTGGACCGGGAGGGCGCCTCGAGCCCGCTCCCCAAGCTGGCGTACGTCTTCGAGCCGACGTCGTTCGCGACCCTGGCGCTCTACGGGGCCGCGAGCGGGCTCTGCGGGCTGCTGTGGGTCGTCGACACGTCGAGGCCCGAGATCCGTGAGCTCTCGCGGTTGCTCGCCCGTCTCGGCACGATCGTCGACGTCGCGGGTCAGTCGCTCGATGACGCGGCGGCGACGATCGCTCGTCACGAGCCACACGGCATCCTGGCGCTCGCCGACGACGCGCTGCGATGGACTGCGGATCTCGCCGAGCGGCTCGGGCTTGCGTTCCACACGCCGGCGTGCGCGCACCGCCTCACGGACAAGCACGCCCAGCGCCGCGCGCTGGAGGATGGCGGCTTGGTCGTCCCGCGCAGTTGGGTCCTGGCGCTCGACGTGACCGACGCCGAGATCGACCTGATCGGGGCCGAGATTCGCCTCCCTGCGGTGCTGAAGCCACGCCGTGGCGAGGCGAGCCGCGACACGCTGCCGGTTGCGTCACTCGACGAGCTGGGCTCCCACCTCGCCACGCTGCGCGTCGAGAGCGCGCCCGCGAGGGAGTTCGTGCTCGAAGAGTTCATCCCCGATGCAACCGGGTCGCCCGGAGGCGAGGGATTCGCGGGCTACGTGTCCGTCGAGAGCTTCGTAGCCCACGGCGAGGTCTGTCACGTGGCGGTCACCGGTCGCATGCCGCCGGCGTTCCCCTTCCGAGAGACGGGCTTTTTCATCCCGAGCGCGCTCGACGACACACTGCGACACGAGGTCCTCCGGACCGCGACCGCAGCGGTGACCGCGCTCGGCATCGAGATCGGATGCCTCCACACCGAGATCAAGCTGACTGACGACGGCCCTGTCGTCATCGAGGTGAACGGCCGGGTCGGGGGCGGCGTCCCCGAGCTGCTCGCGGCCGTCACCGACGTGCGCTTCCTGACCGTGGCGATGCGGCTGGCGCTCGGGGAGTCAGTCCCGTGTGAAGGCCTTCGTCCCTGCGAGCGGCTCGCGTTCCTATTCTACGTGCATGCCCCCCAAGAAGTCCGGGTCGTGACCGCGGTGGAAGGGATCGACGAGCTCCGCGACGTGCCCGGTGTCGACGAGGTCGTGCTCCGCCGCGGGCCCGGCCAGACCGTCGACTGGCGCGAGGGGAACCACGGACACGTGCTCTCGGTCTTCGGCACCACTGATGATCACGACGGACTGCGTCGGGTGAGCGACCAGCTCGCGACGACGCTGCGGATCGTTGGCTCGTAGCGTGGCAATCCGCCGACTCGCCGCGGCTGCAACCGCCGCGCTCTCCCTGACGCTGCTCAGCTCGTGCGGCTCGAGTGCGTCGTCGCCGCCGGCAACCAACACGACGGGGACCACCGCCGCCCCGCACACGATGTCGCCAGGCGATCACGTGGTCAGCATCACCGTCGACGGCCGCGCGAGGTCCTTCATCGTCCATGTCCCGCCGAGTCCGCCGATCGCGAACCGACCGCTCATCCTCGTGTTCCATGGTGCCGAAGACTCGGACCAGAGCACCGCGAAGGGCACCGACTTCGAGTCGGTCGCCGACCAGTTCGGCGAGGTCGTTGCCTTCCTCCAGGGCTACGATGACACGTGGAACGAGGGCGCGGGACACACGCCCGCCGAGCAGGCACACGTCGACGACGTCGCCTTTACCGCAGCGGTCATCGCCAAGATCGAGGCGCTCGTCTCGTTCGACCACAGCCGGATCGTCGCCTCGGGATTCTCCAACGGCGCGCTGATGGTGGAGGACCTCGGCTGTCGGCTGGCCCCCGAGCTCTCGCTCATCGTGCCCATCGAGGGCGAGCTGCCCGCGTCCGTGTCGGCGACGTGCTCGCCTCTGCACCCGATCTCGGTCTACGAGATCCACGCCACCGCCGATGCCGTGATCCCCTATGGCGGCGGCCCCTTCGATGGCGTTGGCGGCGGGACGACCGTGCTCTCGGCACCCTCGTCGGTCGCGCGATGGGCGGCGCTCGACCACTGCTCGCCGACGGCCACGGTGTCGTCTCGGACCAACGGCATCACGCTCACGGGCTACGCGAAGTGCGACGGCAACGCGACCGTGACGCTTCGCACGATTGAGGGCGGGTCCCACCAGTGGGGCGCCAGCATCGGGCTCTTGGTGACCGAGGCGCTCACCCGCTGACCACGGTGCGGCCGCGCCCTCGTGGGCCCGGACGACTCGCAGGGCTGTCAGCGCCGAGTGACCGTGATCTCGGGCGGACTGCCACCAGCCTCGACGACGAGCGCTGCGGCGAAGCCCGCGATCGGGCAGGCGAGGTCGTAGATGAGCCACGCCTGCCCGTCGCCCAACGGCTGGAACGATGCGTGCCAGAGCCCCTTGTCGAGCGGCACCTCGACGTGCGTCACTCCCCCGCCGATACCCTCACCGGTCGCCTTCAGGTACGCCTCTTTCCTCGTCCAGAGGCGTGCCAGGGTGTCGTGGCGCTCGTCAGGGTCAAGGGCGGCGAGCGCCGATGCCTCCCGCGGCGTGGCAACCCGATCGGTGAAGCGTTGCGCGTCGAGCACCTCGCTCGTCGCCTCCACGTCCGCCCCGAGCTGGCGGCTCGACGCGACTGCGAGGAGACCGACGTCATCGCTCGATGACGAGCTGACCACCAAGCGCCCGCGCGGGGCTTGCGCGACGAGCCGCCCGTGGGCGTCAGCCGCGAGCTCGACCGCGACCGGCGGGATCCCCAGCGACTCGCCCAGCACCTCTCGCCGGCGCGCGAGGCGCACGACGGCGCGTCGTTGGAGTGCATCCGTGGCGAGCCGAGCGACGCGCGCGCGCTCCTCGACGCTCAGCGTCGCGTGCAACGCGTCCACGCCCTCACGCTCGATGGTCAGGTCCAGCCAGACGACGAGTACGTCAGCGTCGCCCACTACAGACCCACCGCCTCGAGCGTACTGGTGACCTGCACCGTGCTCGTGTGGCCCAGCCGACCTTGCGGCGCACGCAGCCCGGCTGCGCTCCGCTCCAGGCACTGCAGACCGCGACGTCGACATTGGGGCATGATTGGCGGATCATGACTGCCATCCGGGCCGGATCGCCGGCGAGCCGCCCCACCATCACGGGCGTGGCGCCCACCGCCGCCGGGGCGACGGACGCCCTGTCGCCGAGGGACGCGGCGATCTTCCGGTCTGCGGGTGTGTTCACACTGCTTGCCGCCGCGTTGTTCGGAGCGGGCTCATTTGTACCGTGGGTCGCCTATGTGCTGCCCACCGGTGCGACCCAGAGCGTGAACGCCTATCAATTCGGCGCTGGCGAGTCGTGGACGTGGTTCGGTCCGGTCATCTTGGGGTGTGCGTGCCTGCTCTCGATCTTCGGCGTGATGACGCTGTTTCATCCCTGGCGCCCCAACGTCTGCATGCCGTTCATCCCGACGATGGTTGTCGGCCTCGAGATGGCGGACCAGTGGCATGGGGGCTTCGGTGGGGTGGCCCACGCCACGACCACGCTCGGCGCGGGAAGCTTTCTGTGCTTCGCGGGCCTGCTCGTGGGGGTCGTGGCATCGGCGCTCCTCCTTCCCGCTGAGCGCCCGCGCTCCGGCTGAGCGGCTCGCGCCCACCACGCGACATAGCGCCCAGGCGACGAGGCGACCAGGCGGGGTACGTCTGGTTAGATATTGCGCTCGCAACGAACGCAGGTCACCACATGGCTGACGTCGACATCGACGCCCTCAGGGAGAAGTACGCGGCGGAGCGTCTGAAGCGCCTGCGCCCTGACGGCAACGACCAGTACATCCGGGTCGAGGGCCAGCTGTCGCACTACCTCGACGACCCGTACACGCCGGTCGCCGATCGCCCACCGAGGTTCGACCACGTGTCCGCGGCAGTCATCGGGGGCGGCTTCGCGGGGCTGCTCACCGCCGCGCGCCTCAAAGAGGCCGGCATGCGCGACGTCCGGCTCATCGACAAGGCCGGGGACGTCGGGGGCACCTGGTACTGGAACCGGTACCCCGGGGCCCAGTGCGACACCGCCTCATTCGTGTACATGCCGCTCCTCGAGGAGACCTCGCACATGCCGAGCGAGAAGTACGCGCACGGACCCGAGATCCTCGAGCACTGCCGCCGGATCGCCCATGCCTACGACCTCTACGATGACGCGCTCTTCCACACCGAGGTGACCGAGCTTCGCTGGGACGAGCCCCACGCGCGCTGGACCGTGACCACGAATCGCGGCGACGCGTTCACGGCGCAGTACGTGGTGCTCGGCACCGGCCCGCTGCACGTCCCCAAGCTGCCCGGCATCCCCGGGATCGAGTCGTTCCGTGGCCACTCGTTCCACACGAGCCGCTGGGACTACGGCTACACGGGTGGCTCGCCGCTCGGCGAGCCGATGGACCTCCTCTCCGACAAGCGTGTCGCGGTCATCGGCACGGGCGCCACGTCGGTGCAGTGCGTGCCACACCTCGCGCGGTCGTGTCGTGAGCTCTACGTGTTCCAGCGCACGCCGTCGTCGGTCGACGCCCGCGGCAACGCGCCCACGGACCCGGAGTGGTTCAAGCAGATGGCGACGGCGGGCTGGCAGCAGCGGTGGATGGAGAACTTCGCCTCGACCCAGACCGGTCGCATGCCCGCAGAGGACCTCGTCCAGGACGGTTGGACGGACCTCGCCCAGCGGATCCGCCAGCGGATCATGGCGATCCCGCAGGGCGAGGTCACCCCCGAGGCGATGATGGATGCCTTCGAGGAGTCCGACTACGAGAAGATGGAGGAGATCCGAGCGAGGGTCGACGCCATCGTGGAGGACTCTTCGACGGCCGCGGGACTCAAGGCCTGGTACCGCCAACTGTGCAAGCGGCCGTGCTTCCACGACGAGTACCTCCAGGCCTTCAACGTCCCGCGGACGCACCTGGTCGACACCGACGGCGCCGGCGTCGAGCGCATCGACGAGTCCGGTGTGGTCGTCGCAGGGCAGCACTACGACGTCGACTGCATCATCTTCGCGTCGGGCTTCGAGGTGGGCACCCCCTTTTGGCAGCGGGCCGGCTTCGACATGGTCGGACGCGATGGGATCACGCTGTCGGAGCACTGGTCCGACGGCATGCGGACGTTGCACGGGATCCACACGCACGGATTCCCGAATGCGTTCATCGTGCAGATCACCCAAGGAGCGAACCTGCTCTCCAACGTCCCGCACAACCTGAGCGAGTCAGCGAACACGATCGCGACGATCCTGGACCACGCTCAGCGTGGAGGATTCTCTCGGGTCGAGGTGACCAAGGAGGCTGAGGACCAGTGGATGGACCTCCTTCGCACCGGGGTCACGTTCTTCGGCTCTGCGGATTGCACGCCGGGGTACTACAACAACGAGGGCCAGCCCAACGGGCGCAACGGCGACTCGTTCCGCGGCTACCCGTTGGGCGCGGTCGCGTACTTCGAGTACATCGAGCAGTGGCGGAACGACGACGCCTTCGACGGCCTCCGATTCTCGAGCTGACCCGAGCGTCACGGGCGTAGCGTCCCCTCCATGGCCCCCACGAAGCCGCCGAGCCGTCGTCCCTCGCAGACCCAAGCACCGAGGCCGCCCATCTCGCGGGACCTCGAGCTCGAGGAGCTGGCAGATTCGTGCACCCGCTTTCTCTCGGGCGATGGTCCGAGGACGGTCGCGACACTGCTCGGGACGATCCCCGACGACGCCGAGGTCGACTACTACGGCGTCGGTGGCGCGGTCTCGGCGCTCGAGTCGGACGTCGCTCGCCTCCTCGGCAAGGAGTCCGCGCTGTTCGTCCCGACGGGGACGATGGCCCAGCAGGCCGTCCTGCGGGTCCACGCGGATCGCCGATTGAGCCGGAGCATCGCGTTCCATCCGACGTGCCACTTGGACGGCTGGGCCGAGGAGCGCGGCTACCAGGGCCTGCACGGGCTCTTCGGCATCCCCGTCGGTCCGCGTGAGCAGCCGCTGACACTTCGGGCGCTCGAGGGCCTGCGCCAGCCCGTCGCGGCGCTGCTGATCGAGCTGCCCCAGCGCGCACTCGGCGGCACGCTCCCTACCTGGGGCGACCTTACGAAGCAGGTGCAGTGGGCACGGGATCGCGGCGCGGCGGTCCACTTGGACGGAGCACGGCTCTGGGAGGCGTCCGCGTTCTACTCGAGCGCGCACCGAAAGTCCCTCGTCGACGTCGCGGGCCTCTTCGATACGGTCTACGTCTCGTTCTACAAGGGGCTCGGCGGCCTTGGTGGCTGCTGCGTCGCGGGCGACCGCGACGTCATCGACGAGCTCTCGGTCTGGCGGACGCGACACGGGGGGCGTGTGTTCATGATGTGGCCCTACGCCGCGTCCGCACGCACGGTGATCGCCGCGCGACTCCCGAAGATGCCCGCGTACTTCCGCCACGCCAAGGCGATCGGTCGAGCGCTCCGCGGCGTCCAGGGCGTCGAGGTGCTGCCCGACCCCCCGCAGAGCCCGATGTTGCACGTTCGGCTCGCCGTGACGCTCGACGACATGATCGACAATGCCAAGGCCATCGCGCGGTCCGACGGCGTGTGGACGTTCGCTCGGCCCTTCGTCTCAGAGGGGCCCGCGCTGCAGCGGTGCGAGCTGTCCGTCGGGGACGCCACGCTGGAGCTGAGCGCGGACGAGATCGCCGGTCTCTTCGGTCGCCTTGCGTCCTGAGTGACCTGGACACCTGTTCGGCGGGCGTGACGCCGCGGCACTGACCGAGCGACCACGGCGCCCCGTGCGCCGTGCTAGCCGCCCGGCGCGCCACGGAGCGCGCCATCTGTGCGCGAGGAAGCCGAGGCTCGTCGCGGACGGCGCGACACGTAGTAGAAGCCCGCAAGGGCGAAGAGCACGTAGGACGCCCACGCGACGGCCTGGAGCGCCGTCGGACGATCGGCATACCCGAGCAGGGAGTGGAAGAGGTCCCCGATGCTGCTCGACTCGGACAGGAATCTGCTCGTGTTCCACAAGATGTGCCC
>DATKGG010000047.1:0-6203 GCA_035510855.1 Acidimicrobiales bacterium
CCGATCTGGGAGAGGATGCATGCCCTCCAGCCACCTCATTCCCCGGCTGATGGCGGGGTCCTCAGTGCCGATCACCGTGCGGTGCAACGCGAGCAGGACCTCGGCGGTGTCGTCGACATCGGGATAGTTGTCGTTCTCGAACTCAAAGGACCAGCCTCCGCCGGGCGCGAGCTCGGGGCGGCGCACGGACCAGTCCCCACGCACCGTGACCTCCTCGCCGAGAAGGAATCGCGCGGCAGAATCGAGGCCGCGGTCGTCGGGGGCGATGCCCGCGTCGGCGAGCGCGGAGACCGCGAGGGCGGTGTCCCAGACAGGGGACTGGCACGCCTCGATGCGACGTCCCTTGTCGTCGTCGACCGTGAAGCCGTCGAGACCCTCGATACCCGCCCGCAGCACCGGATGGTCGAGCGAGTAGCCCTGCTCGTGCAACGCGATGAGCGAGTACACCCATGGTGGCTGGATGCCGCCCCAGGAACCGTCGGCCTCCTGGCGCTGCAGGATCCAGCGCTCTGCACGTCGCAGGGCGATGCGTCGCAGCCAGCGGATCGGACGGCGCTCGTAGCGGTGCAAGAGCCGGTCGAGTTCGTCGAAGCGCCCCGCCCAGCTCGTGAACGAGCGGGGGTGACGCTCGACGGCGCCCGCGCGCAACTCGTCGATGCCAAAGTCGAGACGGTGCACGGGTCGGTGCGCGCAGACTACGGAGAGCGCCACGATCGTCTGACGCGCCCAGCACGCGAAGTCGTAGATGTTGAGCGGCATCCAGGTCGGCAGCAGCATGAGCTCGGGGGGGAGCACAGGCACGTCGTGCCAGGACCACAAGCCGAAGAGTGACAGCCAGATCCTCGTGAAGACACGGGAGGATTCGACGCCCCCTGCCGAGAGGATGAAGCGTGCGGCGTCGCGCAGGTGCGGGGCGTCGACGGCATCCCCGCTGAGTCGCAGCGCGACGTAGGCCTCGACGGTCGTCGAGAGGTCTGGCGGCCCGCCATGGAAGTTCGCCCAGGAGCCGTCGGGTCGCTGGCGTGACCGGATCCACTTGGCGGTCGCGTCGGATTGGGTCCGGGTCCTGATGCCGAGAAACTCGCGGAGCAGCAGGTCCTCGGCGTCGATCGTGACGTTGGTCTCGAGCTCCCCCTTCCACCAGCCCGAGCCGTGCTGTTGGGAGCGCAGGGCAGCGGACGCGCTCTCGAGGCATTGGCGCGCGTCGTCGAGACCAACGGGCGGGCGCGCTTGCAGCGCGTCGCTCCGGCGCTCGTCGACGTCGAGTTGGTCCGTCATCGGTCCCGCGCCACCACGAAGTCAGCGATCGCGACGAGGTGCTCGCGGGGCTCGCGCGCGAGCGGCGCGCGCTCGAGTGCAGCCAGTGCTTGGGCCAGGTGTCGCTCCCCGAGCTCGAGCGTCGCCTGCCGCGCCCCACAGGCTTCGAGGGTGGCCGACGCGGTGGCGACATCCTCGTCGCTCTCGAGGTGCCCCGACTGCCACTTACTGCCGAGTTCGATGCCCGCCGCCAGCGCGATGCAGATGGGGAGCGTCATCTTGCGGCGACGTAGGTCGCTCCCCACTGGCTTGCCTGTGACAGTCGGGTCCCCCCAGATGCCCAGCAGGTCGTCGATCGCCTGGAAGGCAATGCCGAGGTGCAGGCCGAATGCTCCAAGTGCGTCGATCGCGGGCTCACTCGCGCCTCCGAGGACCGCGCCGAGCTGTGCGGCGCACTGCAGCAGGGCCCCGGTCTTGCCAACGACCATCTCGATGCACTCGCTGAGCGCGACATCGTCGCGGTGCTCGAACGCCATGTCGAGCGCCTGCCCGGAGATCATCGACTGGGTTGCATCTGCGAGCAGCGCAGCGGCTCGAACACGACTCGACGTCGGGCGATCGAGCAGGACCTGGAGAGCGACAATCGCAAGCGCATCGCCCGCGATGATCGCGTGGCTGACACCGCGGTCCGCCCACATTGTCGGTCGATGGCGGCGCTCCACGTCATTATCGATGATGTCGTCATGGACGAGTGAGAAGTTGTGCACGAGCTCGATCGCTATCGCGCCATCGAGTGCCACCAGCTCGTCGGCCCCGCACGCCGCTGCGGACACGAGGACGAGGCCGGCGCGGACGTGCTTGCCGCCGCTCGAGAGGTGCTCGCCCACCGAGTTCCGCAACTCCGGGCTGAGTCGGGGGAGCGTTGCCTCGATCCCAGGTGCGACGACCGACCTCGTTCGAGCCAGCACGTCGACAGCCACTCCGGCTGGCGCCTTGATGACCGTCTCGATGCTCACGGTCGAGACCCGAGCGTGGACTCGAAGCGCGACTCGGCGCCGGTCAGCCACGAGAGCGCGAATCGGGCCGCCTCGTTGCCACTGCGAACCGCACCTTCCATCGTTGCGGGCCACCCTGTGTCGCACCACGCGCCGGCAAGGAACACGCCAGGTGTCGACGTCTGGGTGCTCGGTCGCCACGCGGCGGTGCCGGGGACACCACGGAATGTCGCGGCACGCTCACGCGTGACCACCGCGTCGACGAGCTGGGCGCGTCCCGCGTCGGGCAGCAAGGCGCCGAGAGCTGCGACAAAGGTCTCGACGAGCGTCGAGGAGCCCTCGACCATGTGCGCAGTCGCTGCCGACAGTGAAAGGGCGAGGCACTGCCCGTGGCGCAGCCCGCTTGACGTCGTGCGATCGAACACGAATTGGACTGGCGAGTCGACCGCCGCAAACATCGCCAGGTCGGTCACCGCTCGGTCGAACACGAGGTGGATGTTGACGATCGGCGAGCTACCAAGCCGGTGGGCGGTCTCGGGATCGAGCACCCCGAGTGCGGCTGCCGCCGAGGGTGGCGTCGCAACGACGACGGCCTCGAACGCCGCGTCCTCGTCAGCGGTTCGCACGACCGACCCCATCGAGCCGAAGGTCGGCTCGACAGCGAGGACCGGCAAGCCGTGACGAACGGTGACGCCCGCATCGGCGAGAGCCCGCGAGGCGTGCTCGCCGTGGAGGGTTGCGAGTGGCACGAGCGACCAGCCGACGTCGCCACTGTCGGCCCGGTCGAGGAGCCCTTCACGGAAGACCTTCGCCGCGAGTGCGAGCGAGGCTTGCGATGCGGGGAGGTTGATCGTGGGCAACGCGATCAGGTCCCAGAGCCGGTCGATCGCCAAGGTGGACTGCCCCTTCGCCTGCAGCCAGGCTCCGAACGTCCAGCTGTCCAGCAACGGGTCGGTGACGTCGAGCGCGCGGAGCGCGAGGGCCGCCCGCGCCAGCCCGAGGCGGTCGCGCGCGGGCAAATGCCGGTAGGTCGCGAGCGACCATCCGAGGTGCAGCGGCGCGGGGAGTCGTTGGCGGTGCAGCGACGATCTCGTGCCTGACGGCGACAGGACCGTGACGTCCATGCGGTCCTGGAGGCAGACCTTCTCGCTCGCGCCGATCCGATCGAGCAAGGCGAGGTACGACGTGCAGCACCGCAGGAAGATGTGCTGGCCGTTGTCGAGCCACAACCCGTTGCGCTCTGTCGAGCTCGTGAGGCCCCCGAGCACTCCCCGGCGCTCGAAGAGCACGACCTCTGCGCCCGCGTCGGCAGCCGCGAGCGCCGTCGCGATGCCGGCGAGTCCGCCCCCGACGACCCCGAGCCGCCCGAGGCTCATGGCGTCGCCCCCGCAAGGCTCCGTGCCGCCACGACCATCTTCTCCCAGGACGGGAGCGAGACACGCTGGTGTGTGACGAGAATCGGGTCTCGCTCGATGCGTCGCAGGAGGCGTCGGTAGATCCCCGCCATCGCGGCCACGCACGCACGGCTCCGCGGGTCTAGCAGTGTGAGCAACTGCAGGCCCTCGGTGAACCAGTCCTCTGCGCGACGGCATTCGAAGGCGACGAGCCGCGCGACGTCTTGTGGGGGGCCGAGCAGGTCAGGAGCGCAGTCGACGAGCTTCGCGTCCTCGGCAGGCAGATACACGCGTCCCGCGCCGCGGTCCTCGATGACGTCGCGGAGAATGTTGGTGAGCTGGAGGGCCACCCCGAGCGCGTCGGCGAGCTCATTGGCACGATCACTCGGTGCGGGGCTGAAGACGGCGAGCGACAGCCTGCCAACCGAGCCCGCCACGCTGCGGCAGTAGCCAACGAGATCCTCGATCGTCTCGTAGTGGTCGCCGCGAACGTCGCACTCGCAGCCGTCGATGATCTCGCCGAAGCAGCTCACCGGGAGCGTGTAGCGGCGTGCGACATCGGCCACGGCAGCGAGCACGGGGTCGGAGGAATCGGCGTCGAGATCGTCGAGTTGGGTGCGGACGGCCGCGAGTGCCGTGAGCTTGTCCGCGGCCGCCAGATTCCCGTCGCCGATGTCGTCGATGCGCCGGGCCAGGGCGTAGACGGCCGACATGGCTTGACGCTCGGGGCGCCGAAGGAGCTTGATGCCGTAGGCGAAGTTCTTCGCCTCCCGGCGCGTGATCGCCTCGCACTCGACGTAGGCGTTCGTGAGGTTCACGGCCGTCCCCGGTCTCGCACCGTGGCCAGCAACCCGGCCGCGGTGCGCCGAAGGAGACCAACTGTGCTCGGACGGCTTCCACCTGCGAGCACGTCGGCGGAGCGCTCGAGTGCGTCCAGGGCGGCAAGCCCACCCGCGGCAAACCCGACAACCGCGACGCGCAGTCGGAATGGGAGCGTTGCCGCGAGCGGTCTGCCGTTCGCAAGCAGCTCGCGAACGCGCGCTCCCTCGCGCGCCACGAGCTGGCGCACCGGCGCACTGGCGCTTGCGGCGAGGAGGGCCGCGCGTTCGCAGCCGACACTCGCCATGTCGTCGGCTGGCATGTAGACGCGCCCTCGTGCCGCGTCCTCACCGAGGTCCTGGAGGTGCTCCACCAGCTGGAGCCCGATGCAGACTTGATCGGAGAGCGCCGTGCGCTCCGGTGAGCTCGCACCGAAGACTGACAACACGATCCTGCCCACGGGTGCTGCCGAGAGCATGCAGTAGCCGACCAGGTCGTCGTAGGTCGCATAGTGAGACACTCGCTGATCCAGGCGATTCGCCTCGATCAGGTCTCGGAACGGTTGGACCCCTACGTCGAGCTTCGGCAGCACCGCGGCGAGGTCGCGCAGGACAGGATGCGTTGCCGAACCTGCCGCGGCTCGATCGAGCTCTGTCTCGAGCCAGTTCAGCTGTGCGAGGCGATCGCCCTCGGCTTCATCCCCGAGGTCGTCGGTCAGACGCGCGAACGCATAGACCGCCAGCAGGTTCTCGCGGAGATCTCGAGGCAGTATGCGCGACGCGACCGGGAAGTTCTCCCCATGAGCCTTGGCACGAAGCGAGTCCCGTGCATCGATTTGCATCCCCATCCGGCTCCTGACCTCGCGACCCCGAAGTCGATCGTGAAGTAACGGTGACTAGTGCGTCCAGTGCCGTTATACGTGACAAACCTGCGACCGTCAAGCCATTCATTTGAGAGCGCAACGATTGGAACGGCATTGCCGGGTCGGGGCCAGCGATGTGACTCGTCAGTAACTGCTTTGCTCCCGCGCCGAGCCGGGAGCGACGAAAGGGACGCGAAGCCTCGTCGACTACGTCGACTATGTCGAGTGCAGCGCTGGTCGCAGGAGCCCTGCCACCGCGAGGTCGACGATTCTGCGTGCTGCCGGCTTGGCCGCGTTGCCCTTCGTCACGAGTCGAGGTACCAGTCGGCTCGCAAGACCCGTGGCGATGATGCCCATCACCCCGATCAGTGCTGGTTGGTGCAGAAGTTCGCCGGTCGCAACCTCGAGGAGGATGGGCGCCATTGGTCGCATGAGGTGCTGGAGCTTCTCCACTGCCTGTCGCTCGCTCATCTTGGAGGGAAGCTGGTCCAGTTGCTCGCCAACGGCGTCAACCGTCGAGCGAGCGGCGGCGATGAAAATCGCCTCCTTCGAGTCGAAGTACCGATAGAAGGAGCCTTTCGATATCTTGGCCACCCTGCAGATGTCTGCCACATTCACGCCCGCGTAGCCATGCTCGGCGAAGCTCGTCCGTGCGGTCGTCACGAGACGAGTCTCTACTTCGCCTGGGCCGGAGTTCTTCAGGTACGTGAGGATCACCCTGTCCCACATCTCTGGGCTCAGCGCGCCGTCGCGGCTGTAGGACAAGAGCTCGGGGAGCACCTCGCGGATTGCTTCCAGCGACAGTTTCCGACGCTCGCGAAGCAGTCGAATGACCACCAGGGCTTCGACATGGCGCTCGTGGTAGAGGAACTTCCC
>DATKGG010000048.1:0-4428 GCA_035510855.1 Acidimicrobiales bacterium
GAACAGCTTGCCGTGCGCACCGGCCCGTGCCGGGACCTTGACCGAGGAACGCTCGAGCTCGGCCTTCTGTGTCTCAGCGGCAGAGCGGTCCTGGGCGTCGCGCAGGTCGCGTGATCGCCGCATGGCGGTCGCCTGGCCCGCGACGCCTTGGGAGGCCGGCAGCGCCGAGCCGCTCGGCAGCAGGAAGTTGCGGGCGTAGCCGCCCTTCACCTCCACGATGTCGCCGCGGCGCCCGACGCCCTCGACGTCCCTTCGCAAGAGGACCTTCATCAGGCACCGACCTCTGCGTCGGCGGGCGCCCCGGTCTCGGCGGTCCCAGGAGCCGCAGGCTCGGCGGGCGGCGCTGCAGGCGGCTCTGTAGGCGACGCGGCTGGAGCGTCCTCGCCCACGCCCTCGAGCGTGCGTTCGTCCTCGGGCCCAGCGGCGAGGGTCGTCTCCTCGTCGCCACGTGGCGGGCGCCCGCGCCCGCCGCCGTCTCGATCACGGCCCCGGCCACCGCCGCGCCGCTCGGTCACGGTGCGTTGCGTGTAGGGCAGAAGGGCCAGCTCGCGGGCGGTCTTGATGGCCTCGGCGATCTCACGCTGGTGCTGCTCGCAGTTGCCCGAGACGCGACGCGCGCGGATCTTGCCCCGCTCGCTCATGTAGCGCTTGAGCATCCCGGAGTTCTTGTAGTCGACCCATTCCACGCGGTCCTTGCACAGCTGGCACGGCTTCTTCTTGACGCGCCGTCCGGTGTCCTTCGGCGCGCGCTTGGTCGTGCGCATGTTCGTGCGTGCCATCAGAAGGGCTCCTCATCGAATCCATAGCCGGTCTCGGGCTCCTGGCGCGGCGGAGCCGCGCTCTTCGCAGGTCGCGCCTCGCCGGGTGCCTTGCGCTCGTTGCGGGTGACCTGGGCGGTCGCCCAGCGCAGCGACGGGCCGATCTCGTCGGCCACGATCTCGACGACCGAGCGCTTGTCGCCCTGCTCGGTCTCCCAGCTGCGCTGATCCAAGCGACCCGCGACCACGACCCGAGCGCCCTTGGTCACGGACTCGGCCACGTTCTCGGCCATCTCGCGCCAGCACACGACGTTGAAGAAGGAGGTCGCCTCCTCCCACTCCTGGGTCTGGCGGTTCTGCCAGCGGCGGTTGACCGCGAGGCCGAACGAGCAGTTCGCCTGGCCCGAGGCCAAGAAGCGCAGCTCGGGGTCGCGCGTGACGTTGCCAACGACGGTGACGGTGTTGTCTGGCATGGTGCTCCTTGACTCAGGCCGCGCCGGCGGCGAGGCGACGTGCTGCGGCACCCTTCTCGGGCAGACGGATGATCTTGTGCCGGAGGACCTCGGTCGCCAGCGTGAGGTGCCGGTCGAGCGCGGCGACGGTCGCCGGCTCGCCGCTGAACTCGACGATGACGTAGTAGCCCTCGCGGCGCTTGTTCATCTCGTAGGCAAAGGTGCGCTTGCCCCAACGGTCGATCTTGCCGGGGGTTCCGCCGGCGGCCCTCATGGCTTCGAGGGAGCGATCGAGCGCCACCTGGATCTCCTGGGCATCGACGGCCACGTCGAAGATCATCATCGTCTCGTAGGGCCGCACGGGCCACACCTCCCTCTGGACCGGCGCCGGAGCGTCGGGCCCCGTCGTTCGGGGCAGGGTCACGTCCCGCCGAAGCAGGACGATGCATCGTAGCCGGGTCGCGAGACCCGCTCGCCGGGTGCAGCGACCACAACGCCATCGACCGGATGAACGCGTCGCGCGTCGCGCGTCGCGCTCGTCGCGACGTTCGGCTAGAGCAAGCGGGCGATCACTCCCCGAGCGCGGCCCTGAGGTCGGTGCCCGCGGCGTAGGTCTCTTCGGGTCCGGGGAACGCGCCCGAGCGCACGTCGGCTGCGAACCGGCCGATCGCCTCGGTGACGAGCGTCCCGAGCTGGGCGTACTCGCGCACGAACTTGGCGAGGGGGCGGTTCCCGAGCCCCAGCAGGTCGTGGAACACGAGCACCTGGCCGTCGGTGTCCGGCCCCGCACCGATGCCGATGGTCGGGATCCCGAGCGCGATCGTGATCCTGGCCGCGAGCGCGTCGGGCACGCCCTCGAGCACGAGCGCGAAGCATCCGGCGTCCTCCAGGGCGTGCGCGTCGTCCAACAAGAGCTTGGCGGCCTCCAAGTCGCGGCCCTGGACGCGGTAGCCGCCCATCGCGAGCACCGACTGGGGCGTGAGCCCAAGGTGGCCCATGACGGGGATCTCGGCCTGGCGGATTGCTTCGACGACCGGCGTGCGCACCGCACCGCCCTCGAGCTTCACGCAGCCCGCCCCCGCGCGGACGAGCGACGCCGCATTGCGCACCGCGTCACGCGTCCCTGTGTGGTAGCTCATCCACGGCAGGTCGCCCACGATGAGCGCCATCGGGTTGGCGCGCGCGACCGCAGCGGTGTGCCGCGCCATGTCGTCGATGGTCACGTGCAGCGTGTCGGGGTAGCCGAGCACGGTGTTGGCAACCGAGTCCCCGACCAACAGCAGGTCGACCCCCGCGGCGTCGCAGAGGCGCGCCGAGGGCTCGTCATAGGCGGTGACCATGACGATCGGCTCCGCGCCCTTGGCGCGCTTTCGTGCCTGGACGTCAGGGACGGCGGTGTGTCTGCTCACTGCGCGCGCTGCTTGGCGGCTCGCCTCGTCGCGCGGCCACCCGCCTGCCACTTACGGGCGAGGTGGTGGAAGCCGCACCCCGTGCAGGCCTCGACCGCGTAGCAGACGACCGGCTCCTCGCGGCGCTCGAGGCGAGCGAGCTCTGCCTTGGACGACGGGCACGTCCCTCCCGAGGGGAGCTTTGAGCCGAAGACGTAGGTGACCTCGACCGTCGCTGTGGCGTCGCACACCGGGCACGGACGATCCGTGGGCTGACCGAGGTTGGCTGCCGCGCGCAAGAGCTCGGGGTGCGCGTCGCAGACCTCGTCGCGACGGACCTTGCCCTTGCGCAGCGACTCGACGAGGCGATGGCGCACGAGGCCGTACTCGACCACGCCGGATCGGATGCGCTCTGACTTCGGCAGCGGCCGCGCCATCGCGGAGACGCTAGCGGCGGTCGATGGGCGACGAAAGGTCTCCCCGGTTTCCGCACGATGACAATCGCGTCGCCGCTGCGCCGACTCGACGCACCGACACGTCGCACGACGCTCGGACCTCGCGCGTCGAGCCGCGCCGTCGCCGGGTCGACGTCGAAGCCGTCCGGGGGGCGGCCTTCGGCGCGCCCGTGGCTGCGGACGGGTCACGCCGGTCGGCTCCGACCGAACCAGGCCCTTGGCCCAGCACGGGTGTGCCAACGTGTGCTCGATCGATATATCGCCTTGCTATAGTGACGCGATGCTCGATCTCGCCATCCTGGGCCTGCTGGGGCAGAAGGACCGACACGGCTACGAGATCCGCCGCCTCCTGCGCGACGAGCTGGGCCTCGTCACCACGGTCTCGTTCGGCTCGCTGTACCCCGCGCTCGCGCGACTCGAGCGTTCCGGCGCGGTCGAGGTCGTCGGCGACGCCGAGGCGTCCGTGCCCACCTCGCCCTCCACGGGCTCGCTCGCCGGCGAGCGCGCCGCGGCGCGTGGGCTGCGCACCGGACTCGCCCGGGGGCTGCGCTCGCGCAAGGTGTACCGCCTGACCCCCGAAGGCCGGGCGGTGTTCGC
The DNA here is from genome assembly GCA_035510855.1 of Acidimicrobiales bacterium. Taxonomy (GTDB): domain Bacteria; phylum Actinomycetota; class Acidimicrobiia; order Acidimicrobiales; family RAAP-2; genus Palsa-459. Next base: position 3,651 of record DATKGG010000048.1, read on the forward strand.
GCGACTGCTCGCCGAGGCTCCCTCCCAGGACGACCCGCGCAGCTTCGGGCTGCGCGTCGCGCTGGCGCGCCACCTCCCTCCGAGCGCCCGGCTCGAGCTCTTGGAGCGCCGCCGCGCCGAGCTCGTTGGCCGGCTCGCCGAACTCGAGGTCGCCACGACCGGGCCGGCGCTCGACACCTACGCGCGCTCGGTCGTCGAGCACGCCGCTGAGGGCGTGCGCTTGGACATCGGCTGGCTCGACGGCCTCGTCGACGGCGAGCGGACCCGCACACCAGTCACCACCGACGTCGCCCCGTAGCGACCGAGAGGAGCATCAGATGGGAAGGATCAGGGTTGCGATCGCAGGTGTCGGGAACTGCGCCAGCGCACTCGTCCAGGGCGTGCGCTACTACGAGGGGGCGGACCCCGCCGACGTCGTGCCGGGACTCATGCACGTCGAGCTCGCCGGCTACCACGTCCGCGACCTCGACTTCGTCTGTGCCTTCGATGTCGACGCCCAGAAGGTCGGCACCGACCTGTCCAAGGCCATCTTCTCCTCGCAGAACAACACGATCCGCTTCTCTGAGGTGCCGCACCTCGGCGTCACCGTCCAGCGCGGGCCGACCCTCGACGGGCTGTCCAGCTACTACCGCGACCTCATCGACGAGTCCCCCGCCGAGCCCTGCGACGTCGCTGCGGTCCTGGGCGAGACGCGCGCCGACGTGCTCGTCTCGTACCTGCCGGTGGGCTCTGAGGAGGCCCAGCGCTTCTACGCCCAGGCCGCCCTCGACGCCCCCTC
>DATKGG010000049.1:0-14348 GCA_035510855.1 Acidimicrobiales bacterium
TCCAGGTGGTCGAGGACCTCTGGCACGAGATCCTCCCTGACGAGGACTTCCTCATGCGGCCGCGCATGAGCCGGATCTACTACGACGGGAAGTACTACGACTACCCGCTCAAGGCCCTGAACGCGCTCAGGAACCTCGGCATCATCGAGGCGTTCCGCTGCGTTGGATCCTACGTGTCGGCCAAGGTGCGCCCGCCGAAGGATCAGTCCAACTACGAGAACTGGCTCGTCGCCCGGTTCGGGTGGCGGCTCTATCGACGATTCTTCAAGACCTACACCGAGAAGGTGTGGGGCGTGCCGGTGCACGAGATGCCCGCGGACTGGGCCGCCCAGCGCGTGAAGGGGCTGTCGCTCGGCAACGCGATCGTGAACGCGCTCCTCCCGCGCCGCAACCAGAAGGAGATCACGAGCCTCATCGAGGAGTTCCAGTACCCCAAGTACGGGCCCGGGATGATGTGGGAGCGGTGCCGCGACCTCGTGGTCAAGTTCGGCGGCGACGTCCGCATGTCGACGCGCGTGGTCGGGGTGCACACCGCCGACGGGGTCGTCGATGCGGTCACGATCGAGAACCCCGACGGGTCGCGCGAGCGGCTCGCGGCGGCCGCGGTGATCTCGACGATGCCGATGCGCGAGCTCGTCGCCGCCGTCGAGCCCCCGGTGCCCCACGAGGTGCGGGCAGCCGGCGACGCGCTGCACTACCGCGACTTCCTCACCGTCGCCCTCGTCGTGCCGAAGGCAGCGTCGTTCCCGGACAACTGGATCTACATCCACGCCTCAGAGGTCAAGGTTGGCCGCATCCAGAACTTCGGCTCGTGGTCGCCGTTCATGGTGAAGGACGACATGACCTGCCTCGGTCTCGAGTACTTCGTCTTCGAGGGCGACGACGTCTGGACGATGCGCGACGAGGACCTCATCGCGATGGGCTCGAAGGAGCTCGAGCAGCTCGACCTCGTCCGGGCGACCGACGTCGAGCGCGGTTTCGTCGTGCGAGTCCCCAAGGCGTACCCGTACTACGACACCGAGTACCGCCAGAACGTCGAGCGCATCGTCGGGTACTTCGACGAGCACGCACACGGCCTGCACCTCATTGGGCGCAATGGCATGCACAAGTACAACAACCAGGACCACTCGATGTACACCGCCATGCTCACCGTCGAGAACCTCTTCGGCGCGCACCATGACATCTGGTCCGTCAACGTCGAAGAGGAGTATCACGAGGAGTCGCGCACCTCGCACGGGGGCACCGGTCGCGACGCACCCGTCCTCCCGCCGAGGGCCGCCACGAAGTGACGCGGCGCTTCGAGTGGCGTCTGTGGCGCGAGCCCGCCGAGCTCTTCGGCGCCGCGGTCATCGGGTCGGGGGCGCTGTGGGGGAGCCTGTGGGTGACGTCGCCGACGACGAGCGGGGTCTGCGGTTGCGGTGACCCGTCGCTCTTCCAGTGGTTCCTGGCGTGGCCCGCCCACGCGATCGCGACTGGACACAGCCTCGTGTTCTCGCGCGATCTCTTCCATCCCGCGGGCGTCAACCTGCTGGCCAACACGTCAGTCCTCGCGCTCGGCGTGCCGCTGTCGCCGGTCACGTGGCTCTTTGGCCCCGTGCTGACCGAGAACGTCGCTCTCTTGCTCGCGGTGCCCGTCGCGGTCGTGGGGATGGACCTGTTCTTGCGGCGCGTGACGGCCTCGCTCGCCGCGCGGGTCGTGCTCTCGTTGTGCTACGGCTTCTCGCCGTTCGTGCTCTCGAGCCTGACCGAGAGCCACCTCATGACGGCATGGATCGGCGTCCTGCCCCTCATCGCCCTCGGGGTCCTCGACGCGCTCGCGGCCGATCCACGCCGAGCGCGGCGAGGCAAGATCCTGCTCGTCGTCGCCCTCGTCGCGCAGTTCTTCTTGAGCACCGAGCTGTTCTTGCTCTGCGGCATCGTCACGGTGCTCGTGGTCGCGATCCTCGTGGTCAACCGGCTCGTCGACCGCCGCGTCGCGAGCGGCGCGGTCGCGGCCGCGCGACGGCTCGCGGCCCCGCTCGTGGCCGCCGGGGTCGTGCTCGGTGTGCCGGCGTACTACGCGCTCGAGGGACCTCGGAGCCTCAAGGGCGGTGTCTGGGGACCCGGCGTCGACCGGTCGTCGTGGGGGACCTCGCTCAGCGACCTCGTCGTGCCGCATCGGATCAGCGGCGGGCTGATCGAGGCCTCTGGCTACCTGGGCGCACCGTTCGTCAAGATCCAGCTGCTCGGCTGGGGTCTCGTGTCCGTTGCCGTCCTCGCGGCGATCTGGCAGCGCCACGACGTGGTCGCACGCTCAGCTGCGCTGGTGGCGCTGTGCTGCTGCGCGCTCGCGCTCGGCCCCGACCAGGTCGCGTGGGCACCGTGGCGGCTGTTCGCGAACCTACCCGTGCTGCGCGACGTCGTCGAGCTGCGCTTCCTCGTGTTCGCGATGCTTGCGATGCTCGTGGTGCTCGCCCGCGCCCTCGAGCGGATCAAGGGCCTCGGACGACGAGGCATGGCGCTCGGCGTCGCGGCCCTCGCCGTCGTCGTCGTGCCCGTCGCGGTGCCAGTGGCGCTCGGGCTCCCACTGCACACAGCGCACGTCGCGATACCTGCGTGGTGGCGAGCCGCCCACGGACCCGGCGTCGTCTTGAGCTACCCGTTCCCCGCGGGGCTCATCCAGAGCCCGCTCACGTGGCAGGCCCACGACCACTTCGCCGTCGCACTCGCCGGCGGCGGCGGGCCCCAGGGCGCACTGGCGCGCGCGGGCGCCGACGAGGCTGCCGAGGCGCTTCTCGTGAACCTCTCGCTGCACGTCGCCGGTCGCGTGATCGCGACGGCCCCGAATGCCGTGGCGATCCGCGAGATGCTCGTCCGCGACTCGGTGACCGAGGTCGTCGTGCCCGTGAAGCTGCACGGTTCCGCCCTCGTCACCGGTTCACCGAGCGCCGGGGCCGCCGCGTTCTTCATGGAGACGCTCGGGATCGATCCCGTGGTCGACCACGGCGCATGGGTCTTCGGCGTGCACGGACCGCTTCCCTCGCCGAGGATCGTGTCGGCGGCCCGCGTCAGGTCCTGCACGACGGCAGCGACCTCGCCTCGCGCGAGCGCGCTGTGGGCGTGCCTCGTCGAAGGAGCCCGGTGACCGGGTCCGAGCCGATCGGGGCCGGGCCGCTCGGGCCCTCGGCGAGGACGTCGCTCAGCCACGCGCTCGGCGTCGCGATCGCAGGCCTCGTCGCCAACGGGCTCAACCTCATCGTGACGGTCGTGCTCGCGCGCATCCTCCCGGGGCACAACCACAACGCCGCCTACGGTGCCTTCGCCCAGATGGTGGGCCTGTACGTGGTGGTCTCGCTGCCCGGCTCGGCGATCGCGATCGCCGTCGTGCGCCGCTCCTCGTGGTGGCTCGCCCGTCAGGGCAACGCCGAGCTCGAGGCGTGGCGCCGCGACTCGACGGTCCTCGCGGTCAAGGCGTTCGCGATCTTCTCGGTCGTCGCGCTCGGTGCTGCCCCGCTCATCGGGTCCGCGCTCGGCGGGCGCAGCTGGATCGCGGTCTTCGTGACCATGCTCGCCGCGGGGTGCTGGGTCGCCATCGCCGTCGAACGGGCGTTCCTCCAGGCATGCCGCCGCTACCGCCCGCTCGCGGCCAACCTCTTTTTGGAGGGCGGTGTGCGCACGACCGCGGTGCTCGCCGGTGCGGCGCTCTGGGGCGTCACGGGCGCGGTCACCGGCATCCTCTTGGCCGAGCTCGCGACCTGGGCGAACGCGTGGCGCGCGGCCGCAACGGCGGTGCCCGCCCCTGCGATGAGCGCCCCGGGCTCCCCGCCGAGCGGCGAGATCGGCGGCGACCTCGTCGCCTCGATCACGGCCTTCGGAATGCTGGCGCTCCTGCAGTACGTCGACGTGTTCTTGGTGGGACGGCTCAATGCACCGGGATCGGGCCGCTACGCCGCGATCGCCGTCGTCGCCAAGACGCTCGTCTACGTCGCGATCGTGCTCTCGTACTACCTGTTGCCCGAGGCCTCGATCGGCCACCGCGAGGGCAGTCACGCGCGTCGACAGCTCGGCGTCGTGCTCGCCATCTACGTCGTGCCGTGCGCGCTGCTGCTTGGCTTGGCCGCACTCGCGCCGAGGTCGTTGCTCGGGATCGTGTATCCCACGCGGCTGCTCGGTGCGTCAGGTTCGCTCGTCACCCTCACCGGCGCGATGGCACTGCTCGGTGTGTCGCTCCTGCTGGCGACCTACCTGCTCGCCCGCGGCGTCAGGCTGGTGGCGGTGTGGCTCGTCGCGGGCGCCGCCGTCGCGATCGTCTTGGTCTCGACGGCGCACGGGACCTGGCAGGGGACCGCCCTGCGCGACCTCGAGGCCCAGGCGGTCATCGCCGCGGGACTGGCGGTCGGCACGGTGCTGGCCCTCGCGTCTCGGCGCAGGACCTAGCTAGCATCGCCGGTCCGGCGATCTCGGGATGGGTGTGGACGGCAACGACCAGAGCGTCACCCTCGAAGCGATAGCGGCGGCGTCGTCGATTCGGCGGATCCAGATCGTCTCGTGGCGCGACCTCGACGACCCAGAGGCCGGGGGCTCCGAGCTGCACGCCGACCGCGTGGCGACCCGGTGGGCCGCAGCCGGGCTCGACGTCGAGCTTCGGACCTCGATGGTGCCCGGCGAGGCGAGACAGACGAAGCGCAACGGCTACCACGTCGTGCGCTGGGGCGGGCGCTACCAGGTCTTTCCTCAGGTGGTGATCGAGGGGCTGGCCGAGCGGCGCGGCGACCCCGACGCGGTGGTCGACATCTGGAACGGGCTGCCGTTCTTCTCGCCCGTCTGGTTCCAAGGTCCGCGGCTCACGATCCTGCACCACGTCCACGGCGAGATGTGGCGAATGACGTTGCGCAACTCGATCGCGACGCTCGGCGACACCGTCGAGCGCCGGCTCGCGCCCCTCCTGTACCGGCGCAGCACGATCGCGACGCTGTCGGCGTCCTCGCGCGTGGAGATCGTCGAGCGACTCCACCTGCCCGCCGCACACGTCCACGTCGTCGAGCCCGGCATCGACGCGCGCTACACGCCGGGGGACCAGCGCAGCGAGGACCCACTCGTCGTCGCCGTCGGGCGCCTCGTGCCGGTCAAGCGCTACGAGGTGCTCTTCGGCGCCCTGGCCGAGGCGCGCCGCCAGATCCCAACGCTTCGGGCGGTCATCGTGGGCGAAGGCTACGAGCGCCCCGAGCTCGAGGCCGTGCGCCACGAGCTCGGCGCGGACGACTACATCGAGCTGCGCGGCCGCGTCGGCGACGTCGAGCTGCTCGAGCTGTACCGGTCGGCGTGGGTGGTCTCGTCCTCGTCGCTGCGCGAGGGCTGGGGGATGACCCTGACCGAGGCCGCCGCGTGCGGCACGCCGGCAGTCGCGACGGACATCGCGGGGCACCGCGATGCCGTCGTGCACGGCGTGACAGGGATGCTGGCCTCGGACGCGTCGCTCGGCTGCGAGCTCGCCGGCGTGCTTGGCGACACCGCGCTTCGCGAGTCGCTCGCCAAGGGCGCCCTCGAGCGCTCCAAGACGTTCCGCTGGGAGCGCACCGCGGCGCGCCTGTTCGGGCTGCTCGACCCCGCCGCGGCGCTCAGAGCTTCTCGAGGAGCGTGACGAGGTTCCAGGTCACGACCTCGCGCAGGACGGGCACCTTGACGAGGAACGCGGCCCAGCGCGGGAGGTACCGCGGCTCAGCGGCGATGAGCGCGACGTCGTCGCGTGCCGCGAGGAGCTTGAGCACCGTGCTCACCTTGAGCGCGAAGAGCGACTCGCCGTAGACGTTCTTCGGCGGGTGCCCGTGGCGCTTGGTGTAGCGCCGCTTGGCGTACCTGCCCGAGAGGTAGTGCCACGGCGAGGTCTCGTGGCCGCCCCAGGGCGACCACCACACCGTGAACGACAGGTAGATCTGGCCGCCTGACCTCGCGACGCGGACCGACTCGTCGATGAACTTCGAGGGGTCCGGCACGTGCTCGAGCACGTTGGACGAAAAGACGAGGTCCGCGAAGTTGTCGGGCAGCGGCAGGCTCAGGCCGTCGCCCGCGATGGTGTCGCCCGCCATGAGCCGGCCCGGCCAGACCGCGCGCTCGTGGCGAGCGTGCAGGTCGAGGCTCTGCTCGGGGCCCTGGAGGTGCGGCGGGAGCGGCGCGTCGGCTTCCGGCTCGATCAGCACGACCCGGGCGCCGGCGTTGCGGAAAGCCTCGGCGAAGTAGCCGGCGCCGCCACCGATGTCGATCACGGTCCGGTTGAACAGGGGCGTCGAGCCGGTGAGGCGGACCAGCGTGTCGAGCGCGATCATCCGGTAGAAGTAGTCCGGGTCGCTCTGCTCCTTGCGGAACGCGCGGAAGAGCGCGACCGAGCGGGGGATGCCCGACGCGGGGAGCGCGATCAACGACTCGCCGGTCCGGCCCAGCTCGGCGGGAGGGGCGAGCCTCGAGGGCGCGACGACCGAGATGAGGCCCACGAGGCGCGTCGGCACGATCCGGGCGAGGCCCTGTGGCGCGCTGGGGTCCGGGCCGCCGGCCGCGCGGCTGAGATTGGCGATGGCGAACCACGGGTCCGCGTCCTCGCGGAACCCGAGGACGTCGACGACGAGGATGCACACCGCGATCCACCCGAGCGTGTTGGCGGTCCCGAAGTGCGTCGGCCACTGGATGTTGTGCGGCCAGTCGTACTTGCGCTGCTCGTAGATCATGTAGGCGCCCGCGAGCGCGATGACGAGGGCCGGTGCGAGCGCGAGCACGGCTCGGAGCGGACGGCGCCACCACGCGAGCGCGAGCAAGGGGACAAGGATGACGGCGACGGCGGGGCCCGCGATCAGCACGCTGAGCACGGTCGCTGCGGCACACAGCGGCAGCGACATCGTGCGTGAGCGCCAGGGCCACGCGAGCACCGGCTCAAGGTCATTGGGCACCTGGCGCGCGGCCAGGGAGCGAGCCTGCGAGCGGCGGCGGCGGGGGATCACGATGAGCCCGAGCACCACCACGAGCCCGAGGGCGCTGACCGCGAGCGCGATGTCGACGGTCGACTGGGGCTTCCACGAGATCGACACGGTCGCGCTCGTGGTGGACGCCGGCAGGCGCCACGCCATGAAGCCACCGTCGAGCAGCACGGGCGCGCCGAGGTCGCGCCCCTTGATCGAGGCGTGCCAGCCCAACGAGAAGCTCTGGTTCAGCACCAGCCACGAGGCCCTCGACTGCGGGCCGACCGTGGCGTGCAGCGAGACGTCGTTCGCCCAGGCGACGTGGGTCACGTGGGCAGTCGCGCTCGGGGCGACAGCCGGCGTCGTGGCCCCGCTTCGAAGCTCGAGGGTGTCGAGGTTCCAGCCCGTGGCGTAGCCCGGGGCCGTCGTGAGGACGTGGCTGCCGGACCCGAGCCTCCTCGGCGACCCGCAGGCCGTGATCGACAGCGCGCGCTGGGCGAGCGCGTCGCGCGTCGTGCCGGTGATGCGGATCGCGACGTCCTTGCCGTCGATCGAGAGCAGCCCCGCGCGACAGGCCGACGCCAGCTTCCCCGGCGTCGTCGCGTTCGCGGCGTTGGGGATCATGACGTCGGCGATGCCGATCGGCAGCACCGTGGGAAGCCCAGAGATGTGGTCGGTGGTCACGATCGCGTGGTTGGACGGGAACGCGAACTTGAAGGTGGTCCCGGCGATCGGGGCGAACTTGGCGGTCGCCGACTCGGTCGCGCCCTGGCCGGATCCCACGCGCGACGCCGGGTCGTACCTGATCGGCGCCTCGACGCGCGTGCCCCGGTCCGTCGTGACCTCGAGGACCCTCGGCACGCTGTGTCGCCCGTCGAGGACGACGTGGAGCGTGACGTGGTTGATGGAGACCGCGTGCGAGAGCGTCGCGGAGAGCCAGACCGGCACCGGTCCCACGTAGGCAGGGGACCACGAGGTGTCGTGGTTGCCGTCGAAGGCTGCCCACGAGTCGTTGGCGATCGAGCCCGTGAGCCGAGACGAGCTGTCCGTCGACACGACGTGCAGCTTTCTGCCCGTGCCTCGCCCGAGCAGCGTGTCGAGCCTGGCGTCGTCGACGAGGTCCGAGACCCGAGCCGTCCCCGTGATCGAGAAGGTCCTCGCGCTCGGCAGGTCGAAGGTCCGCGACATCGAGAGCTCGGGGTCGGTCCGAGGAGGGATCGTCGCGGCGCGAAGGCGGTGCAGCAGGATGACGAGCGAGTCGTGGTTGCCCGCGGACCCCGCGCCGCTGAGCAGGTCCGTCGGCAGCTGCAGCGTCGAGGTGACCGGGCCCACCCCAGGGATGCGGACCTGGGCGAAGCCAACCGGGCTCGCACCTGTGAACACTGTCTGGGAGCCGGTCATCGCCGTGATCGTGATCGTGAGCGACGTCGTGCGATGCGCGGGGAAGTGGAACGTCGCGCCGCTCGTGCGGGTGTCCGTGCCGAGCCGCAGCACCTGTGTCGAGCCGTCCGAGAACGTGAGGCGCACCCGTGACGCCCATCGGGTCCGGATCCCGACCTGGGGCTGCTGGAGGAACAGCGAGGACACCGTTGTCGGTCGCACCAGGTTGATCCGGAGGAACTGGCCCCTCGGGTCCGTGAACGCCCCGACGGCCCACGCGGTCAGCGCGTTGCCGTCGACCGCGTTGAGCGGCTGGTCCTCGGGCGCGTTGGCGACCGCGTTGCCGTAGCCCGACGCCCCGACGCTGCGGATGCCGTGCACCACGAGCACGGTCTGTGTCGAGGGCGACTGGTTCGTGAAGATCGGCAGCGACTGCTCGGCGGGGTTGAAGGACAAGGGCTCGGCGCCCGCCTGCTCGACGGCGCCGTAGGTCGTGTGCAGCGTGCCCCAGGTGTCGAGCTCCTTCGCGTTCGAGTCGGTCACCACGAGCAGCGTGCCGTGGGACTGGGCCAGCCTCGCAAGCGACGCGGCCGGCTGCGAGGCCGCGTAGACGATCGCTCGCGGCGAGCCGTTCAGCAGCCCCGCGCCCGCGGCGAGCAGCACGCCGTCGCCGTCGCCGTCGAGCACGATCGGGTCCTGCCTCGACTCGGTGCGCAGCAGCGCGCGCGGCTGGGCGATCCTGAAGACCGCGAGCGCGGGAGGGTAGCTCGCGTTGGTCGGGATCCCGAGCTGGGTCTCGTCGAGGATCCGACCGACCTGCGTGCGGTCGAGGTGCGCAGTGCCGAAGCTCTTGGTGAGTGCCATGCCCGCGGGGGTCGGATGCAGCTCGAGCCACAGCGCTTGCGGGCGCGGGAGGTCGAACCGCTCGTACTGCAGGTCCGACTGCAAGAGGACCGCCCCCACGCCCATGAGCCTCGCCATCGGCACGAGCGTCGCGGGGTCGAACACACCGTTTTGGATCGACTCGTCGAGGGCGCGCAGGAGGTTCGCGCTCGCCGGCTCGCCCTGGAGCACGGCCTGGCGCTGGATGTAGGGCCGGTCGAGGAGCCCCGGCCACACCGAGTCGAGGGTCACGCCCCAGTGGTAGTAGCCGAAGTCCGCCCCGGGCAGCCCGAGCACCGGCGTGCGGCCCGAGGCATTGAGGTAGTTGGCCGCGTTCGTCACGTACTTCGGCAGGGTCTCGGGGAACATCAGGTTCGTGGCGACCACGTTGCCCTCGAAGAACGGCGCGAGGTTGAAGCAGGCGAGCGCCCCGATGAGGACCCCCGCGAGCATCGAGACGCTCGGGCGCCATGCGCGGAGCGAACTCACCGCGGCGCCCGCGAGCAAGCTCAGGCCGAGCACGACGATCGGCAGCACCCGGTTCGACGAGCGCATCGCGAGCCCGATCGTCGAGCTCTCCCCGATCGAGCGGAAGACGCGCCCGAGCGGGGAGGGGTCCGACAAGGGGTACGCGCCGACGGCCAGCACGACGCCCATCACGACGAGCAGGACGGCGAACGCGCGGTACCGCCACCGGATGAAGGCCGCACCGAGGAGGGCTACGGCCGGCACCGCGAAGCTGAGCAGGACCCCGAGACCGTGCGACATGTAGGTGGAGGAGGTCTGGGTCCAGGGCTGGATGGCGTCGTTGCCGTAGAAGTACCAGTACCCGAGCCCGCGCAGGACCTCCGAGGACAGCGACGTCAGCGTGACCGTGGGGAAGGTCTCCGTGTAGCGGAGCACGTTGATCCCGAAGGCCCCCTCGGCCCACAGCCCGGCGACCCACCAGGCCGACACGACGGCTGACAGCACGCCCGTGCGCAGGGTGGCGGCGAGCACGCGCCGCCACGAGGCCTCCTTCGTGATCCCCGCGAGCAGCAGCCACAGAGCGGGGGCGAGGCCCACGAGCAGCACCGACGTGGCGTTCACGCCCCCGATGAGCGCGACGACCAGCGCGAAGAGCGCGGGGTAGCGCCAGCCGCCCCGGCGGACCGCGACGATGGCGAAGCCCACGAGCCAGCCGAGTCCCGCCCACGGCATGAGGATCGCCGAGGTCCGAGCCAGGTAGTCGATGATGTAGGGCGTCAGCATGTAGCACAGGGCCGCCGCGAGCTGTCCCCATGCCGCGACGCCAAGCAGACGTGCGAGGTAGCGCACGCCCATGCCCGCGGCGAAGATGAGCGTGCCCATCCAGAGCCGCTGGGCGATCCACGTCGGCACATGGGCCTCGTGGAAGACCCAGTACCACGGGCCCATCGGGAAGAGGTAGCCGATGTTCTGATGGGTGACCGTGCCGGACCCGACGTTCGGGTTCCACAGGTACATCGCCGAGCGCAGGAGCTTCGTCGGGTCGAGGTACAGGTAGGCCTTGGTGTCCGCGGCGATCCAGCCGGGGTGCGAGCGCAGCAGGGGCACGAACGCGATGGCGGCGAGCACGAGGACGTGCAATCGCGCGACCTTGCGCCCGGCGACGCCGGGGGCGGCGCCGTCGGCAGCGGTCTCTTCGATCGTCGGCGTCTGCAGCGTCACGGGCCCTCCGAGTGTAGGACAGGGACCCTTTCGGACCTGGTGTATGACCCGGCTCGGCGACGCGGCGACACGGGTGTTGCCAGCGCCTCGAGTCGCAGCCTCCCCCTAGCGTGACGGCGTGTCGACGGTTGCGGTCATCGGTGGGATCGGGTGTGGCAAGTCGACCGTGACACACCTGCTGGCCGACAAGGGCGCCATCGTCGTCGACGCTGACGTGATCGCCCGCGAGGTCGTCGAGCCAGGCTCCCCGGCCCTCGACGCGCTGGTCACCGAGTTCGGGTCCGGCATCCTCGCTGACGACGGGGCCCTGGATCGCACCGCGCTCGCCAAGGTCGCGTTCGCCGAGCCGGCGGCGACCGCGACCATGAACGAGATCCTCCATCCGGCGATCGGCGTCGAGCTACTCCAGCAGGTGCACGACGCCCGCGAGCGAGCCGGCGTCGTGGTCGTCGCGATCCCGCTGTTCCGCGACGAGCACCGAGAGCTGCTCGGCATCGACGTCGTCGTGTGCGTCGACTGCCCGCCCGAGGTCGCCCTTGAGCGTCTGGTCGCCGGTCGAGGACTGACCGAAGCCGACGCACGAGCCCGCATGGCGGCCCAGCTGCCGAGGGCCGAGCGCTGCGCGGACGCCGACGAGGTGCTGGACAACTCGAAGGATCCAGCGTCGCTCAACGAGCTGGTCGACGCGCTGTGGGACCGGGTCTCGAGATGAGCACCGACCGCGCGTTTCGCGTCCAGTCGCCCTTCGAGCCCGCGGGCGACCAGCCCCAGGCGATCGCCGAGCTCTCCCGCGGCGTGCTCGACGGTCTTCGCTTCCAGACCCTCGAGGGGATCACGGGCTCGGGCAAGACCGCGACCATCGCCTGGGTCATCGAGCAGCTCCAGCGACCGACGCTCGTCATCGAGCCGAACAAGTCGCTCGCCGCGCAGCTCGCCGCCGAGCTCCGCGAGATGCTGCCGGACAACCGCGTCGAGTTCTTCGTCTCCTACTACGACTACTACCAGCCCGAGGCCTACATCGCGAGGACGGACACCTACATCGAGAAGGACTCGTCGATCAACGACGAGATCGACCGGCTCCGGCATGCCTCGACGTCGTCGCTGCTCACGCGACGCGACACGGTCGTCGTCGCCTCGGTGTCCTGCATCTACGGACTCGGATCTCCCGAGGAGTACGCCAAGAAGATGGTGTCGCTCATCGCCGGCGAGCAGTACGACCAGCGCGCGCTGCTGCGCCGCCTCGTCGACATGCACTACAACCGAAACGACCTCACGCTGCTTCGCGGCACCTTCCGCGTGCGCGGCGACACCGTCGAGCTGCACCCGAGCTACGAACAGGAGGCGGTTCGCCTCTCGTTCTTCGGCGACACGCTCGAGCGGATCGCGACGTTCGACCCGCTCACCGGCGACGTGCGCGAGACCCTCGAGGACCTCGCGGTGTACTCGGCGTCGCACTACGTCGCGGGCGACGAGACGATGGCGAGGGCGATCGCGTCCATCGAGGCCGAGCTCCAGGTCCGACTTGCCGAGTTCCAGTCCGCGGGAAAGCTGCTCGAGGTCCAGCGCCTGCGCGCGCGCACCGAGCACGACCTTGAGATGCTCGCCGAGACCGGGACGTGCGCGGGCATCGAGAACTACTCGCGCCACCTCGACGGCCGCTCGGCGGGGGAGCGGCCCTTCACGCTGCTCGACTACTTCCCGAAGGACTTCCTCGTCGTCGTCGACGAGTCCCACGTCGCGGTGCCCCAGCTACACGGCCAGTACGCCGGGGACAAGTCGCGAAAGGACGTGCTCGTCGAGCACGGCTTCCGCCTCCCCTCCGCGCTCGACAACCGGCCGCTTCGCTTCGAGGAGTTCCTGGGCGCGGTGCCCCAGGTGCTCTTCGTCTCGGCGACCCCGGGTCCCTACGAAAAGGAGGTCTCCGACGCGGTCGTCGAGCAGGTGATCCGGCCCACCGGTCTCGTCGACCCGCCGGTCGAGATCGTCCCCACACGCGGCCAGATCGACGACCTGCGCGCGAGGATCACCGAAACGGTCGCCGTGGGGGACCGGGTCCTCGTCACGACCCTGACCAAGAAGATGGCAGAGGACCTCTCCACGTACCTCGCCGACGCCGGCGTTCGCGTCCAGTACCTGCACTCCGACATCGACACGATCGAGCGCATCGAGATCCTCCGGTCGCTTCGCCTGGGCGAGTTCGACGTGCTGGTCGGGATCAACCTGCTGCGCGAGGGACTCGACCTTCCTGAGGTCGGGCTGGTCGCGATCCTCGACGCGGACAAGGAGGGCTTCTTGCGCAGCGCCTCGTCGCTCGTCCAGACCATCGGTCGCGCGGCACGGAACGCGCGTGGCCGCGCCGTCCTGTACGCCGACACGATCACCGACTCGATGCGCGCGGCCATCTCGGTCACCGAGCGCCGGCGAGGGGTCCAGATCGCGTACAACGCCGAGCACGGGATCGACCCCCAGTCGATCACCTCGGCGGTGAAGGACATCCTCGGGCGGCTGCGCAGCGCCTCGGGCGAGGACCGGGGCAGCCGCGGCCGGCGGGGGCGTGGATCGGGCCCCCGCCGCAGCCAGCCCCGCCCGGTGGACGCCCAGAGCCTCAACGCCGACGCCGAGCGCCTCGAGAAAGAGATGCTGGCGGCGGCAAAGGACCTGCGCTTCGAGGAGGCCGCCGCGATCCGCGACGAGCTGCACGAGGTCGTCGGGCTCCTCGCGTCGCTGACCCAGGAGGGGGTCGTCACAGCAGCCCGGTAGCCTCCGGCCGATGGCGGACCGGATCATCGTTCGTGGCGCCCGCGAACACAACCTGAAGGACGTTCATCTCGAGATCCCTCGGGACCGCCTCGTCGTGTTCACCGGCCTGTCGGGCTCGGGGAAGTCCTCGCTTGCGTTCGACACCATCTACGCGGAGGGTCAGCGTCGCTACGTCGAGAGCCTGTCGGCCTACGCGCGCCAGTTCCTCGGCCAGATGGACAAGCCGGACGTCGACTTCATCGAGGGCCTGTCGCCGGCGATCTCGATCGACCAGAAGTCCGCGTCGCGCAACCCCCGCTCGACCGTCGGCACCGTCACCGAGGTCTACGACTACCTGCGGCTCCTCTTTGCGAGGATAGGACGCCCGCACTGCCCGAAGTGCGGGCGCGAGGTGGGTCGCCAGACCCCCCAGCAGATCGTCGACCAGGTGCTCGAGCTGGGCGCCGACACGAGGCTCTTGGTCCTCGGCCCCGTCGTGCGAGGGCGCAAAGGGGAGTACCACGCCCTCCTCGACGACCTCGGGCGCCAGGGCTTTTCGCGCGTCCGCGTCGACGGCAACGTCCTCGAGCTGACGGACCGGGACTCGCTCGACCTCGCGCGCTACGAGCAGCACACGATCGAGGTCGTCGTCGACCGGCTCGTCGTCCGCGACGGCATCCGCCAGCGGCTGACGGAGTCCATCGAGACCGCGCTGCGGCTCGGCACGGGCAC
>DATKGG010000050.1:0-48894 GCA_035510855.1 Acidimicrobiales bacterium
CAACGCGGGCATGACCACGGGCTGCGTCACCCAGACGGGCTACACCTCGGGCGCCCAGCTCACCGGGCTGACCGCGGGCACCAGCTACTTCGTCCAGATCACCGCGGTGCCGCCCGCGGGCTACGTGGCAGCCACCTCGGCAGTGTCGTCAAGCTCGGCGGCCGCGACCACCCAGCTCGCGGCTCCGACGATCACGGGCGTGACGGCGTCTGCGACCACGACCGGTGCTCTCACGATCACCTTCACGGACTCATCCAACGCGCCTGGCGGCCAGACCTACACGGCGACCGCGTGCACCAACGTGGGCATGACGACGGGGTGTGTCACACAGTCCGCGTTCACATCCGGGTCCCAGATCACGGGGCTCAGCGCTGGCGCCAACTACTACGTCACCATCACCGCGAATGCCTCGACGGGCTATCTCGCGGCGACCAGCGGGGTCACTGGACCGACGCTCTCGACGGTCCAGCTGATTGCGCCAACGATCACCACCGTCGCGCCGTCGACGACGACTGCGGGCGCCCTCACCATCGCCTTCACGGGCTCTTCGAATGCCCCGGGGGGCCAGTCCTACACGGCCACGGCCTGCACCAACGCAGGCATGACGACGGGCTGCGTGACCAAGACCAACTACATCTCGGGCGCACAGGTCACGGGCCTTGCTTCGGGCACGAACTACTACGTCACCATCACTGCGGTCGCGTCGGCTGGCTACCTCGTGGTGACCACGGCGTCGGTCGGACCGACCATGGCGACCGTCCAGCTCGGAACGCCGTCGACGCCGGTGCTTGCCTACGGCACCGTCGCTGGCTCGATCGCCGTCACCACGGCGTCTTCGGGGGCCCCGGGCGGTCAGCTCTTCACGATCAGGGCCTGCACGAACCCGGGGATGACGCAGAACTGCGTGACCGACACCAACGTGGCCTCGGGCGGCAACGCCGCTGGGCTCGCCTTCACGGCGGGCTCGGCGGGCACGACCTACTACGTCACCGCCGCGGCCCAAGCCTCGAGCGGGTACCTCATCTCGGGGACGTCGTCCGTCGCGGGGCCGCAGGCCGCGACCAGCCAGCTCAACGCGCCGACCGGCTTCACGACGGCACCGTCGGCCACGACCGCGGGCGCGATCACGGCCACCTTCACCGCGTCGACGGGCACCGCCCCGTCGAGCTACACCGCCACGATCTGCACCAACGCGGCGATGACCGCGGGCTGCACGACTCAGGCCAACTACACGAGCGGCACCCAGATCACCGGGCTGACCGCGGGCACGGGCTACTACGTCACGATCACGGCGAACTCGTCGAGCTCGGCCTACCTCGCCGCGACGACCGCAGCCCAGGGCCCGACCCTCGCCACCACGCAGCTCGCGACCCCGACGAGCGTCGCCCTCGCCTATGGCACGGTCGCGGGCTCGATCGCGGTCACCTTCACCGGCTCGTCGAATGCCGGTGGCGGCCAGACCTACACGGCCAGGGCCTGCACCAACGTGGGCATGACGACGGGCTGCGTCACCAACGCCAACTACACCTCCGGCTCGAACCTCACCGGCCTCGCCTACACGGCCGGCTCGGCGGGCACCAGCTACTACGTGACCGTCACGGCCAACGCGTCGGCCGGGTACCTGGCCTCGGCGGCGACCAGCGCGGTCGGGCCCCAGGCCGCGATCAGCCAGCTCAACGCGCCGACGAACGTCACGGCCGCCGGCTCGGGGTTCAACGGCATCAAGCTCACCTTCACGGCGTCGACCGGCACCGCCCCGTCGAGCTACACCGCGATCGTCTGCACCAACGCGGCAATGACGTCCGGCTGTGTGACGACCAACAACTACACGTCGGGCTCGACCATCGGGAGCCTGAACTTCTTCACGACCTACTACGGAGAGATCACCGCCAACTCGGGATCGGCTGCTTACTTGCCGGCGACGTCGTCACCTCCGAGCTCGGCGACCTCATGATGGAAAGGACTCGAGACGTGAGCACACTGCGCGCCAGGCGTTCAGCGAGAAGTCGCTTCCTGCATAGACCTCGGGGGGAGCGCCGCTCCGATCGCCTTGCTGACGAGCGCGGCGCCGTGCTCATCGTGGCGTTCATCTACCTGGTCGCCGTCAGTGTCACGGTCCTCGGGCTGAGCAGCTGGGTTGCCAACGACCTCAGCAACACCAAGGGGTTCGCCAACTCGCGCGAGCAGCACACCGCTGCCCAGAGCACCGTCGAGCTCGCGATGCAGAACATTCGCTACACGCCCCTCCTCGGCACGACGCAGACGTGGGGTCAGTTCAACTACTGCTGGGGATCCGGCGGCACCTCGTCGCTCACGATTGACGGGTTCTCGTTCAATGCGTACTGCAGCACCGCGTGGATCCCGACGAGCGCGGTCACCCGGACCGTCACGATCGACGCCTGTCCGACGTCCGTGTCGGCGTCAGCATGCGAGTCACCCAACGGGTCCTACCTCCAAGCCGTCGTCGTCTTCGACGACTACCCACCGGGTGGGGCGGCTCCGGTGGACGGCTCGTGCGTGCTGTGGTCATGGTGCGGGGAAGGCGAGACGATCACGAGCTGGATCTGGGCGTAGGCCACACGGCCAGCTCGCAGGGTCGACTGTCTCGTTGTTCGTCCTAACGAGCAGGTGTCCGCGAGCTGCGCAACCAAGGATCACGTCGAGGCCAACGCACCGACAATTCAATTGAACCGCTGTCAATTCTTGTCCATTCCGGTCGACAGGGCCCGCTTCGATTGACACGATGGCCGTATCCCAATGGGTAGCTCGCAATCGGGCGAGTGCCAACACGAAGGTCGACGTGAGCGCACCATCAATGCTCCATCCCGCCAGGAAGCCCTTGCTGCAGCGATCGGTCAGCGAGATTGAAGTCTCTGGCTTCAACCTGATCGAACTCCTGGTCGTCCTCGGCGTCCTCGGCGTCCTCGCCGCGATCATCACCTTTGCCCTCGCCGGCACGGCGGGAGCCGGTTCGATCGCCAGCTGTGGCTCAGACTCAAGGACGATCAACCAGGCGGCCCAGGCCCTGGTCATAGAGAATCCAGGCGCGCTGCCGACGACTCCGCAGGCGTGGAAGCTCGCCCTGCTCGGCCGGACCCAGCCCGGTGTGTGGACCACCGTCGAGAGCGGCGCACCATTCCTCCAGTCGTGGCCGTCCAGTTCGAGCTTCACCTTCTCGATCGCCGGCGCCGGCGCGGCGGCCACGACCGGTGACGTCCCGTCGATCAACCCAGCTAATGGCGACGTCATCGTCGCCGCCTTCTCGGCGGGCATTGGTACAAGGACCTTCGACTCGACCGCCATTCCTCTTGCTGGCTGTGCCACCAGGTAGGGGCTCAATCGGACACCTTGGATGCGCGAACTCGCGTTCGGGCAGTGCATGAACGGTCACGCGATCGAAGTGACGGTTCGGCAGATCGTGGATTGATGCCGCTCCGACCATGGGCCAACAGAGTGCACGAGACAGCAAGCTTCTGGCGTCTGTCCGCAAGTGGTGTGATGCCGTATTGGAACCATATAGAAACAAAGAAGAAGTATCGTCCGCGTGAACATGTGTGCAATCAGTTCGCGAATACAGCGCAGATAAGGACGATGAGAGATCTCGTGGTGTCAACATCTAAACAATGGGAGAAGACACAATCACAACGGCCTAACAATGATCTGTTTTTTGCTTGCAGACACGGATCTCCATGAGTAACCATTGGCACATCCCCACCGCGGGGAGAGCGTCCATATGTCGAGAACCGACACCAAACGAAAGAAGGCAGGAACAATGATTGAGACCTACCGAAGGCTCAAGTCGGAGCGGTCGGCGGGCGTAGTTGACGAGTCGGGATTCACGTTGATTGAACTTCTCATCGTGATCGTCGTCCTCGGCATTCTCGCCGCAATCGTCGTCTTCGCACTTGGTGGTGTCACCGGGAAGAGTGTCGTTGCAGCGTGCAACTCTGACACCAAGACCGTCGACGTCGCCGCCCAGGCGTTCACGACCGAGAACCCCTCCTCGATCCCGGCGACCGCCGCGGCGTGGAAGGCCGACCTGCTCCCGGGCAGCTCCGCAGTTGGTGCACCGTTCGTCCAGTCGTGGCCGCAGCAAGGCGTCAGCCCCATCGTGTACACGATCTCGGTCGCGGGCACCGCGGACTTGGCAACGGCCCTGACTGGCCTTGGCGCCAGTGGCACTCCCAACATGGGCGACGTGATCGTGACGATCCCGGGTGTCCCTGCAAGTGTGGCCACCCCCGACGCTGGCACCTACGACGCGACGACCAGTCCGTCGAATGCCTGCCAGTACGCGTAGTACGAGAAGCAATTGACGTCGGCCGAGGTGCCCAGCATCGCGCTGGGCGCCTCGGCTGATCTCATTCCTAGCGAAGGAGCAAGCCGGTGACCACGGAGCACATTGAAATGATCGAGCCATGGATCCAGATCCTGTGGGACCAGGGTGGCTCGGACCTCCTGCTGTCAGCGGGATCGCCACCTCGCATCCGAGTCGACGGGAGGCTGCGCCCGATTGAGGATATGCCTCTCCTCACCGGCGACGAGATCGACAAGATCGCGCGGCCGCTGCTGAACCATGAGCAAGAGGAGATCTTCGCCGAGCACCTCGACGTTGACTTCTCCTTCTCCTGGCTCGACAAGGCCCGGCTGCGAGGCAGCCTGTTCACCCAGCGCGGCCAGCCATCGCTGGCACTCCGGATCATCCCCGCTGGCATCCCCTCTTTCGACGAGCTCGGGCTCCCGGCGGCCGCTGAGTGGCTGGCGAACCTGCCACGGGGCTTCGTGCTCGTCACGGGTCCCACCGGATCCGGCAAGTCCACCACGCTCGCGTCGATCATCAACCGGATCAACGAGACGCGTTCGCTGCACATCCTGACGATCGAGGACCCCGTCGAGTACGTGCACAACCACAAGCAGTCCGCGGTCAGTCAGCGCGAGGTCGGCATCGACAGTCCCTCCTTCGATCGGGCGCTTCGCTCCGCGCTCCGCGAGGACCCCGACGTCCTGCTCATCGGTGAGATGCGCGACATCGAGTCGATCCAGATCGCCCTGACCATGGCTGAGACCGGCCACCTCGTCTTCGGCACGCTTCACACGAACGACGCCCCGCAGGCCATCGACCGGATCATCGACGTCTTCCCGGCCTGGCGCCAAGAGCAGACGCGCGTCCAGCTCGCCGCGTCGCTCGCGGCCGTCATCGCCCAGCGCCTCGTGCCCAGGATCGACGGCGGCATGGTCGCGGCGTTCGAGGTCCTGATCGCCACCAACCCGGTCCGGAACCTCATCCGCGAGAACCGGTCGAACCAGTTGCAGAATGTGATGATGACGAACTCGCGCGAGGGCATGCAGACCCTCGAGAACAGCCTCGTCGAGTTGATCTCGAAGGGGATCATCAGCTACGAGGAAGCGCTCACCGTGTCGGCGCACCCGAAGGAGCTGGTCCGTGCGCTCGACCAGCTGGGCGTTGCGACGGCGAGGGCCTGACAGACGTCGTGCCCACTCGCGGCGGCCCGCCCCTTCCGTACAAGGTCGTCGCGGCAGTGACCCCGTGCCCGGGGGGCTGGCTGATCGCGAGCGCCAAGCTCCACGCGGCCACGTTCTCGCCCGAAGAGCCCCGGGTGCTGTCCAAGTTCTCCGAGGTCTTCGAGGAGCGCCCGCAGTTCGAGGTGATCGCGCTCAACGCGCCGGTCGGCTACCCCGACACACCCGAGGAGCCGAGGGAGTGCGACGTGATCGCACGGCGGCTGCTCGGCCGCCGGTCGATGACGGTGAAGCGGGCCCCGACGCGGGGCACGGTCGAGACGGGCCTGGTCCGGCTCGACGAGCACCTCGACGCCATCTCGCTCGTGCTGCTCGGTCGCTTCGGCGAGGTGAACGCCGAGATGCTCCCGTACCGGCAGCGGACGGTCTACGAGGCGCACCCCGAGCTCAGCTTCTACGTGATCAACGGTGACAAGCCGCTCGTGCGCTCGAAGAAGACCGACGAGGGGATCGCGGAGCGCCGCACGCTCCTCGAGAAGCGGATCCCTGGCATCAAGCGCGTCCTCGACGCCCCCCTCCGCGGCGTGCCGACGTCGCACCTCTACGACATCGCAGCGCTCCTGTGGACCGCCCGTCGGATCGCGGCCAAGGCCGCGACCCGGATCCCCGAGGACCCCGAGTGGGACTCAGAGGGCCTGCGCAAGGAGATCGTGCGCTAGAGGCACCTGATCGAGCGGGCTCGTGCCGTCACCTCGTTGGTAGGGTCACCGCGACCAACGGAGGTCGATGTCCAGCGAGTCGCCAATTGGAGTCGATATCGGGGGGAGCGGCATCAAGGTCGCGACCGTCGACCTCGTCAAGGGGGCCCTGGCGGGTGACCGAGTCCGAGTGGCCACCCCCGCCCCCGCGACGCCGGCGGCCATCGCGGCAGTGGTCGCGTCGACCGTCGGGTCGGTCGGCGGAACGGGCACCGTCGGGCTGACCATGCCCTCGGTGGTGGTGGACGGCGTCGTGAAGACCGCGTCGAACATCGACCCGTCATGGATCGGAACGGACGCCGTGGCGCTCTTCGAGCAGGCGACGTCGCGTCGCGTCGCGGTCGTGAACGACGCGGACGCCGCGGGAATGGCCGAGATGCGCTACGGCGCGGGCATGGGCCACGACGGCGTGGTCGTGCTGATCACGCTCGGCACGGGCATCGGCAGCGCCGTCTTCTTCAAGAACGTGCTCGTGCCCAACACCGAGCTCGGACATCTGCGGCTCCACCATCGCGACGCCGAGGAATGGGCTGCGGAATCGGTGCGCGAGCGCGAGAAGCTGTCGTGGACCGAGTGGGCGCATCGACTCTCGAGCTATCTCGAGCACCTCGAGCGGCTCTTGTACCCCGAGCTCTTCCTCATCGGGGGCGGGGTCAGCGGCAAGTCGGACAAGTTCGTGCCGCTCCTCACCTGTGAGACCCCCATCAAGGTCGCCCAGCTGCACAACGACGCCGGCATCGTCGGTGCGGCAATGGTCGCGCCGGTCGAGGCGACGTGACCGAGCCGCTCCGCCAGCGCCCGGCATTTCGGCTCTTGAAGCGTCACTTCGACGACGTCGCCTCGACGTCGCTCCGCGAGCTCTTCGCGGCCGATCCCGACCGTGGTGAGCGCCTCGTCGGCGACGCTGCCGGGTGGCTCCTCGACTACTCGAAGAACCTCGCGACCGACGAGACGCTGTCGCTGCTCGTCGACCTCGCGCGCGAGTCGATGGTGCCAGAGCGTCGCGACGCGATGCTCCGCGGCGAGCACCTCAACGTCTCGGAGGACCGCGCGGTGCTCCACACCGCGCTGCGCCTGCCGCGCGACGCGACCCTGATGGTCGATGGGACCGACATCGTCGCCGAGGTCCACGCCGTGCTCGACAAGATGGCGTCGTTCTGCGATCGGGTGCGCTCGGGGGAGTGGACCGGGCATACCGGCGCGCCCATCCGCGCGGTCGTCAACATCGGCATCGGCGGCTCGGACCTCGGGCCGGTCATGGCCTACGAGGCGCTCCGCCACTACAGCCGCCGCGACCTCACGTTCCGATTCGTCTCGAACGTCGACGCCACGGACCTGGTCGAGGCACTGGGAGACCTCGATCCTGCGTCCACGCTGTTCATCGTGGCGTCCAAGACGTTCGGAACGCTCGAGACGCTCGCGAACGCGACCTCGGCCAGGGACTGGCTGCTCGGCTCGCTCCGTGATCCGGCGGCCATCGCCAAGCACTTCGTCGCCGTGTCGACGAACGCCGAGAAGGTCGCGCAGTTCGGCATCGACACGGCGAACATGTTCGAGTTCTGGGACTGGGTGGGCGGCAGGTACTCGATGGACTCGGCGATCGGGCTCTCGACGATGCTCGCGATCGGCCCGGCGGCCTTCGGCGAGATGCTGGACGGCTTCCACGAGATGGACGTGCACTTCGCGACCGCCCCGCTCGATCGGAACCTGCCCGTGCTGCTCGGGATGCTCTCGATCTGGTACGTCCAGTTCGTCGGCGTGCGCTCGTTCGGGGTCATGCCCTACGACCAGTACCTGAAGCGGTTCCCCGCATACCTCCAGCAGCTGACGATGGAGTCGAACGGCAAGCACGTCACCGCCGACGGCGAGCCGGTCGACTACCCCACGGGCGCGGTCTACTGGGGTGAGCCCGGCACCAACGGCCAGCACAGCTTCTACCAGCTGCTCCATCAGGGGACCGAGACCGTCCCGGTCGACTTCATCGCCTTCGCGCACGGGCTGAACCCGCTCGGCGAGCACCACGACCTGCTCACGTCCAACGTGTTCGCCCAGGCCGAGGCGCTCGCGTTCGGGCGCACCGCCGAGGAGGTGCGAGCGACCGGGACACCCGAACAGGTGGTCGCCCACCGCGTCATGGAGGGCAACCGCCCGAGCAACGTCTTGTTGTGCGACCGGCTCACGCCGCACTCGCTCGGCGCGCTGGTCGCGCTCTACGAGCACAGCGTGTTCACCCAGGGCGCGGTGTGGGGGATCGACTCGTTCGACCAGTGGGGCGTCGAGCTCGGCAAGCAGCTCGCGTCCGAGATAGTCCCTGAGCTCGAGTCGCCCACCGAGCCGCAGCTGTCGCACGACTCCTCGACGAACGCGCTCATCCGGCGGTATCGCTCGATGCGCAAGGAGGACGCCGCCCCATGACCACGACCTCGCCCATGCAGCTCGGCATGATCGGCCTCGGGAGGATGGGGGCGAACCTGGTCCGGCGCCTGACCCGCGACGGCCATCACTGCGTCGCCTACGACGTGTTCCCCACCGCGGTCCAGGCACTCGAGCACGAGGGCGTCCGGGGCGTCTCGTCGCTCGCCGAGCTCGTGGCCGCGCTCGAGCGTCCCCGGGCGATCTGGCTGATGCTGCCCGCGGCGGTGACCGGGTCGACGCTCGATGAGCTCGTCGCGCTCCTCGATCCCGACGACGTCGTCATCGACGGCGGCAACTCCTATTACCGCGACGACATCACCCGCGCCGCGGAGCTCGAGAAGGTCGGCGTGCACTACGTCGACTGCGGGACCTCGGGGGGTGTGTGGGGGCTCGATCGCGGGTACTGCCTCATGATCGGTGGTCCGACACCTGCGATAGAGCGACTCGACCCGATCTTCAAGTCGATCGCGCCGGGCGAGGCGAGTGCCGTGGCCACCCCGGGGCGAACGAGGAGCGGGACCGCGCCGGACGGGTACCTGCACTGCGGGCCCAGCGGCGCGGGGCACTTCGTGAAGATGGTCCACAACGGGATCGAGTACGGGATGATGGCGTCGGTCGCAGAGGGCCTCAGCATCCTCAAGCACGCGAACGCGGGCACCGAGGAGCGTGCCGCGGACGCCGAGACGGCGCCGCTTCGCGATGCGTGGGCCTACCAGTACACCCTCGACATCGGCGAGATCGCCGAGGTCTGGCGCCGCGGCTCGGTCGTGGGCTCGTGGCTCGTGGACCTGACTGCCGAGGCGCTCGCGAAGTCCCCCGAGCTCGAGGAGTACTCAGGCTCGGTGTCGGACTCCGGCGAGGGGCGCTGGACGGTCCTCGCGGCGATCGACGAGTCCGTGCCCGCTCCCGTCATCATGGCGTCGCTGTTCTCCCGATTCGACTCGCGCGGGGAGGGCACGTTCGCGGGCAAGATCCTGTCGGCGATGCGGGCCGCATTCGGCGGGCATGCGGAGAGATCGCAGTGACCCACCACGAATTGCGCGAGTTCGCCGACGGCGAGACGGCGGCACGCGCCGCGGGCGCGTTCATCTCCTCGCTGATCGCCGAGACGATCGCCGAGCGCGGGAAGTGCGCGATCGCGCTTAGCGGCGGCGCCACGCCGTGGCCGGCGTTCCGGGCGCTCGCCGCGATGGACGTCGACTGGGAGCGCGTCAGCATCTTCCAGGTGGACGAGCGGATCGCGCCGGACGGCGACGTGCATCGCAACCTCACCCAGCTCACCGAGTGCCTCGGCTCGCTGCCGGTCCGCGTCGTCGCGATGCCCGTGACCGGCGCCGACTTGGGGGCGGCTGCCGACGCGTACGCCGCCGAGCTGCCCGACCGCTTCGACCTTGTGCACCTCGGGCTCGGTCCAGACGGGCACACCGCCTCGCTCGTGCCGGGCGACCCGGTCCTCGAGGTCCGCGACAAGCTGGTGGCGATCACCGGTCCGTACCAGGGCCACCAGCGGATGACGCTCACGTTCCCCGCGCTCGGACGCGCGGACCTCCTGCTGTGGCTCGTGGCGGGAGCGGACAAGCGCGACGCCCTCGCGCGCCTCCTGCGCGGCGACGAGTCGATCCCCGCGGGCAGCGTCACCGCGCCCCGATCGGTGGTCATGGCCGACGCCGCAGCCGCGTCGCACTGACGTGGACGCCGACCGCGAGAAGGGGCTCGCCGCGGACGCTGCCGCCGAGCTCGTCGAAGACGGCATGCGCGTCGGGCTCGGGACCGGGTCCACCGTCACGCACCTGCTCGCGGCTCTCGCGCGTCGCGCCCCCGACGCCGTGTACGTCGCGACCTCGCCGCGCACCGAGCAGGCCGCGCGCGGGCTTGGCCTGCTCGTCGAGCCGTTCGAGCAGCTGGACCGCCTGGACCTCGCCATCGACGGTGCGGACCAGGTCGCGCTGGACGGGTGGCTCATCAAGGGCGGAGGTGGCGCGCACACCCGCGAGAAGGTCGTCATCGCCGCGTCGGACGCGTTCATCGTCATCGTCGACTCGACCAAGCTCGTCGACGCGCTCGCCGCACCCGTGCCGCTCGAGCTGCTCGCCTTCGGGTTGCGCTCCACGCTGCGGCGCCTCGACGTCGCGACGCTGCGCGACGCGCCGCGCACGCCCGACGGCGGCGTGCTCGCCGACTGGCAGGGGACGCTGCACGACCCCGGGGAGCTCGCGACGTACCTCTCGGGCGTGTCCGGCGTCGTCGAGCATGGCCTCGTGCCTCCCGGGGCCGTCACTAAGGTGCTTGTCGGACGCGGTGACTCGACGACGAGCGTGACTCCTGGAGGTGCGTCGTGATCGTTCGAGTGCCGACCCAGGGCCTCACGCGACCCGACGACCACGTGATCGTGCTGTTCGGGGCGACCGGCGACCTCGCGCGTCGCAAGCTCCTGCCGGGGCTCTACCACCTCTTTTGCGCCGAGCTCCTGCCGGAGCGGTTCCGGATCATCGGCTCGTCGCCGAAGGCCTTCGCGATCACCGCCGAGGCGTTCCGCGAGCACGCCAAGGACGCGGTGACCCAGTTCGGCCGCACGAAGCCCGAGGGCGAGAAGTGGGACGAGTTCGCGCAGTCGCTCAGCTTCGCGATCGCCGAGCCAGGTGACGCCAAGGGGCTCGTGGCGGCCGTCGAGCGGGCCGACGAGGAGATCGGGGGGAGCCCCCGGCGGCTCCACCACCTCGCGGTGCCGCCCGCGGCGTTCCCCGCGATGATCGAGACGCTCGGAGGGTCGGGGCTGAATGAGAACGCACGGGTGATCTGCGAGAAGCCGTTCGGGCACGACCTGAACTCGGCCAAGGCGCTCAACGCTGTCATCGCCCAGCACTTCGACGAGTCCCAGATCTTCCGCATCGACCACTTCTTGGGCAAAGAGTCAGTCGACAACATCCTCGCGCTGCGCTTCGCGAACGGCCTCTTCGAGCCGATCTGGAACCGGGAGCACGTGAACTACGTCCAGATCGACGTGCCCGAGTCGATCTCGATCGAGGGGCGGTCTGGGTTCTACGAGCAGTGCGGCGCGTTCCGCGACATGGTCGTCACGCACCTGTTCCAGCTCATGGGCATCGTGGCCATGGAGCCCCCCACCTCGCTCAACTCGAGGCCGCTTCGCGACGAGATGGTGAAGGTCTTCGAGTCGATGGCGCCGATCGATCCAGAAGCGGTCGTCCGTGGCCAGTACGACGGGTACCGCGCCGAGCAGGGCGTCGACCCCCACAGCGGGACCGAGACGTTCGTCGCGCTGCGCGCCGAGGTCGACAACTGGCGGTGGAAGGGCGTGCCGTTCTTCCTGCGGACGGGCAAGTGCATGGAGCAGAGTCGCCAGGTCGTGACGATCGGGCTGTGCGAACCGACGCTGCGGATCTTCCCGCTCGAAGCCGAGGTGCACGCCCAGCAGGGCAACCGCCTCGTGATCGACTTCGCGGACCCCGGCATGATCACGACCGAGTTCCTCGCCAAGCAGCCCGGCCCCAATATGCGCCTGCGCGAGGCCGAGATGACGTTCAGCTACGACGCCTCGTTCAGCTCGGGCAACGACCTCGAGGCCTACGAGCACCTCATCTTGGAGGCGATGCACGGCAATCAGGCGCTGTTCACGCGGTCCGACGGCATCGAGCGACTCTGGGAGGTCGCCGCCCCGCTCCTCGAGCAGCCCCCGCCCGTCGAGCCGTACTGGCGCGGGTCCTGGGGGCCCGAGTCGATCAACCGGCTGGTCGCGCCGAATCGCTGGTACTTGCCCAGGTGACGACGGGGCAGATCCGACTCGTCCTCTCTGACGTCGACGGCACGCTCGTCACGTCCGACAAGGCCCTCACCCAGGCGTCGATCGATGCGGTCGCGGCGCTCGGAGCGGCGGGGATCGCCTTTGCGGTCACGAGCGGGCGCCCGCCCAGGGGCATGGCGATGCTGATCGAGCCGCTGACGCTGACGACGCCCATCGCGGGGTTCAACGGCGGGCTGCTCGTCGATCCGTCGATGGCGGTCCTTCGCGAGCGCAGCATCCCCTCGAAGATCGTGCCGTCCATCATCGACACCCTGGAGGCCCAGGATCTCAGCGTGTGGTGCTACCAGGGCATCGAGTGGTACGTGCTCGACAAGGACGGACCCCACGTCGCCCGCGAGACGAGCACCTGCCAGTTCGAGCCCGTCGTGCGGGCCGACTTCGACGGGCTCGTCGACGACGTCGCCAAGATCGTCGGCGTCAGCGACGACCACGACGCGGTGGCACGTGCTACCGGCGCGATGCGCGACGAGTTCGCCGACAGCGTCTCTGCGACGCCGTCGCAGCCCTACTACCTCGACGTCACCCATCCGGACGCCAACAAGGGCGAGGTCGTGGCCTACCTCTCTACGGCGCTCAGCATCCCGATCGAGCAGATCGCGACGATCGGGGACATGCCCAACGACGTGCTCATGTTCGCCCACGCCGGCCTCAGCATCGCGATGGGCAATGCCGACCGCGAGGTGCAGCGTGCCGCACGTCGCGTCACGTCGTCGAACGACGAGGACGGATTCGCCCGCGCGATCCGTGAGTTCGTGTTGCGCTAACGCGCGCATGCACGGATGACGTCGGGCGATCGTGCGAATGGTTGTTAGCCTCGCAACGAGCCGAGGGGGACTCGTGACGCATCGCATGGGAGACCGCCCCCGCGCAGGATCGTGGTCGTGACCCAGCCCGCGTCCCCGATGCTCTGGCCGCTCGGCGTCAACGAGCGGCTCGACGCGGCCATCAAGCTGTATCGGGTGAGCCTCCGCAAGCTCGCGGCGGCCATGCTGGTCGTCGGGGTCCCGATCGCCCTCGTCGACGGGCTCTTCCAATGGTGGCGGACCTCGGCGATCGTGCCCGCCTCGTCGCTCGTCGTGCAGCACGCCGACGGGACCTCCACGGTCCACTGGTCCGCGCTCGATCCCGAGATCGGTGCGCTCGCTCTCACGCTCGTGCTTGGCTTCGTGCTCAACGCGCCCACCAAGACGATCGCCTACGGGCTGTTCGGCGACACCTACCTGGGCAGACCGACGTCGTGGCGCGGAGCGCTCCAGACGGGGTTCGCGCGAGCGCCGTCGCTCCTGTGGATCGTGCTGCTCATCGACGGGCCGATCGTGCTCGGGTGGGGCGCCCTGGTGCTGGTCGGGATCGCACTCGACCACGTGTCGCCCATCCTGGCGCTCATCGTGATCCCGCTCGCGATCGCGACGCTCGCAGCGGAGATCTGGTGGTCGATCATCAACCGATTGGCCGTGCCCTCGCTCATGATGCAGGGCACGAGAGGAACGGCCGCACTGCGCCGGTCCTGGGCGCTCGTGCGAGGGACGTGGTGGTCGGTGTTCGGCACGATGCTGCTCGCCCTCGTCCTCGTCTTCATCGTCACGCTCGTCGTGAACGCGATCCTCGGGGTGATCGTGGGCGCAGTCGTGCCGAGCGCGCACCCTGGAGCGCACGCCTTCGTGCTCGGCTCGCTCGAGGGGATCGCGACGGTCCTGTTCTTCACGCCCTTTACGTGCGCGATCGCGACGGTGCTCACCGTGGACATGCGCGTGCGCAAGGAGGGACTCGACCTCGAGCTCCTCACCGAGGGCCAGACGCGAGGCGGCGGACCGGGCTCCTTCGACTTCCTCCCCCAGCCAAAAGCCCGATGGACACCCCCGCTCGCGCCGGGCCGCTGGCCCGACCCGACCGCCCAGCAACCGGGGCCGTGGCCCCCGCCGCCCCAGTAGTCGATGCGCGCCTAGCCGATGACACCGGGCGAACACGACGCCGCCGCGGCGCGGGCCGCCGCTCGAGCGATCCTGGACGCGCCGCCCTTTGTCGCGCCCCGGCGCCCGTCCGGCCTCTTCGAGCGCATCTCGACCGACGTCGGCCACTGGATCGCGACGGCAGTCGGGTGGGTGGTGCACCAGTTCGACCGACTCTTCGCCCATCCCGTCAATGACGGCGCTCGGTCGCTCTTCGGCGGCTGGTCACCGCTCGTGCTCGCGATCCTCGGCGCCCTCGTTGTCGCGGGCGTGGCGACGGCCGTGATCGTGCGACGACAACACGACAACCCCACCGCCGGCGCGCCGGAGCCGGGTGTGCGCGAGCGTCGCGCCGCCCGTGCGGCGAGGCTCCTCGATGAGGCCACCACGGCTCGCCGCGCCGGCGATCTCGACGCGGCGCTCCGGCTCCGCTTCGCGGCGGGGCTCGAGCGGCTCGAGGATCGCGGCCTGCTGCACGATCGAGCCTCGCTCACGACGACGACGCTCGCCAGCCAGCTCGCCTCCACGACGTTCGACGAGCTCGCCTCGGTGCACTCGCTCGTCGCCTACGGCGGCGTCACCGCGTCGGCCGACGACGTCGAGTTCGCCTTCTCGTCGTGGCCGCGCGTCGCCGACGAGGCCGGCCGATCGGCGGTCGTGTCGTGACGACGCTCGACGCCGGCCCGCGAGCTCCCGACGTGGACGGCCAGCCCGGCTCGTCGCACGAGCGTGGCGAGCGGCCGACGTTGAGCGGTCCCGTGGCTGCGTGGTCGCGGCTGGCGTGGCCTGTGCGCGCGCTTCTGCTCGCCGTCGTCGCGATCCTCGCGATCGAGTACGTCTCGGGCTTCTACGGCTCGGTGGTCGGCCAGCGCACCGTGCCCGGCGTGCCGACGAGCCCGTATGCGACTGGACCGGCGGGTACCGCTGCGTTCGTGGCGCTCCTCAGCGAAAGGGGGGACGCCGTCACCGTGGACAGCCAGCCGCTGGCGGCGTCCAGCATCCCGTCGGGTGCGACGCTGGTCGTCATCGACCCGACGCGCTGGACCACGTCGGACCGGACGGTGGCGCGCTCGGTCGTGGCCGCAGGCGGCCAGGTGGTCTTCGTCGGCGCCGCGCCGAGCATGCCGGGACCGACCCTCGGGCCCGGTGCGGCCGTCACGCTCGTGCCGATTGCCCCGGGTCCGGTCGTGCGCACCGTCCCCGGCGCGTTGACCGAGGGCGTGGGATCCCTCGACGACGGGGTGGGGGTGCTGCGGACCGAGGGCGACGTGCACCGCGACGTGCTGGGCGCGCACGGCACCGTCGTCGCGGACGACGACGGCGTCGTCTGGGTCGCCACGAGCGTGCCGCTGCGCGATGCCAACCTCGCGTCGCTCGACGACGCCGCGCTCGCCTGGAACCTCGGCAAGCCCTTCGGCGGCGCTGTCGTCCTCGACGCCGCGGACATGACCCCCGCGGCGGTCTCGACGGGTCTGCGCGCCCTGCCGACGTGGGTGCAGGCCGCCCTCCTCCTGGCGCTGCTCGCCGTGCTCACCTGGATCATCTCGGCGTCGCGGCGTTTCGGCCCGGTCGAGCGCGCGGCTCGCGCGGCGGCCCCAGCGAGGATCGGCCACGTCGACGCCATGGCGTCGCTCCTCTCGACCACCGGCTCGGCGCACGTCGCGGCGGCAACGGCGGCCCTCAGCGCCGACACGCGCCGGCTGCTCGTGCGCGTGCTCCACGCCCACACGGCCGCCGCCGACCAGGACATCGACAAGGATGCAGAGGCGCGCGGCATACCGGCGTGGGTGGTGCGCGCCGCGCTGGGGCGACCTGCCACGAGGGCGGCGGCACTCCAGGTCGGACGCGCGCACGCATGGTTGGCCGAGCGAAGGGACCTCAGATGACGCAGTTCGAGCCGGCGCACGCCGCGCGCACCGCGGCGCTGCGTGCGGCCCTGCACGCCGAGGTGGGCAAGGTCGTCGTCGGGCAGGGCGTGCTCGTCGACGCGACGCTCGTCGCGATGCTCGCGGGCGGCCACGTGCTCATCGACGGTCCGCCCGGTGTCGCCAAGTCGCTCCTCGCCGCCGCGATCGTCCGCGCCATGGGCCTCGAGGGTCGTCGCGTCCAGTTCACCCCGGACCTGCTGCCCTCGGACCTGACGGGCACGCTCACCATGCGCGGCAGCGAGTTCGTGTTCCGGCGCGGTCCCGTGTTCACCAACCTCCTGCTCGCCGACGAGCTCAACCGGACGCCGCCCAAGACCCAGGCCGCGCTCCTCGAGGCGATGCAGGAGCGACAGGTGTCCGTCGACGGGGTGAGCCATCCGCTGCCGGACCCCTTCGTGGTGCTCGCCACGCAGAACCCCATCGACTTCGAGGGCACCTACCCGCTCCCTGAGTCCCAGCTCGACCGTTTCCTGCTGCGCGTGGGTGTCCAGTACCCCTCCGAGGTCGATGAGCGCAAGATGCTCGCGCTGCGACACCGAGGGGTCACACCGTCGACGATCGACGACGTGACCGCGGTCGGTGACGCCGCCACGCTCCTCGCAGCCCGCCGCGACGTCGACTCGGTCCGGCTCGCCGACGGCGTGGGTGACTACCTCGTCGCGATCGTGCGCCGCACCCGCGAGCTGCCGAGCGTCGCGCTCGGGGCGAGCCCCCGCGCGGCGGTCCACCTGCTCGCCGCGGCGAAGGCGACCGCCTGCATCTCGGGTCGCGACTACGTGACCCCCGACGACGTCGCGTCGCTCGCCGTGCCGGTCCTCGCGCACCGCCTCGTGCTCACCGCCGAGGCCGAGCTCGACCGGTTCTCCCCAGCCGACGCGGTGCAGACCGCCCTGCGCGCGGTGCCGGTTCCCCGCTAGGTGGTGACGATCGAGGTGTCCGGTCCATCGTTCCCGCGCCCGACGCTGCGCGTCGTGGGCGCCCTCTGCGTGGCGGCCGGCGTCGTCGCGGCGCTGCGCCTCGCGCCCGCGGCCGCGGCCGCGATCGCGCTCGGCATCGTCGGGTGCGTCGCAGCCGACGCCATCGCCGCGCGCCGGGCCGCCGTGGCTGTCGACGTCGACGTGGCCCAGACGCTCGCCCTCGGCGCGAGTGTCCCGATCACCGTGGCCGTCGACACGGCGGCGCGGGTGGTCCGGCTCCGCCAGCCCGTGCCGCCCGAGCTGCGCGTCGAGCCCGCCGAGGTCAGCGCCGGAGGCCTCCGTGGCGTCCTCGTCGGGCGCCATCGGGGCACGCACGAGCTCGCGGGCGCGGTCGTCCGACTCGCCGGGCCACTCGGCCTCGCAACCGTCGACCGAACGAGCGTGCACGCAGCGACGATCCGCGTGCTGCCGGACCTCCCGCGCGCGCGACTCCTCGCGATGCGGCGGCGCGGCCGAGGCGCGGAGGGCGCGGCGGTGCGGCGCATGGGAATCGGGACCGAGTTCGAGTCGATCCGAGAGTACGACGAGAACGACGACGTGCGGTTCGTGAACTGGATGGCGACGTCGCGCTGCGCGCGTCCGATGACGAACCAGTACCGCATCGACGAGAACCGCGACCTCGTGTGCCTCATTGACACGGGCCGGCTCATGTGCGCGCCGGTCGGGGCGCTCACGAGGCTCGACGTCGCGCTCGACGCGCTGTGCGTGCTCGGCGTCGCCGCGGACGAGGCCGGGGACCGCGTGGGCGCGACGGCGTTCGCCGCGGGCGTCACCCGCTCGGTCGCCCCGAGGCGCAGGGGCACCGCGCACGTCGTCGAGGCCCTCTTCGACGTGGAGCCGACCGAGGTCGAGAGCGACTTCTCGCTCGCCTTCCAGCAGGTCGCGTCCAAGAAGCGCTCGATCGTCGTCGTGTTCACCGACCTTGCGGACCCCGCGGCGGCGCGAACGATCCTCGACGCCGTGCCGATCGTCGCTCGCCGACACGAGGTGATCGTCGCGACGGCGCTCGACGAGGACCTGGTCCGCGCCGCGACCTCGATGCCCGAGGACTACCACGACGTGCTGCGCGCGTCCGTCGCGCTCGAGCTGCTCGACGCGCACCGCACCGCGGTGCGCCAGGCGACGTCCCTCGGTGCCCAGGTGGTCGAGGCCTCGCCGGCCCAGCTCGGGCCCGCCCTCGTCACGGCCTACGTGCGGCTGAAGTCGCTCGCGAGGGTCTGAGGCTGCTCGCGCGCCTCGCGCCGCGCGCGACGCCCCCGCAGCACGACGGCGGACCAGAACGCGGTGCACAAAGCGACGCCGAGGGCGAGCGCGGCGGGCAGCGAGAGGTCCCACGGAGTGATGAAGCCCTCGACCGTGCCGGCGCACACCAAAAAGACCATGACGCCGACGATCGCGGCGCCGATCCTGGGTGTCGAGTCGGCGAGCGCCTCGGCGCGGGAACGGCGCCCCGGGTCGATGAGCGCCCTCGCGATGCAGAGGCCCGCCGCGCCCGCGAGGGCGAAGCAGCTGAGCTCGAGCAGCCCGTGGGGGACGACGAGCCGGACGAACTGGGAGAACCCGCCGCCCTTCCACTCGAGCGTGCCGATGACGCCGAGCAGCGCGCCGTTGTAGGCGAGGGAGCACACCGTGATGACGCCGTAGGTGAAGCCGCCGACGACGACCAGGCACGCGACGATGATGTTGTTGACGAAGATCTCCGCGGCCAGGCCACCGCGCGAGGCGACCGACACGCCGTAGAAGGCGCCCTTGGAGTGCACCGAGATGTGCGAGCCGCTCGGCAGCAGCCCCGAGGCGCTCTGCGGGTCCCACACCGCCCAGAGCACGCCCAGGAAGACCGAGCCCACGATGACCGCGACGGACAGCCACAGGAGCGGCGACATCGCACGGAGCTCGCGCCAGAGCGTCGTCGAGAAGAACCGCCCGACCGTTTCCCCGTGCGCCGCGCGCGCGTAGACGACGCCGCGGGCCCGACCGACCAGGTCGGCCAGCTCCTCGGTGACCGGCTCGTAGGGGAAGGCTCGTCGAGCGAGCGCGAGGTCCGCGGCCGCCGCGCGATAGTGCTCGCCGAGCTCGAGCAGCCGGTCGGGCGTCAGCTTCGAGACGCCACCACGCGCTCCGCGCACCAGCGCGTCGAGCTCGCGCCACTGGGCTGCCCTGCTCGAGACAAAGCGTTCTAGGTTCATCGGGTGGACCTCGAGGATCGGTTCGTGACGGCCACGCCCGAGGGCGTGAGTGTCGAGCTCGTGCTCGCCGGCGCAGGCTCGCGCGGTGTGGCCATCTTGCTCGACACCTTGGCCCAGGCGGCGATCCTGCTCTTCGCGGGGCTCGTCTCGTCGATCACGGCGCTCGGCACCCAGTCCACGGGCCTCCTCGCCGTCGGCGTCTTTTCGGTGCTCGTGCTGCTCGACGTGCTCGGCTACTTCGTCATCTTCGAGATGCTGAGCGGCGGGCGGTCCCTCGGCAAGCTCGCCGTCGGGCTGCGCGTGGTGCGCGTGGACGGCCGGCCCGTCGGCTTCCTCGCGAGCCTCGTGCGCAACGTGGTGCGACTCGCCGACTATCTGTTCTTCCTCCTCGGGCTGTGGATGATCCTCGCCACGAAGCGACACCAGCGGCTCGGGGACCTCGCGGCCGGCACCATCGTCGTGCGCGAGCGGCGGGCCGCCTCGACGCGCCGCGCGGGATCCCCCGGTGTGCTCACCGGCGCCGGGGGGACCGTCGCGGCACCGATCGCCTCGGCCTTCGGGATCGCGCTCGACGCCTCGGGCTGGGACGTCACGGCCGTGACGCCAGAGCACGTCGCGCTTGCGGAGCGGTTCCTGCGGGGCCGATGGGGCTATTCGCCGGGTCCGAGGGCACGGCTCGCCGCGCGCCTCGCGAACCTGATCGCCCCGGGCGTGGCCGGCGCGCCGCCCGGCCTCGTCGCCGAGCAGCTCTTGGAGGGCGTCGTCGCGGCCAAGCGTGGCGGGGGGTGGGTGCTGCCGGTCACGACGATGGCGAGACCGCCGAGCGCCCGCGGCCCCCAGGCGCCGAGTTGGTGACCTACCGCCGCTCGGCGAAGAACGCAGAGAGCACGCTCGCGCACTCCTGTGCGAGCACGCCCGAGGTCACCAAGACCTCGTGGTTGAGCCGCGGGTCCGCCAGCAGGTTGTAGCGCGAGCCGGCCGCTCCCGCCTTTCCGTCCATGGCGCCCACGACGAGCCGCTCGACGCGCGCGTTGACGAGCGCGCCGGCGCACATCGCGCAGGGCTCCAGGGTGACGACAATCGTCACGCCGTCGAGCCGCCAGCTCCCGAGGATCGCCGACGCCGCTCGGAGCACGAGCAGCTCGGCGTGCGCGGTCGGGTCGCCGAGCTGCTCGCGCGCGTTGCCCGCGGTCGCGAGCACGCGGCCCGCGCGCAGCGCGACCGCACCCACCGGGACGTCACCGCGATCGCCCGCCTCGTGTGCCGCGGCGAGCGCGAGTCGCATCGAGGCGTCGTCGTCAAGAGCGCCGTCGGCGTCCAGCTGGTTAGGGCACACGCGGAGGAGGTGGGATTTGAACCCACGGTGGGTTGCCCCACACACGATTTCCAATCGTGCCGATTCGGCCGCTCTCGCACTCCTCCTCGCCGGTGAACGGCGCGCGCAGGCTACTAAATGGTCTCGCGGGCACCGACGTGGCGCGCGATAGCGTGCACCTCGACCGAGGTCCGAAGCGGTGGCCGGGTCCTGCGCGACGGGCGCCTGTGAACCGGGTCAGGGCCGGAAGGCAGCAGCTCTCAGCAGGTTGCACCGGGTGCCGCAGCCAGCCTGGCCATCGCTTCGGGCCGCGGTCACACAACTGACCGACCACCTAGCATCGCGTCGATGACTGCAGAGGGGACCGCGCCGACCCGGTCCGACGGCGTCACCTCCCTCTATCGCCGGTTCCGACCCGCGACGTTCGCCGAGCTGCGCGGCCAGGACCACGTGGTGCGCGCGCTGCGCACCGCGGTCGCGACGGACCACGTCGCCCACGCCTACTTGTTCAGCGGCCCGCGGGGCACTGGCAAGACCACCTCGGCGAGGCTCTTGGCCAAGGCACTCAACTGCGAGCGGCCGAGCGACGGCGAGCCGTGCGGCACGTGCCACAGCTGCACCGAGATCACCCGGGGCACCTCGCTCGACGTCACCGAGCTCGACGCCGCGTCCACCAACGGCGTGGACGCGATCAGGGACCTCATCAACCACGCCGCGCTGGGCACGCCGGGCCGCTGGAAGGTCTACATCGTCGACGAGGTCCACATGCTCTCGACCGCGGCGGCGAACGCCCTGCTCAAGACGCTCGAAGAGCCGCCCAGCCACGTGGTCTTCGTGCTCGCGACCACCGACCCCCAAAAGGTTCTCCCGACGGTGCGCAGCCGGACCCAGCACCTCGAGTTCCGGCTGCTCTCGGGCGAGACGCTCCAGGGATTGCTGCGCGACATCCGCGACGCCGCGTCCCTCGAGGTGCCCGACGACGCGCTCGACGCCGCGGTGCGCCGAGGGCACGGCTCGGCACGCGACGCCCTGAGCGCGCTCGACCAGGTGGCGGCGTCCGGGGACGCTGACGACGTCCGGCCCTCCTTCGACCACCTCTTCGACGCGATCGCCGCCGAGCAGGTCACCGAGGTGATCACCGCGCTCTCGACGCTGCTCGCGGCGGGCTGGAGCGCCCAGCAGCTTGCGACCGAGGCGTGCAACGAGCTCCGCCAGGCGTTCTTGCTCCAGCTCGCGCCGGCCGTGGCGGAGGTCGCTGGTGCGGACCGCGAGCGACTCGCCGCACTCGGTGAGTCGCTCGGCCTCGCGCGAACCGTCCGGGCACTCGAGACGCTGGGGCGCTCAATGGTCGAGATGCGCGACGCGCCAGACCCGACGGTCGTCGTGGAGATCGCGCTCGTGCGGGTGACCAAGCCCGAGCTCGACCCCTCGCCCGCCGCGCTCCTCGAACGGCTCGAGCGCCTCGAGCGCGACGTCAAGCCAGCGGGTGCGGCGCGTCCGGCGAGCGACACGCCACCGCAGGGTCGCTCGCGTGCGCCACTGGGAGAGCTACGACCCCCGACTCGTGCGCGCGAAGCGTCGCCGCGAGGCGCTTCTCCGGCACCGCCGGCGACCGCACCCGAGCCCGCGACGTCCGGCGAGGCGGCGCCGGTGCGCGACGCCCCACCCCAGGTGCGCGCGGCGGCCGGCTTCGACCGCGACGCGCTCACGGTCGCGTGGGGCGACGTGATCCTGCCGAAGCTCACCCCGATGGCGAGGGCCCTGTTCCAGGCCGGGCGCTTCACGGCCGTCGAGGGCACGACGTGCACCTTCGCCGTCGACAGCGAGGCCCCGCTCGACCAGTACCAGCGCAAGCGCGCCGACGTCGAGGCCGCGCTCGCCGCGCACTTCGCGGCGCCGGTGAGCCTGCGCCTCGTCGTCGACGACGCGGCACGACCCGCGCCGCGCACGAAGTCCGCCCCGTCCGTCCCCGATCCGGCGACCGCCCCGATTGACGAGATCGACCTCGACGAGCTCGACGGCGGACCGGTACGCGCGACCGAGTCGGTCGCCGCGGCCCGCGTGCTCGATGCCTTCCCAGGCGCCACCGAGGTGCCCGCCTAGATGTACCCCCAGCCGCTGCGCGCGCTCATCGACGAGCTGGGGCGGCTGCCGGGCATCGGCCCCAAGTCCGCCCAGCGGATGGCCTTCTACCTGCTGCGCCAGCCCGACGAGGACGCGCGCCGGCTCGCGGGCGCGCTCGTCGAGATGCGCGAGCAGACCTCGCTGTGCGACGTCTGCTGCAACGTCGCGGACCGGTCGGGCCGGTGCGACACCTGCTCGGACACGCGGCGCGACACGTCGATCATCTGCGTCGTCGAAGACCCGCGCGACGTCGTCGCGGTCGAGCGGTCTGGTGCGTTCCGCGGCACCTATCACGTCTTGCACGGCGCGCTCAGCCCGCTCGAGGGCGTCGGCCCCGACCAGCTGCGCATCGCCGAGCTCAAGTCGCGCCTCGCTGACGGGGGGGTGGTCGAGGTGATCGTGTGCACCAACCCGAACGTGGAGGGCGACGCGACCGCGATGTACCTGTCGAGGGAGCTCGCGAGCTTCGGTGTCTCGATCACGCGCCCCGCGAGCGGGCTGCCCGTGGGCGGGGACCTCGAGTTCGCCGACGACGCGACGCTCGGCCGCGCCTTCGACGGGCGTCGACCGCTCGAGGCGTAGCTACCTCGCGAAGTAGATGGCGCAGGCGGTGCCCGCGAGGAGGCAGTAGATGCCGAACGGCCAGAGCGTCTTGGTCCGGAAGTAGCGCACGAGGAACTTGACCGACACCCACGCGGCGATCCCCGCGCAGATCGCCGCGACGACGGTCTGGGCGCGGATGCCGTTGCCCAGCGGGCCGGTGAGGTCGGACAGCTTCAAGAGCCCCGCGAGGAAAATCACGGGGGTCGCGAGCATGAAGCTGAACCTGGCCGCGTCCTCGTGGTCGAGACCCTCGGTGATGCCGGCGACCATCGTCACCCCCGACCGGCTGATGCCAGCGAACAGGGCCAGGATCTGGGTGCTCCCGATCGCGGTACCCCTCGTGAACGAGAGCGTCTCGAGCCTGTGGAACCCTCCTCCCGCATCGTCGGGGGCCGCCACGTGCCGACCCCGTGGCGCGCGCAGCCGACCCTCGTTGGCGAGGGTGCGGCGCCGGATGAGCTCGCCGCCGATCAGGATCACCCCGTTGATGGCGAGGAACACCGATGCGGCGAAGGGCTTGGCGAACAGCACCCGCAGCCGGTGCTCGAAGACGAGGCCCACGATCCCGACGGGGATCGTCGCGAAGATGAGCAGCCAGATGAAGCGCTGGTCGGGCGACTCGACCCGACGCGTGCGCAGCGTCGAGATGAACGCGCCGACGAGCCGGACCCAGTCGCGCCAGTAGTAGGCGAGGAGACCGACGGCGGTTCCGACGTGCAGCCCGACGATGAACGCGAGGTAGAAGCTCTCGGGCTGGGACTGTGCGGTCGCGAGATCGGTCCATCCGAAGAGCTGGGGGAAGATCACGCTGTGCCCGAGGCTCGAGACCGGGAAGAGCTCGGTCACCCCCTGGAGGAGTCCCATGACGATCGCGTGGAAGTACGAGAGGTGATTCACCTGCTGGTGGTGCACGACCTGGGCCGAGAGGTGCCGCAAAGAGGTGCGCATGGACGTGTCACGCTACGTGCTTGGGACCCGTGGTCCCGGGTTCTGGGAGACTCCGTGGGTGCGCCGGCTCGTCGTGGTCCGACACGCCAAAGCCCGCGGGAGCTCGCCGCGAGGGGACCACGGCCGCGAGCTCTCGACGCGGGGGCGCGCCCAGGCATCGGCGCTGCGCACATGGACCGAGCCGGGCCAACCGCTCGGCCGCCTTCGCGGCACCGCGGTCGTCTCGGACGCCGCTCGGACCCTCGAGACCTTTGAGCTCGGCTTGGCCGGCAGCCCCGTGTGCGCACGGGCGCTTGTCGACCCGGCCCTCTACAACGGGACGCGCGACGTCACCACGCGCGACGTGCTGGACACGCTCGTGGGGGCGGACCCCGGCTACGGCGACCTGTTCGTCGTGTGCCACAACCCGACGGTCAGCTACCTCGTGGCGGACCTCGCCGGTCACGGCGCGGCCGACGAGGCGCTGCAGGACGGCTTTGCGATGTGCGCCGTCGCGGTGCTCGCCTTCGACACCGACACCCCATTAGAGGGCGGCTGCGACCTCGAGTTCTTCGGCGCCCCGGCGACTGACCAGCGCTACCGCTAGCCGACGGTGCGCAGCACGGCGGCGTCGCCCTGCCCGCCGCCGCCGCAGAGCGCGACCGCCGCGGTCCCGCCGCCACGCCGGCGCAGCTCGAGCAGCGCGGTGAGCGCGAGGCGCGTGCCGGACATCCCGACGGGGTGGCCGAGCGCAATCGCGCCGCCGTTGACGTTCAGCTTGGACTCGTCGAGGCCGAGCTCGTCTGCAGAGCACAGCCCGACCGCGGCGAACGCCTCGTTGATCTCGACGAGGTCGAGGTCGCCGACGGCGATGCCGGCCTTGCGGACCGCGACGTTGATCGCGTTCGCGGGCTGGGAGAGCAGCGATGCGTCAGGCCCCGCGACCTGACCGTAGGCGACGAGCTCGCCGAGCACGTCGAGGCCGGCTGCCTCGGCGCGCTCCTTCGACATCACGATGACCGCGGCGCCCCCGTCGGAGATCTGCGACGCGTTGCCCGCGGTGATGGTCCCGTCCTTGGTGAACGCGGGTCGCAGCGCGCCCAGCGACTCTGCAGTCGTGCCCGGGCGGATGCCCTCGTCGGTGTCGACGACGATCGGGTCGCCCTTGCGCTGGGGGACTTCCACGGGGACGATCTCCTCGGCGAACAGGCCGTTCTTGCTCGCCGCGGCGGCCTTCTCATGGCTCGCGGCGCTGAAGGCGTCCTGGCGCTCGCGCGAGATCCGCCCGGCGTTGTGCTGCTCGGTCGACAGCCCCATCGCGCAGTGGTCGAAGGCGCAGGTGAGCCCGTCGAGCATCATCGAGTCGACGAGCGTGGCGTCCCCGATCCGGTAGCCGGCTCGCGCGCCCTGGAGGAGGTGCGGCGCCATCGTCATCGACTCCATGCCACCCGCGACGATCACCTCGGCCTCGCCAGCGCGGATGAGGAGGTCCGCGAGGTAGATCGTGTTGAGCCCCGAGAGGCAGACCTTGTTCACCGTCGTCGCGTGCACCGACATCGGCACCCCGCCGTAGACGGCGGCCTGTCGAGCGGTGATCTGGCCCTGGCCGGCCCCGATGACCTGGCCCATGAGCACCGCGTCGACCTCGTCGGGACTGACGCCGGCCCGCTCGAGCGCGGCGCGGATCGCAAAGCCGCCGAGCTGCATCGCGGTGAAGCCGCCGAGCGAGCCCGAGAGCTTGCCGATCGGGGTGCGAGCACCCGTGACGATGACCGATGTGGACACGGCAAACCTCCCTCGCGTCTGCGAAGACTCAACCTACTCGCCGACGTGGCGCGCCCTTCTCGCCCACGTGGCGCGTGAGAACTCCGAACTAGCCTCGCGCGATGAGCGAGATCCTCGCGGCTGCACTTGCGGGCGCCACCGGCGACGAGTTGGCCGCGCTCGAGCTGCCCGAGACCTACCGCGCGGCCTTCGTCCGACGCGAGGATGCCGCGATGTTCGAGGGCGTCGAGTCCCCCGACAAGGACCCGCGGGCCTCTCTGCACGTCGGGGAGGTCCCGCTGCCCGAGCTCGCGCCCGACGAGGCGTACGTGGCCGTGATGGCGTCGTCGATCAACTTCAACACCGTCTGGACGTCGATCTTCGAGCCGCTGTCGACGTTCGTGTTCTTGGACCGGCTCGGTCGCGAGTCGGTCTGGGGCGCACGCCACGCCCTCGACCACCACGTCGTCGGCTCGGACGCCGCCGGCGTGGTCCTGCGCGTCGGCTCGGCGGTCCGGACGTGGCGACCCGGCGACAAGGTGACGGTGCACTGCAACTACGTGGACGACCAGGACCCGAGTGCCCACGACGACTCCATGCTCGCGGTCAACCAGCGGATCTGGGGGTTCGAGACCAACTTCGGGGGACTGGCAGACGTCGCGGTCGTGAAGGCGAACCAGCTCATGCCGAAGCCCGCCCACCTCACCTGGGAGGAGGCGGCGGTCAACGCCCTGTGCAACTCGACCGCCTACCGCATGCTCGTCTCGCCGAACGGGGCGCCGGTGACCCAGGGCGACAAGGTCCTCGTCTGGGGCGCGACGGGTGGCCTCGGGAGCTTCGCGGTGCAGTACGTGCTGAACGGCGGTGGGACGCCGGTCGGCGTGGTCTCGAGCGCGGCGCGCGTCGCTTTGCTCCACGAGCTCGGCTGTGCGAACGTCCTCGACCGCGCCGAGCGCGGCTACCGGTTCTGGGCCGACGAGCACACCCAGGACGAGAAGGAGTGGCGTCGCTTCGGCCAGGACATCCGCGCGCTCGTCGGGGAGGACCCCGACATCGTCTTCGAGCACCCCGGGCGCCAGACGATGGGCGCGAGCGTGTTCGTCTGCAAGCGCGGCGGCACGGTCATCACCTGCGCGGCCACGACCGGCTACATGATCGAGTACGACAACCGGCATCTCTGGATGAAGCTGAAGTCGATCAAGGGGAGCCACTTCTCGAACTACCGCGAGGCGTGGCACGCCAACCAACTCGTCTGCGAGGGCAAGATCGTCCCGCCGCTCGCCGCGGTGTACGCGCTGGAAGACGTGGGTGAGGCCGCGTTGCTCGTCCACCAGAACCGCGCCGAGGGCAAGCTCGGGGTGCTGTGCCTCGCGCCCCAAGAGGGCCTCGGGATCGACGACCACGAGCTGCGAGAGCGCGTGGGCGAGGAACGGCTCACGATCTTCCGGCGCCACCACGGAGCGAAGCGGTGAGCGACCAGCTCCTCACCGAGATCGACCACATCGCCATCGCGGTGCGCGACCTCGAAGCGGCGGTCGCCTGGCACGCCGACGT
This sequence comes from Acidimicrobiales bacterium, assembly GCA_035510855.1. Classification (GTDB taxonomy): domain Bacteria; phylum Actinomycetota; class Acidimicrobiia; order Acidimicrobiales; family RAAP-2; genus Palsa-459. The sequence goes on from DATKGG010000050.1 coordinate 27,802, forward strand.
GCTGGGTGCACGGGTCGTCCACCGCGAGGTCGTCCGCTCCGACGGCGTCGAAGAGGCGCTCATCGCCGTCGCGGAGTCCTACGTCCAGCTCCTCACGCCCACGTCGGACACCTCGCCGGTCGCCCGCTTCCTCGCGTCGCGCGGCGAGGGGCTGCACCATGTCGCCTACCGGGTCGCGGACTGCGCCGCGGCCCTCGAGGCGGTCAAGGCCTCGGGCGCGAGGCTCGTGGACCAGGTCCCGAGGCCCGGATCACGGGGCACGACCGTCGCATTCGTGCACCCGTCGGCGTCCTTCGGCACGCTCATCGAGCTCGTCCAGGCGAACCCGTAGGTCACCGACACACGCTCGGTAGCCTCGGTCCCATGGAGCACTCCATGGAAGAACGCCTGAAGGACCTCGAGCGGCGCCGCGAGGAAGCCCGCAGCGCCGGCAGCGCCCACGCGATCGAGCGGCAGCACGACAAGGGGAAGCTCACCGCGCGCGAGCGGCTCGAGTACCTGCTCGACGAGGACAGCTTCGTCGAGCTCGACATGCTCGCGCGCCACCAGGCCCACGGGATGGGCCTCGAGGACTCGCGTCCCTACACCGACGGGGTCATCACGGGCTTCGGGACGATCGACGGGCGCAAGGTGTGCGTGTTCTCGCAGGACTTCACCGTCTTCGGCGGGGCGCTCGGCGAGACCTTCGCCGCCAAGATCCACAAGGTGATGGACCTGTCCGAGTCGCTCGGCGTGCCGATCATCGGGCTGAATGACGGTGCGGGCGCGCGCATCCAAGAGGGCGTGAGCGCGCTGCACTCCTACGGCGGCATCTTCGTCCGCAACGCGCGCGCCTCGGGCGTCGTCCCACAGGTCTCGGTCATCCTCGGGCCGTGCGCGGGGGGCGCGGTGTACTCGCCCGCGCTCACCGACTTCGTGTTCATGGTGAAGGACAGCTCGCACATGTTCATCACAGGCCCTGACGTGGTGAAGACGGTGACCGGCGAGGACGTGACGCTCGAGCAGCTCGGCGGCGCGCTCACCCATGCGACGCGCTCGGGCGTCGCCCAGTTCGTGTACCCCGACGAGAAGAGCTGCCTCGACGAGGTGCGCTACCTGCTCAGCTTCCTGCCGGCCAACAACCTCGAGGAGCCCCCGCGCACGCTCGCGACGGACCCGGCCGACCGCCCCTGCGGCGAGCTGCGGACGTTGTTGCCGGACTCGAGCCAGCCCTACGACATGAAGAAGGTGGTCAAGGCGGTCGTCGACGACGGCGACTACATGGAGGTGAACGCGAACTGGGCGATGTCGGTCACGTGCGGCTTCGCCAAGATCGACGGGCGGCCCGTCGGGATCGTCGGCAACCAGCCCGCGCACCTCGCCGGCGTGCTCGACATCGACTCCTCGGAGAAGGCCGCGCGCTTCGTGCGGACCTGCGACGCGTTCAACGTGCCGATCATCGCCTTCGTCGACGTGCCGGGGTTCATGCCGGGCACGGACCAAGAGTACGGCGGGATCATCCGCCACGGCGCCAAGCTCCTCTACGCGTTCTGCGAGGCGACCGTCCCGAGGATCCAGCTGATCACGCGCAAGGCCTACGGCGGCGCCTACGTCGTCATGAACTCCAAGTCGATCGGCGCGGACCTCGCCTACGCGTGGCCCACCGCCGAGCTCGCCGTCATGGGCTCCCAGGGTGCCGTGGAGATCGTCTACCGCCGCGAGCTCGCCGACGCCGACGACCCCGCGTCGCGGCGCGAAGAGCTCATCGACGAGTACGCCGAGCGCTACGCGAACCCCTACTTGGCCGCGGAGCGCGGCTTCATCGACGACGTCATCGACCCGGCCGACACGCGACGGCTGCTGGCCGCGAGCCTCGAGATGCTCTCGACCAAGCGCGAGGACCTGCCCAAGCGCAAGCACGGGAACATGCCGCTGTGACGACGGGGCTCCGCGCGAGGCCGGGCATCCCTGACGACGTGCGCACCGCGATCGACGCGGCGATCGAGCAGCTCGTCGCCGCGTCGCCGAGCGCGGCGCCGGCCCCCGCGACGTGGCGGTTCTCCGGACGATGGTTCAGCGCGCACCCGATCCGGGGACGCAGCCGACCGGGCTGACTCACGCCGTCGCGGGCACCTCGGAGCGCCGGCGCTCGGCGGCCAGGTCGACGAGCCGGTCCATGATCGTCGCGAGCTCGAAGTCCTTGGGGGTGAACACCGCGCGCACGCCGAGGCCGAACAGCACCTCGGCGTCGTCGGCCGGCACGATGCCGCCGACCACCACGCGTGCGCTCACGTTCGCGTCGTTGAGGAGCTGGAGGATCTCGGGGACCAAGGCGAGGTGCGCGCCCGACAGGATCGACAGCCCGACGACGTCGACGTCCTCGTCGCGCGCCGCGGCGACGATCTCGGCGGCCGTCAGCCGGATGCCCGGGTAGACGACCTCGAAGCCCGCGTCGCGCGCCGCGACGGCGATCTGCTCGGCCCCGTTCGAGTGCCCGTCGAGCCCGGGCTTGGCGACGAGCAGCCGCGGCGGCCCGCCGTAGGTCTCGGCGAGCTCGCGCGCCCGTGCGGCCACGGCCTCGAGGGACCGGCGCGGCATGCGCGCGGAACCGACGCCCGTCGGGGCGCGGTACTCGCCGAACACCTTGCGCAGCGCACCCGCCCACTCCCCGGTGGTGCCCCCCGCGAGCGCGAGCGCGATCGTCGGGACCATGACGTTGTCCTGGGCGCCGTCGCCCGCGGCCACGCGGCGGAGCTCGTCGAGGGCCTCGTCGACCGCGGCCTGGTTGCGCGAGGCGCGCCACGCCTCGACGTCGCGGCACAGCGCGGCCTCGACGCTCGGGTCGACGGTGAGGATCGACGCCGAGGTGTCGTCACCGAGCGGTGAGCCCGACGCATCGGCGAAGCAGTTGACCCCGACGACGCGCAGCTCGCCGGTCTCGATCGCGGTGATCCGGGCCGTCTGGCTCGCAACGAGGCGCCGCTTCAGCTCCTCGATGGCCGAGAACGCCCCGCCGCGGTCGAGCACGTCGTCGAGCTCGGCCTGCGCGGCGTCGATCAGCTCGGCGGTCTTCGCCTCCATCACGAGCGAGCCCGCGAAGAGATCCGGGTACTCCAACAGGTCCGTCTCAAATGCGAGCACCTGCTGGATGCGCAGCGACCACTGCTGGTCGGCCTGGCGGGGGAGGCCGAGCGCCTCGTTCCACGCGGGAAGCTGGACGGCACGTGCGCGCGCGTCGGCCGACAGCGTGACGCCGAGCAGCTCGAGCACGATGCGCTGGACGTTGTTCTCGGGCTGCTGCTCGGTGAGGCCGAGCGAGTTGACCTGGACGCCGTAGCGGAATCGGCGCTGCGCGGGCTCCGACACGCCGTAGCGGTCCCGGCAGATCCGGTCCCACATCGCCGTGAACGCGCGCATCTTGGCGGTCTCCTCGACGAAGCGGATCCCTGCGTTGACGAAGAAGCTGATGCGACCGACGACGTCGTCGAAGGAATCGTCGTCGACCTTGCCTGACGCGCGCACGGCGTCGAGGACGTCGATCGCCGTGGCAAGGGCGTAGGCGATCTCTTGGACCGGGGTCGCCCCGGCCTCTTGGAGGTGGTAGCTGCAGACGTTGATGGGATTCCACCTCGGCACGTTCGCCACTGTGTAGGCGATGGTGTCGACCGTGAGCCGCTTGGAGGCCTCGGGGCCGAAGATGTAGGTGCCTCGGCTCAGGAACTCCTTCACGAGGTCGTTTTGGGTCGTGCCCTGCAGCACGGCGGGGTCGACGCCGCGTCGCTGCGCCATCGCGACGTAGAGCCCGAGCAGCCACGGCGCGGTCGCGTTGATCGTCATCGAGGTGTTCATCGCCTCGATCGGGATGTCCTCGAACAGCCGCTCCATGTGCCCCAGGTGCGAGACGGGCACGCCGACGCGGCCGGCCTCGCCGCGGGCGGTGGGGTGGTCGGGGTCATAGCCGGTCTGGGTGGGCAGGTCGAAGGCGATCGAGAGCCCGGTTTGGCCCTGGGCGAGGTTCATGCGGTACAGCTCGTTGCTCGCGGCCGCCGAGGAGTGCCCCGAGTACGTCCGCATCAGCCAGGGGGCGGCTCGCTCGGTCACGCTCGCCTCCTAAGGGTCGCTAGCGACGGTAGTCGTAGAACCCGTGGCCGGACTTGCGTCCGAGCCGTCCCGCCGCGACCAGGCGCCGCAGCATCGGCGAGGGCAGGCTCGAGGGGTCGCCGCCCTCCCTGTGGAGCGCCTCGAGGATCAAGAGCGACGTGTCGAGACCGACGAGGTCAAGCAGCGCGAAGGGTCCCATCGGGAACCCGCAGCCGCCCGTCATCGCCGCGTCGATCCCCTCCATTGTGGCCACCTGTGCCTCCAAGAGGCGCATCGCGTTGTTGAGGAACGGGAAGAGCAGCGCGTTGACGACGAAGCCCGCGCGGTCCTTCACCTCGACGGCCTCTTTGCCGCAGGCGCCGACGAAGTCGTGTACCGCCGCGATGGTCTCTTCGGACGCCGTGATCGGGACCACGACCTCGACGAGCCGCATCACCGGGGCGGGGTTGAAGAAGTGGACGCCGCAGACGAGCTCGGGGCGCGAGGTCTCCATCGCGAGCTCGACGACCGGGAGGGTCGAGGTGTTGGTGGCCAGGATGGCGTCGCGCCTGGTCAGCCGGTCGAGCTCCATGAAGAGCTGCTTTTTGACCGCCAGGTCCTCGACGATGGACTCGATGATCAGGTCGCACTCGGCCAGGTCCTCGAGCTCGCCGGTCGGGGTGACCCGGGCGAGGATCTCGTCCGCGTCCTCCTTCGTGCGCTTCTCCTTTTCGACCTGGCGCGCGAGCGACTTCTCGAGGAGGGCCACGAGCCCCTCGGCAGTCGCGGTCGATCGGCTCCGTACCACCACCTCGCAGCCGCTCGCGGCGGCCACCTCGGCGATCCCGAGTCCCATGGTGCCTGAGCCAACGACGCCGACGCGCTTGATGGTCACCGCACGATCGTACTGGGCGGTAACCCAGGGGGAAATAGGGCTACGACGTGATGAGGAGGCTCGAGATCGCCGTCGCCACCTCGCGTCCCCTGGCGTCGGTGACGCGTGCCTCGGTCGCTGGTCTCGATCACCGCGACACCCCCGCACTGATCGTGGTGACGGAGGCGGTCGCGCTCGTGACGCGGCGCGGCGGGAGCAGGAGGCAGATGAGCCCAGAGAGGACCGACATCGCCGCGGCGAACTCCCAGAGGTGCCTGAAGGAGCTGATCGGGGGCACGGCTGCTGAGCCGAGGATGACGACGAGCAGGGCGACGCCGACAGACCCGCCCACCTGTCGCGCGGTCTGGTTGACCGCGCTGCCGACCGAGAAGCGCTCAGGGGCGAGGCTCGAGACCGCCGTCGCGCCCAGCACGGGGAACGTGAGGCCGATGCCGAGGCCGACGAGGAGCGTCGACGGCAGCCATACCGCGAGGTAGTCGGGGTGTGCCCCTACGCGCAGTGCGTAGAGCACGAGCCCCACTGCAAGCACGCCGGAACCGCAGAGCAGCACCGCCCGGAAGCCGATGCGGCTCGCCAGCCTGCCAGCCGACGACGACACGCACGCGACGACGAGCGGACCAGGGGTGATCGCGAGCCCCGCGTCGAGCACCGAGTAGTGCCACACGCCGCGCAGGAACAGGATGTTGCCCAGGAGCATCCCGAAGAAGCCGATCGCGTAGAGGAGCATCGCGCCGTTCGCCACCGAGAACGTCCGGGCGGTGAAGAGGCGCAGGTCGAGCACGGGCTCGGGGTGCCGCGCGCACCGCATCGCGAAGGCGAGACCGACGACCACGAACGCAGCCATGCACCCGAGCGTGCCGGGCGTCCCCCAGCCCCAGGTCGGGCCCTCGGTGAGACCGAGAACGAGCGCGGCGAGGGAGCCGCAGACGAGCAGGGCGCCAAGGTAGTCCGGCGCGTGCCTCGTCGCGTCGGGCTCGGTCCTCGGCAGCACCGCGCGTCCGGCGATCCAAGCCGCGGCGCCGATCGGCACGTTCACGTAGAAGACCCAGCGCCAGCCGCCAGCGGTGACGAGCAGCGCGCCGAGCGTCGGTCCGGTGGCGACCGCGAGCGCCCCGACGCCCGCCCATCGCGCGACGGCGACTGTGCGCTTGGCGAGCGGGACCGATGCCAAGAGCAGCCCGAGCGAGGACGGCAGCATCGCCGCGGCGCCCAAGCCCTGCACGAAGCGGCCCGCGATCAGCAGCGGGAGCGTCGGGGCGACGCCACAGAGGGCGGAGGCGACGCAGAACACCCCGAGGCCGACGAAGAAGACGCGCCGCGCCCCGAGGCGGTCTGCGGTGCGGCCAGCGACCACGAGCAGGGCGCCGAACGCGATCGCATAGCCCGTGATCACCCATGAGAGCGCCCCGAGCGCGTCGTGGGGGAACGTGCGCTCGAGCGCAGGGAACGCGATGTTGACGATCGAGAGGTCGAGCGAGGCCATGAACGCCCCGAGTGCTGTGACCACAAAGATTGCGGCGGTCTGGTCCTTGGGGACTGCCTCCACTGGGGGTTCTGTCACAGAACGCACCCTAGCGTCGTGCGTTCTGTGATGCAACTGACTAGTGTGGCCAAATGGAGCGGAAGAGCTTTGCGGAGATGGACTGCTCTGTGGCCCAGTGCCTCGAGGTGGTGGGCGAGTGGTGGAGCCTGCTCATTGTTCGCGACGCGTTCTTGGGGGTGTCGCGCTTCGACGACTTCCAGCGCCGGCTCGGGATCTCGCGGAACGTGCTGCACCAGCGGCTCGACCGTCTTGTCGATGCCGACGTCCTCGTCAAGGTCCCCTACTCGACCAAGCCGCCGCGCTCCGAGTACCGCCTCACCCGGCGTGGCAGGGACCTCTGGCCGGTGCTCAACGCGATGCGTCAGTGGGGCGACCAGTACGCCGCCCCCAACGGGCCGCCGATCCAGGTCGTGCACACCGCGTGCGGGTCAGCAGCGCCGACGAACGTTGTGTGCTCGTCGTGCGGCAAGGGGGTGACCGCCAAGGATGTCGCGGTCGTACCGGGTCCGGGTCGCGCACAGGGCGGGCTGCTGGGCCACCGCGTCCGAGCGCGCGCGGTGCGCTCGTAAGTGCTCGGTCAGTCCTGCTCGTCGATCGTGACCGACTCGATCACGACGCGCTCGGTGGGCTTTCCCGATGACGTGCCGATCGCGTCGATCGCCGCGACCACGTCGAGGCCGGCCACCACCTTGCCGAACAGCGAGTACTTGGGCGGCAGCGCCGCGCCCTGGGGCCCGGAGATGACGAAGAACTGGCTCCCGTTCGTGTTGGCCCCGGCGTTGGCCATCGCGAGCGAGCCGAGCTCGTAGCGACCGGGCTTGGGCAGCTCGTCGGCGAAGCGGTAACCCGGGCCCCCGGTGCCCGTCCCGGTCGGGTCGCCGCCTTGGAGCACGAAGTCGGGGATCACGCGGTGAAAGACGATGCCGTCGAAGTAGTGCCAGCGAGCGAGGAACACGAAGCTGTTGGTCGCCACGGGTGCGGCGATCGGGTCGAGGGCGATCGTGAGCGCTCCCTTCGTCGTCGTCATCGTGGCCGTGTAGCGCTTTGCGGCGTCGATGATCATGGGCGGCGGCCCGTCGAACTCGGTCTGTCGCGGGCTCGCACCGCTCGGGTCGGGAGCCTCAGGCACGGTGGTCCTCTCTCGGCGGGCTTGCCGCCAGTCGTTGCCTCAGCCGATCGGCGTGATCGTGACCGAGAAGATGCGATGGATGACGGCTGGCGGGGTCCCGGAGTTCTGGACGCCCGGCACGTTCGGCTTGCCGTCGGCGTTGATCTTGTCGGCAACGGCAAGTCCGGATGTCACGTGCCCGAAGATCGTGTAGGCGTTGGGCAGCGACTCGCCCTCAGGTCCCGTGACGATGAAGAACTGCGCGCCGCCTGTGTGGGGCTGCGTCGTGTTCGCCAGCGCGACGGACCCGATCGGGTACTGGTCGGCGGGGTTCTTCGACTTGGGGGGGTACTCGTCGGGGACCGTGTAGCCCGGGGAGCCCGAGCCGGTGGCCGTCGGATCACCCGTTTGGTCCATGAAGGTCGGGATGACGCGGTGGAAGGTGACGCAGTTGTAGTAGCGGTGGTCGGCGAGAAAGATGAAGCTGTTGACCGTGACGGGTGCCGTGGCGGCGTCCAGCGCAACGGAGATCACGCCCAGATCGGTGACGATGGTCGCGTCGTACGAGTGGTTCTTGTGGATGGTCATCGCAGGCGCCTTCGACCACTGCAGCGTGTTCACCCGCGTCGTGGGCGATGCGGGGCAGCCCGCCATGACGGCTACCTGGTTCGCCTTTTGCTGCGCAGTGAGCGCCTTTGCGGTCGACGGGCCTTCAATCTTGTAGACGGTGAACACGACGATCGCGGCGATGACCACCACGATGATGCTCCGGCGGATGATCTGGCGACGCCGCTGTACCTTGCGCTGCGCCTCGAGACGCCTCTGGCGACCTTCCTTCTGACGCTGTCGCTTCTCGGTCGGCACGGCGCGGCATCCTAACGCTACGGACCACGGCACCCGCTCGCCCCACGAAGCGCGAAGGGCGAGTCGGTAGTTTGCAGGCGTGGGACTCGTCGTGCACAAGTACGGGGGCACCTCCCTCGGCGACGCCGATCGGATCAGAGCGGTCGCGGACCACGTCGCGCGGACTCGGCGAGCGGGCGACGACGTCGTCGTCGTGGTCTCGGCGATGGGCAAGACCACCGACGACCTGCTCCGTCTCGCGAGCGACGTCTCCTCAGTGCACCCGCCGCGTGAGCTCGACATGCTGGTGACCGTGGGGGAGCGGATCTCGATGTCGCTGCTCTGCATGGCGCTCGCGGACCGAGGCGTCCAGGCGACCTCGTTCACCGGCAGCCAGGCCGGGATCATCACCGACACCGACCACACCCGGGCGAAGATCGTCGACGTCCGTCCCGACCGCCTCTTGGCGGCCCTCGCGCTCGGGCAGGTCCCCGTCGTCGCGGGCTTCCAGGGCGTGTCCACGGACCGCGACGTGACGACGCTCGGCCGTGGCGGCTCCGACGTCACCGCCGTCGCGCTCGCCGCGGCGCTCGGAGCCTCGGTCTGCGAGATCTACACGGACGTGACCGGCGTCTTTAGCGCCGACCCGCGGATCGTCCCGAGCGCTCGGCGCCTCGCCAAGGTGAGCTTCGACGAGATGCTCGAGATAGCCGCGTGCGGCGGTCGCGTGCTCATGCTGCGCTCGGTCGAGTACGCGAAGCTGCACTCGGTCAGGCTGCACGTGCGGTCGAGCTTCACCTGGGAGCCCGGGACATGGATCGCAGAAGAGGAGCCAGCGATGGAACAGGCAATCGTGAGCGCGGTGACCGATGACACGAGCGAGGCGAAGGTCACGGTCCAGGGCGTGCCCGACCGTCCCGGCATCGCCGCCCAGCTGTTCGGCACCATCGCCGAGCGTTCGATCAACGTCGACATGATCGTCCAGAACACCTCGGCGGCCGGGCTGACCGACATCTCCTTCACGGTCGCGCGCGACGACCTCGCCGCGACCATCGCGGTGTGCGAGGAGGTCACCCCCGCGCTCGGGGCCACTGGCGTCTCGAGCGACGACGGCATCGGGCGCGTGTCGCTCGTGGGCGCGGGCATGAAGTCGCACCCGGGGGTGACGGCCCGGATGTTCAGGACGCTGGCCGAGGCGGGCATCAACATCGAGATGATCTCGACGTCGTCGATTCGGATCTCCTGCGTGATCCGCGCGGATCGCGTGGAAGAGGCGGTGCGCTCGCTGCACGGGGCGTTCGAGCTGGGGGCCGCGCCGTAGGCTCGTTGCCATGCGCGTCGGTGTCGTCGGTGCGACCGGCCAGGCGGGTTCGGCGATGGTGGCGATCCTCGAGCAGCGGGACTTCGCGCTCGACGAGCTGCACCTCTACGCCTCTGCGCGCTCCGTGGGGCGCGAGGTGCGCTTCAAGGGTGAGACCCTTCGTCTCGAGGACCCCTCGGGGGCGACCGCCTCGGGGCTCGACCTCGTCCTCATGGCCGCGGGGGCGTCCACGTCGCGTGCGCTCGCCCCGCTGCTCGCGGCCGCGGGTGCGATCGTCATCGACAACTCGTCGGCGTGGCGGAGCGATCCCGACGTCCCGCTCGTCGTCGTCGAGGTGAATGCCCATGCCCTCGGCTCGATCCCCAAGGGGATCGTCGCAAACCCGAACTGCACGACCATGGTCGCGATGCCGGTACTCAAGCCGCTCCACGACGCGGCGGGTCTCCGCTCGATCATCGTGTCGACCTACCAGTCGGTGTCAGGCTCGGGCCGAGACGGCGTCGCCGAGCTCGCGGGCCAGCTCGCCGCGACCTGGTCGCGCGCTGCGTCGCTAGCGATCGACGGCACCTCGGTGGATGCCGGCCCGCACGTGAAGTTCCCCGCGACGATCGCGAACAACGTCATCCCGCTCGCCGGGGCGATCGTCGACGACGGCGCCTTGGAGACCGATGAGGAGCACAAGTACCGCGACGAGTCGCGCAAGATCCTCGAGCTCCCGGACCTCGTGGTCTCGTGCACGTGCGTGCGGGTCCCGGTCTTCACCGGGCACTCGGCGTCGATCACTGCCTCCTTCGAGCAGCCCTTGAGCGTCGCTGAGGCAACCGAGGTCCTACGTGGCGCCGCGGGCGTGGAGCTCCGCGACCTGCCGACGCCGCTCGCCGCTGCGGGCACTGACCCGAGCCTCGTGGGCAGGCTCCGCTTGTCCGACGCCGTGGCAAACGGCCTCTCGCTCTTCGTGGTGGGCGACAACCTGCGCAAGGGGGCCGCGCTCAACGCGGTCCAGATCGCCGAGGCCCTCGCGTCCGCCTGAGACGTGGGCCGCGCTCTCAGTCGACGAGCGACCGGCCGGGCTGGCGTTTCGCGAGGTTGACCGCGTGGTCGCCGAACCGCTCGTAGAAGCGTCCTACCATCGCGACTTCGACCGCGACGGGGACGGGCATCGAGCCCGAGACGAGCTCGCCCGTAAGGCTCACGTGGAGGTCGTCGAGCTCGTCGTCGAGCTCCTCGACGGCGTCGAGGCTCCCCTTCGTCGACGAGCTGATGCTGTCGGTCGCTGCGCGCCAGATCGTGGCCGCCACCTCGCCCATGCGCTCGATGAGCCCTCGCGCCCGAGGGCTCATCTCCTGGCCCAGACCTCGCGCCGCTCGACGGGCGATGTGGGCGGCGAGATCGCCGTTGCGCTCGAGCTCGGGGAGCGTGCGCACGAGCGAGACGAGCCGGCGTCGGTCCGACGGCGTGCCCGTGCCGAGCTCGAGCGTTCGTGTGACCTCGGCGACAAGGCCGTTCACGAGCTCGTCGATCACCTCGTCGTCACGGACGAGGTTCTTCGCGAGCTCCCGATCGCCGCCGAGCAGGGCGTGGGTCGCGCCCGCGATCGCCTCGCCCACGAGCGCCCAGACGCGGACGATCTTGGCCTCGAAGTCCGCGTCGAAGGTCGCGTGCTGGCTCGTCGCGACCACGTCGACCGGGAGGTGGGTGCGATGCACGCGTCTGGTCACACCCCGACGCTAGACCTCAGGTGACGTCGCAGTGCCTGCGTACGATGGCAACTGGGCCTGCTTGAGAGGAGACGCGTGGTGCTTGGCGTACTGCTCGCAGCAATCGGGGGCCTCGTGGTCGGGGCCGCGGCGACCGCGATGGTCCTGCAGCGCCGCGCGTCGGCGGACCTTGCGAACCTGGCGATCGCGGACCGCGTCGCCGACGAGCTTGAGCGCACGCGCGCCGAGCTGGTGGCCCAGCGGTCAGCGGCGAGCGAGCTGCGCGAGGAGCGCGCCCGGCTCACCGCCCAGGTCCAGGCTGCCGAGGCCTCGATCGAGCGCGAGCAGACGCGCCTCGACATGGAGCTCGATCGGCTCCATGAGGCATTCGCCGCGCAGTCCCAGACCGTGATGGAAAAGGTGGTCCACCAGCTCTCCGAGCAGACCGGGCGCCACGGCGAGGAGCGCGACCGGACGCTGCGCGCGGCGATCGGGCCCGTGGCCGACCTCCTCGTCCGCTTCGAGCAGCATGTGAACGACGTCGAGAAGGAGCGCAAGGAGGCCTACGGCAACATCACGACCCAGGTCGACTTGCTGCGGCGATCCCAGGAGCAGCTCACTGTCGAGACGCGGAACCTCGTGACCGCGCTGCGCCGACCGCAAACGCGCGGTCGATGGGGGGAGCTGCAGCTGCGCAAGGTCGTCGAGATGGCGGGCATGACCGAGCACTGCGACTTTGACGAGCAGCTGTCGGTCCGCACCGACGAGGACGTGCTCCAGCGACCCGACCTCGTCGTGCACCTCCCCGACGGTGCCGAGGTCGTCGTCGACTCCAAGGTGCCGCTGTCGGCCTACCTCGACGCCATTGAGGCGCCCGACGACGAGACGCGCACCCGCGAGCTGCGGACCCACGCCAGCCAGGTCCGGACCCACGTCCAGAAGCTCTCGTCGAAGGAGTACTGGAAGCAGTTCTCGCGGTCGCCCGACTTCGTCGTGTGCTTCGTGCCGGGCGACGCGCTCCTCTCGGCCGCGTTCGAGGCCGACCCGACGCTCACGGAGTACGCCCTGTCCAACCACGTGCTGCTCACCGGGCCGACCGCGCTCATCGCACTCCTCCAGACCGTGTCGTACGGGTGGCGCCAAGAGCGCCTCGCGCGGCACACCGCCGAGATCCAGATGCTGGCTGAGCGCCTTTACGAGCGGCTCGGCAAGTTCGCGAGCCACCTCGCCAAGCTGCGCGGCTCGCTCGACCACGCGGTCGGCTCGTACAACGAGGCGGTCAACTCGCTCGAGCGACGCTTGCTCCCGACGGCACGGCAGCTGCGGGCGCTCGGCATCGGCGAGGCCAGCGGGGATCTCGAGTTGCCCGAGGCGATCACGACCATGCCGGTCACCGCTGGTGCACCAGAGTTAGAGGTGATTGACCTGGTCGCACGCGAGGTCGACGCGCAATAAAACCACTCCTGGTCGGTGGCTCATGTAGGGTTTTTGCCGCAACGGACCCGACGATCGGGTCACTCGTTCGAGCCAGGAGACTCACGTGCGCATCCTCGTCCTTGGAGCTGATGGCTACCTCGGTTGGCCGACCGCCTTGTACCTTTCGAACAAGGGCCACGAGGTGGGCGTCGTGGACAACTGCGCGCGCCGCCAGTACGACTACGAGATGGGGGTCGACTCCCTCGTCCCGATCGCCCAGCTCCAGCGCCGGGTCCAGGTCTGGAAGGAGGTCTCGGGCAAGAAGCTCGCCTGCTGGTTCGGCGACCTCGTGGACCCGGACTTCACCCACCGGGTGATCAAGGAGTTCCGCCCCGAGGCCGTCGTGCACTTCGCCGAGCAGCGCTCCGCGCCGTACTCGATGATCGACCAGAAGCACGCCGTCTACACGCAGTACAACAACGTGATCAACACGCTCAACGTCCTCTACGCGATCATGGACGTCGACCCGTCGATCCACCTCGTCAAGCTCGGCACGATGGGCGAGTACGGCACCCCCAACATCGACATCGAAGAGGGCTTCATCGAGATCACCCACAAGGGGCGCACCGACGTGCTGCCGTTCCCCAAGAATCCGCACAGCTTCTACCACCTGTCCAAGGTCCACGACTCGCACAACATCCAGTTCTGCTGCCGTGTGTGGGGCCTGCGGTCGACGGACCTCAACCAGGGCGTTGTCTACGGCCAGGAGACCGACGAGACGATGCAGCACCCCGAGCTGCTCACGCGGTTCGACTACGACGGCGTGTTCGGGACCGTGCTCAACCGCTTCGTCGTCCAGGCCGTGACCGGCCACCCGATCACCGTGTACGGCAAGGGCGGCCAGACCCGTGGCACCCTTGACATCCGCGACACCCAAGCGTGCGTCGAGCTCGCCTGCCTCAACCCGCCCGACCAGGGCGAGTTCCGGGTCTTCAACCAGTTCACCGAGCAGTTCAGCGTGCTCGACTTCGCCAACATGGTCGCCGACGCCTACGACGGGATCGTGAAGATCGAGCACACCGAGCTCGTCCGCGTGGAGAAAGAGGAGCACTACTACAACGCGGTGCACACGCGTCTGTTGGACCTTGGCCTTGAGCCCCATCTGCTCACCCCCGAGACCCTCCAGTCGATGCTCGCGATGGTGGAGCGGTTCAAGGACCGCGTCGACCCGGAGGCCTTCACCGCGACGGTGAACTGGCGCAACTCAACCAATTACCTGCCCACGTCAGGATCGCCGCTCCCGAAGTGAGGTCCGGGGTCTCCCGGACCTGAGCCAGGGACGCCCGACGACTCCAGATGGCGAACCGTCGCACGAGGCTGAGTCGCCGCTTGGCGGCCCTCCTCGTGATCGTCGTCCTCGTGTTCGCCGCGTCGGTCCTCGCCGGCGTCGTGTCGGCCGCGCACCGCGACGTCGGCTACCGACACACCGTGGACCAGGGCTTCTCGGCCTCTGCGTCGGCCCTCGTGCTGTCCTCCAACGTCACGGGCGTCCAGCTCGCCAACGTGCTCGAGCACCCCGGCGGGCTCGGGCGGGTCCTGCTCGACGCTCGGCTCGAGTCCCTCGCACAGGCGGCCGCCCTCGACAGCGAGACCGCCCAGTCCCTTGCCGTGCCCCCACCCGACGCCGGTGCGTTCACCCGGCTCGCCGAAACGCTCAGGCTCCGCGCCGAAGCAGTGGCCTCGATCCGCCGCACCATCGAGGGGCTGCTTCGCCTCACGCCGGTGAAGCCGGCGGGCTCCGCGGCGCCCGCCCCGAGGGCCGCGCCCCCCGTCGGCGTCGCGGGCGCCCAGTTGCTCCTGGTGCACGCCGGCGAGCAGCTCGTCCTCGCGGACCGGACCTACCGCGGTCTCCTCGAGGCGTTCGAGGCGGCTGGCGGCGGGGCCACCCTCCCGGGCAGTCGCTGGACCTTTGCGACGACCGGGACCCTGACGCCCAACACGCTGTCGGGCGACGCGGCGTCGATGGCGGCGAACCCCAAGCTCGCCGCGACGGTCGACCTGCGCATCGCCGCGATCGAGACCAACCCCTTGGAGCTGCCTGTGGGACCGGGGTACCCCGTCACCCCGACGTCGAGGTTCGTCGCGGCCGTGTCGGTCATCAACCTGGGCTCGGCCCCGAGCGCCGTCGAGGCGATCATCCGGGTGACCCCGCTCGGGCGCTCGCACGGGCACTTCGACTCGGGCACCGCGCGGGGCGTGGTCACTGCCGGGGGAGCCGTCGCGCTCCAATTCCCGGCGATGGCCGTGGCGCCCGGCGAGCACTGCCTCGTCACCATCGACCTCGTCCGACCCCACCTCCAGACGATCGTCACGGGGCTCACGTGGTCGAGGACCGTCGTCGTCGGACAGAACGCGCGACAGTGACCGGCCGGTCAGCTCGCAGATCATCCTCGTAGTATCTCGGTGAGGGGACGATCGAGGGAGGCAGCCCGTGGGTGAGAGCGTCACGGTCACCGACAACCGCACCGGCGCTTCGATCGAGATCCCGATCGAGTTCGGCGGGGTGAGTGCGGCGGAGTTCGCGAAGCTGCTCCCCGGAATCTGGTTCTACGACCCGGGCTTCACGACGACGGCCGCGTGCGAGAGCTCGATCACCTTCGTGGACGGCGACGTCGGGATCCTGAAGTACCGCGGGTACCCGATCGAGCAGCTGGCCGAGCACTCCACGTACCTCGAGGTCGCGTACCTGCTGCTCTACGGCGAGCTGCCGACCGCCACGCAGTTCGACCAGTGGCAGCGCGAGATCACCAACCACACCTTCATCCACGAGAACGTGCGCAAGCGCTTCTTGGAGGGCTTCCACCACGACGCGCACCCGATGGGCATGCTCGTGTCCGCCGTCGCCGCTCTGTCCACGTTCTATGCCGACGCCAAGGACATCTTCGACCCCGAGGTCCTCAATCGCCAGATCGTGCGGCTCATCGCCAAGATGCCCACCCTTGCGGCGGCCGCGCACCGCTTCAGCGTGGGGATGCCCTTCGTCTACCCCGACAACGACCTCAGCTACACGGAGAACTTCCTGTCGATGATGTGGAAGGTAGCCGAGCCCCACTACCAGGCGGACCCGGCCCTCGCACGCGCGCTCGAGGTGCTCTTCATCCTGCACGCCGATCACGAGCAGAACTGCGGGACGACCGCGATGCGCCTCGTCGCGAGCTCGCACGGCGACCCGTACTCGGCGACGGCTGCGGCGACCGCGGCGCTCTACGGCCCGCTGCACGGCGGCGCGAACGAGGCAGTGATCAAGATGCTGACCGAGATCGGCTCGATCGAGAACGTGCCCGCGTTCGTCGAGCAGGTGAAGCGCGAGAAGGGCACGGTGTGGGGCTTCGGCCACCGCGTCTACAAGAGCTACGACCCGCGCGCGACCATCATCAAGCACACTGCCTACGACGTGTTCGAGGTCACGGGCAAGAACCCCTTGATCGACATCGCCCTGGCGCTCGAGGACGTCGCGCTCTCGGACAGCTACTTCATCGACCGCAAGCTCTATCCGAACGTCGACTTCTATTCGGGGCTCATCTACCAGGCGATGGGCTTCCCGCTTGAGATGTTCACGGTGCTCTTCGCGATCCCGAGGACCTCAGGGTGGCTCGCGCACTTCAAAGAGCTGCTCGACCAGGACATGAAGATCGCCCGTCCGCGCCAGCTCTACATCGGCAAGGACACGCGTGACTACGTGGAGATCGCCAAGCGAGAGGGCTAGGGGATCGACGCGGCGCCCCGGGGTGCCGAGCGAACCAGCGTGCGAGCCGACGGCCCCGGCGTGAAGCCGGCACGGACGTAGAGCCCGCCCCCAGAGGACACCTTGAGCCGATCGCACCCTCGCTGTGCGAGCAGGTCGACGCCGACTGCGAGCACGTGCGAGGCGATGCCCCTGTGCTCGTGCGGCGCCTCGGTCCGCATGGGCTCGACGAGCCCGACCTTGGTCACGGGGTCGGCCCAGAACAGCCCGTAGGCGCAGGGTGCATCATCGGGTCCGATCACGTAGAGGTCGAGCTCGGGGTCGTACAGCGAGCACTGCGCGAGCCTCGAAGCGACGCGCTCTTCGTTGCGCGCGACAAGGTGGTGCGGCGACGTGGGACGTGCCGCCTGGCTGAACAGGTGGAAGCCGCCAGGCAGCGGGGGGCCCGGCGGGCGATCGGCAGCGTCGAGCCACGCGTCGACGTAGGCGTCCTCGCCGTCGGTGAAGCCCTCCGATCGCAGCGCGTCGTCGAATGGCTCGTCGTGCACGTCGACGATCGCCTCGAGCGTCGAGCCAGCCCACGAGCGTGCTCGGTCAGCGGCGATGCCCCAGACGGCCTCGAGCTCGCGCCCAGGGCAGCCCGGGACGGTGAGCACGTCGAGCTGGCACTGCTCGCCGAAGTCGGTGAGGACGATCGCCGCGGACACGGTGCCCGTGTCGTCGCGACATGTGAGTTGGCCGAGCTCGTCGGTGCGCCGCGAGCGTCGCCACCACCACTGGATGTCCGCGGCCTCCCAGGCACGGCGCTGCGGGTCAGCGCAGCGAATGCGCTGGCACAGTGAGCTCAGCGCTTCGAGGGCGTCGTGGCCGTCCAGCACCTCGAAGGTGGGCACAGACATGACGGGTCATCGCCTCGCGCGCATGATCCTCGTCAGGCCCTCTTGGACCATCGAGACGCACAGCTGCCCCTCGCGATCGAAGAGGAAGCCTCGTGCGAGGCCGCGCGCGCCATGGGCCACCGGGGAGTCGGTGTCAAAGAGCATCCACTCGTCGACTCGGAACGGCCGGTGGAACCACATGCAGTGGTCGAGGCTCGCCCCCATGAACGTCACGTCGTCCCAGTCGAGGGCGTGCGGGGCGAGGATCGTGTCGAACAGGTTCATGTCCGACGCATAGGTCGCGACGCTCGCGTGCAGCAGCGGCTCGTCGCCGAGCGTGCCATCCGCCTTGATCCACAGCTTCTTGTAGGGCTCGCGCGCCTCGTGGGACCGCCACGGGATCCCGTCGATGAAGCGCATGTCGATCGGATGGTTGCGGGCCTCGTACTCGGCGAACTCTGCGGGCTCCCCAAGGAGCTCGCGGAACGACGGGAGGTCCTCAGGTGCTGGCGCCTCGGGCATCGGGAAGCTGTGCTCGAAGCCCTCCTCTGCGACGTGGAAGGAGGTCTGCATGTTGAAGATCGCACGGCCGTGCTGAATCGCGACCACGCGTCGCGTCGTGAAGCTCTTGCCGTCGCGGATGCGGTCGACCTCATAGAGGATCGGGATGCTCGGGTCGCCGGGTCGCAGGAAGTACGAGTGCAGCGAGTGCACGGTGCCGAACTCGACGGTACGTCCCGCGGCCACGAGTGCCTGTGCGGCGACCTGGCCGCCGAAGACGCGCTGGCGCTCCTCGTCGGGCTGGGTGCCACGAAAGATGTTGACCTCGACTTGCTCGAGGTCAAGCAGGTCGACCAGGACGTCGAGATCGTTGCGCATCACTCCATTATCGGTGGTCAAGCCCGAAGTGCGCCAAGTTGGGCAGGTAGGTTGGCCCGCGATGGCAACGAGCACCTTCCCTGACAACTTCCTCTTCGGCGCCGCGACGGCGGCGCACCAGATCGAGGGGAACAACACCAACAGCGACTGGTGGGCCTTCGAGCACGATCCGAACTCTGGGTGTCGGGACTCGAGCGGCGACGCGTGCGACTCCTGGCACCGATGGGACGAGGACCTCGCGCTCGTCCAGTCACTCGGGCTCAACGCCTATCGGTTCTCCGTCGAGTGGGCGCGCGTCGAGCCCGCGCCGGGGGAGTTCTCCCTCGTCGCCCTCGACCACTACCGGCGCATCGTGGAGCGTTGCCACGAACGGGGACTGGTCCCGGTCGTGACGCTCCACCACTTCACCATCCCGAGATGGATGTCCGAGCGTGGCGGGTTCGAGTCGCCAGAGATCGCGCAGCGACTCGGCAGCTACACCGAGCGCGTCGCCGCCGCGATCGGCGACGGCATCGGGCTCGCGTGCACGATCAACGAGCCCAACATCGTGGCGCTCATGGGGTACCTCTTGGGCGTGTTCCCGCCCTCGGTCAGGGACCGGGCTCGATTCGAGGTGGTCTCTGAGGCGATGCGAACCTCGCACCGAGCCATGGTCGACGCCCTCCGCGCGGGTCCCGGTCAATTCCCAGTCGGCCTCACGCTGTCGATGGCCGAGATGGAGGCAATCGAGGGCGGGGAGGCCCAGTACGCCCAGGCACTCGAGCACCTGGAGGACGCGTACCTGCGGGCGGTCGGTGGCGACGACTTCATTGGCGTGCAGTGCTACACGCGCCTTCGGTTCGGGCCCGACGGACCCGTCGACATCCCTGCGGGGGCACGGCGAACGATGATGGGCTACGAGTTCCGCCCCGAGGTGGTCGAGCACACGGTGCGCAGGGCAGCGGCCGTGTCGGGCCTCCCTGTGGTCGTGACCGAGACGGGCATCTCGGCCGACGACGACACCGAGCGGGTTGAGTTCATCGACTCGGCGATGCGTGGTGTCGCCGCCTGCATCGCTGACGGCTTGGACGTCCGAGGTTTTTTCTACTGGACCTTGCTGGATAACTTCGAGTGGGTGCTCGGCTACTCCCAGCCCTTCGGCCTCGTCTCAGTCGACCGTCAATCCTTCGCGCGCATGCCGAAACCATCGGCTACCTACCTCGGCCGCATCGCGCGCTCGCGCGAGCTCAGCACCCCCGTCGTGGCCGAGCGTGCTCAGTAGGCTGTAACGATGCGGACGCGCGTGGACCGGCTGCTTGCGTGGTCGCACACCCACGAGGGCAAGAAGCTCATCCGCTTCACTTCGGTCTCGGTCGTCGCGACGTTGACCTCCCAGCTCGGGATCCTCCTGTTCTTCGGCGTGTTCCACATCTGGGGCATCATCGGCTCGACGATCGCCGCGAACCTCGTCGCCACGATCCCCTCGTACAACCTGAACCGCAAGTGGACATGGGGCAAGCACGGACGCAGCCACCTCGTGAAGGAGATCCTCCCGTTCTGGACGATCTCGGCGATGGGCATAGCCTTCTCGTTCTTCGGCTCGCTGTACGCGAAGCACCTCGTCAACCAACACCACGCCTGGCCGCACGTCGTGGTCACCCTGATCGTGATGGCCGCGAACTTCGTCAGCTTCGCGATCTTCTGGGTGCTCAAGCTCATGCTCTTCAACCGCATCTTCCACGTGTCCGAGATCGAGGAAGTCGAAGAGCACCTCGAGCACGAAGAGGAGTTCGCCCACGAGGGCGGGGACGTCAGTCCCTGAAGTTCACGTACTGCAGCGGCACGCCGAGGTCGGCCTGTTTGCACGCGGCGATGACAGCCTGGAGGTCGTCGCGCTTCTTGCCGCTGACGCGGACCTGATCGCCCTGGATCGACGAGGACACGCCTTTGAGTCCCAGCTCTTTGACGAGCTTGTTGATCGACTTGCCCACCTCCTGGGAGATGCCAGCTTTGAGGGTCACGTGCTGTCGCGCGCTGCCCTTCGATGCCTCCTCGATCTTCTGGGCGTCGAGCGCCTTGAGCGACACCTCGCGACGCACGAGCTTCTCTTCGAGCACCTGGTAGAGCGCCTTCAGGCGGTCCTCGGTCGACGAGGTGAGCACCAGCTCTTTTTCTGAGAACTCGACGTTCGAGTCGGTGTTCTTGAAGTCGAATCGCGTCGTGGCCTCGCGGTTCGCCTGGTCGACGGCGTTGCGCACCTCTTGGAGGTCGAGCTCTGAGACGATGTCGAAGGTCGGCACGCGAGGATCGTAGACGTGGGCGACCGAGTGGACCTGACTCGCACCCGAACTAAGATCCCCGTCGGGTCGGTGCCCGAGTGGCCAATGGGATCTGGCTGTAAACCAGACGGCAATGCCTACGGGGGTTCAAATCCCTCCCGACCCACCACACAGAGACAATCGTCTGACGCGACCCCGAGTGACCCCGTCGGGGGCCCTCGTCAGCCGCGTGCGCGCCCGATCGCTGGGTTACAGTCGATCCACGACGGGGGCGCCCCGAATCAGCATCCAAACGTGACAGCAGCCGACCCCACCGCGAGCGTTTCAGCCCCGACCGGACGGCTCTGGGCCGACCGCACGCTCAGCGTGCTGGGACGCGGCGTCGCCGTGGCGCGAGCGTTGAAGCCGCGCGTGCGACCCCTGCCATTTGAAGGTTGGGACTTCCTCTCCT
>DATKGG010000051.1:0-19592 GCA_035510855.1 Acidimicrobiales bacterium
CACCGCCGGACGGGCTGCCCGAGTCCGTGCACCTGACCTTGGAGCGTGCCCAGTCGCTGCGCTACGGAGAGAACCCCCACCAGCGCGGCGCGCGATACCGGATCCAGGGGCACGAGACGTTCTGGGACCACGTCGTCCAGCACGCGGGCAGCGCACTCAGCTACCTCAATCTCTTCGACGCCGACGCGGCGTGGCGTCTTGCCCACGAGCTCGGAGGCGACACGGGCCGCGTCGCGGCGGTCATCGTCAAGCACGCCAACGCGTGCGGTGCCGCGGTCGCCGACGACGTCGCAGAGGCCTACCGCCTGGCGCTCGGCGCCGACGAGCTCAGCGCCTTCGGCGGGGTCGTCGCGGTCACGGGCGAGATCGACCCCCTGGCGGCGACGGCGATCGCCGCCGGCCCCCAGGCCGACGTCGTCATCGCGGCGTCGATCACCGACGAAGCGCGCGACCTGCTCGTCGCACGCCGCAAGGCGACGCGCCTGCTGAGCGCGCCCGCTCCTGGCGAGCCGACGTGGTCGATCCGCACGATCGGCGACTCGGTCCTCGTCCAGGACGCCGACAGATTCGAGTGTGCCCCAACCACGTGGGAGGTCGTGACCTCGCGCGCGCCGAGCGACGCCGAGCTCGCCGACCTGGCGGTGGCGTGGCGCGTCTGTGCACGCACATCCTCGAATGCCATCGTGATCGCCCGCGATGGGGTCGCAGTGGGGATCGGCGCGGGCCAGCAGTCACGTGTCGTCCCGGTGCAGCTTGCAGCGGCCAAGGCGGGCGGGCGAGCAAAGGGCGCGGCTGCGGCATCGGACGGGTTCTTCCCGTTCCCCGACGGCCTGGAGGCGCTCGCCGCCGCCGGCGTGACGGCGGTTGTCCAGCCGGGCGGCTCGATCAAGGATGCCGACGTGATCGCGGCGGCCGATCGCGCCGGGATCGCCATGGTGTTCACCTCCGAGCGCCACTTCCGCCACTAGGAGCACCATGACCGCCATCCTCCTTGACGGCGAACGTCTCGCCCAGCAGATGAAGTCCGAGCTCGCGGTCCGGGTCAAGGCGCTGGGCGAAGCGGGGCGCACCGTGGGGCTCGGGACGATCCTCGTCGGCGACGACGTGCCGTCCGCGCGCTACATGGCGCTCAAGCACGAGGACTGCGCGCAGGTCGGCATCGCCTCGCACCACGTGCACCTCGGCAGCGACGCCACCCAGCTCGAGGTGCTCGACGCGGTCCGCGCGTTCAACGAGGATCCGTCCGTCGACGCCTTCTTGGTCCAGGTGCCGCTGCCGGGTGGCCTCGACGAGGAGGCGGCGCTGTTCGCCGTCGACCCTGAAAAGGACGTCGACGGGCTGCACCCGGTCAACCTCGGGCGACTCGTCCAGGGCGTCCCGCGCGTCCTGCCGTGCACGCCCGCCGGCATCGTCGAGCTGCTCGCTGCGTACTCGGTCCCCGTCGAAGGGCGCCACGTCGTTGTGATCGGCCGAGGCCTCACGATCGGACGACCTCTGGCGCTGCTGCTCGCGACCAAGCGCGCCGGGTGCAACGCCGCGGTCACCGTCGTGCACACCGGGGTCCAGGATCTCGCGGGGATCGTCGCCACCGCCGACGTCGTGGTCGCGGCGGCCGGACGTGCCGGCCTCGTCACGCCCGAGATGATCAAGCCGGGGGCTGCGGTGGTCGGCGCCGGCACCACCTGGGCAGGTCGCCGGCTGCTGAGCGACGTCGATGACGCCGTCGCTGACGTCGCCGGCTGGGTGACGCCCCGAATCGGCGGAGTGGGCCCGATGACGCGGGCCATGCTGCTGTCGAACGCCGTCACGGCGGCCGAGCGGCGAGCCGGCTAGGTGCGCGTCGACGACCTGCTCTCGGCGGGCCGGACCACCTCCTTCGAGTTCTTCCCCCCGAAGAACGACGCCGAAGAGCGACGGCTCACGACGGCGCTCGACGAGCTCGCGGGGCTCGCGCCGAACTTCGTGTCGGTCACGTATCGAGGCGGCGCCTCGTCACGGGAGCGCACCTTCCGGCTCGTCCGTCGCCTGCACGACGAAGGCCTCATGGAACCCATGGCACATCTCACCTGCGTGCACCACACGCGCGACGAGCTCAGATCGATCCTTGGGGACTACCGCGACGCGGGCGTCGAGAACCTGATGCTGCTCGGCGGTGACCCCGACCCCGCGAGCGGTGCCGTCGGCGATCTGCGGCACGCCGACGAGCTGGTCGAGCTCGCACGCACGGTGGGGGAGTTCTGCATTGGGGTGGCAGCCCAGCCCTCCGGGCATCCCGACTCGCCCGATCTCACAACGGATCGCCAGCGACTCGCCGCCAAGCTCGCACTGGCGGACTTCGCGGTGACCCAGCTGTTCTTCGAGGCCGACGAGTGGCGCCGGCTCGTCGACGAGCTTGCCGACCTGGGCAATGTCAAGCCCGTGCTCCCCGGGATCATGCCGGTCACGACGGTGCAATCGGTTGCCACCATGCGTGGCATGGGGGGCCACGTCCCCGTCTGGCTCGAGGCGCGCCTTGAGGCGGCTGCTCCAAATGGGCCGGCTGCGGTGCGTGAGGCGGGCGTCAGCGCGGGGACCGAGCTGTGCGCCGCGCTGCTCGAGGCGGGGGCGCCCGGCCTGCACTTCTACACGCTCAATCGCTCGACGGCGACGCGCGAGATCGTGGCGCGACTGAAGAGCTGAGCGTCAGTGCTTCGGGTTGAGCAGCTTCCACTCGCGCACGAGCGCCGGCACGAACCTCGCCGCATCAATCGTGCCGAGCCCCGTCACGAGGTTGTACGAGGCGCTCGCCTGGAAGCCGGTGACCGTCACGATGCCCGACGAGCCGTTCTCGAACCCGACGGTGTTGTTGCCCGACGTCACCGCGACGAGGCCGCTCGACGGGCCATCTGTGAGGGCGTAGAGCGCGGGATTGATCGGTCCGAGACCATGCCCCGCCTCCTGGTCGCTCAGCGCGACGATCGCCGCGAACAGGGGCGTCGCCTCGCTCGTGCCGCACGCCGGCGACCACACCGAGCCCGGCCCCTTGAATGAGACGTAGACGTCCACCAGCCCGGAGCACGCGGCGCTCATCGCTATGTCCGGCACGCCGCGGTGCGCGCCGGTGACCGAGGCGACCGACGACTGGTACGAGGGTCGCGTGAAGAGGACCGAGCGTCCGCCGCCGGTGGCCCTGGGTGCGGGCGGGGAGTGCTCGTAGGTGTCGTTCCACGCGGCCGCGGGTTGGAGCGGTCGCCCCTGGCCGTTGAGGTCGAGCTTGGTGCCCCCAACGGCGGTCACGAGCGGGTCGCTCGCGGGCCAGCTCGTGACACGGTACGGATAGATCGTCTTCGCGTTCAACTCGAAGTCCGTCGCCCCCAGGTCACCCGAGCCCCCAAGCACCGTGACCGTTGCCTTCGCCGCGGCCAGGAAGGCAGCGCGCAGCGGCGAGAGCTGCTTGAACGACGAGAAGGTCTGCTCGGTCGCCCCGAAGCTCTGGCTGATGACGGTGCCCAGCCTCCTCGCGATGACCACCTTCTCGGCGCGAACGATGTCGGGGAACCCCGAGGTCCCCTCGACCTCGTCGGTCGGGGTCTCGACCAGCAGGATCGACGCCCTGGGCGCGAGTGCGTGGGCCCACTCGACGTCGAGCGACGTCTCGAGCGCCCAGCCCAGTCGGTCCCTGCCCGACGGTGAGAAGGGCGGGATCGCCCCGACGGGCCGGAGGATCTTGAACGACGGGGGAGCGGGCAGCCCGAACGCCTTGTCGAAAGACCCGAGGTCGGCGGCGATCGTGGGCGAGCCGTAGCAGTCGACGATGACGATCGTCTGGTGCTGGCCCTCGATGCCCGCTGCGTACAGCGGCGCGAGCTCGTAGGCGACGCGAAGCTGGGCGGGGTCGTAGCACGCGTCCTTGTTGTCGGACTTGGCGAGGCACGACGCCGTCGTGGGCGGCGTGACCCCGGCGAGACTCGGAATCGAGATCGCGAGGGGGACGAGCTCGACGACAGGCGTCGTCGGATGCCCGCTCTGGGACGAGGCCGACTGGCTCGAGGCGACCACGAGTGCGGAGGTCGCGAGAACGAGCGTCAGCGCCAAGGCGGCACGCGCGCGGCGATGACGGCCTGGCACCGCACGATCCTCCCATAGGGGCCCCGGACAACGACATCGGCTTTTCGGTGCGCCGCGCCGCACCGCTTGACCACAAGCGACCAGAGCCACATCGGGGACTCGTGCCCTTCGGGGACGCGAAATCGGCTCGCATAGGCTGGGCGCATGGCTGACATCATCTCGATGGGACCCGACGGCACGCTGCAGGTCCCCGATGAACCGGTGATCCCCTTCATCGAGGGCGACGGCACCGGCGTCGACATCTGGCCAGCTGCCAAGCTCGTGCTCGACGCCGCCGCGAAGAAGTTCGGCAAGTCCGTCGCGTGGAAGGAAGTGCTGGCTGGCCAAAAGGCGTTCGACGAGACCGGGGACTGGCTTCCCGAGGCGACCGTCGAGACATTCCGAACCCACCTGATCGGCATCAAGGGCCCGCTCACCACGCCCATCGGCGGGGGCTTTCGCAGCCTCAACGTGGCGCTGCGCCAGCTGCTCGACCTGTACGTCTGCCTGCGCCCCGTCCGCTGGTTCGAGGGCGTCCCGTCGCCCGTCAAGCGACCGGAACTCGTCGACATGGTCATCTTCCGGGAGAACACCGAGGACGTCTACGCGGGCATGGAGGTCGAGGCGGGCACCCAGGAGGCCGAGACGCTGCGCGCCTACCTCATCGAGCAGTTCGGCTGGAACATCCGGGAGGGCTCGGGCATCGGCATCAAGCCCATGAGCGAGTTCGGCTCCAAGCGACTCATCCGAGCGGCGCTCGACTACGCCCTCTCCCACGGTCGAGAGTCCGTCACGCTGGTCCACAAGGGCAACATCCAAAAGTTCACTGAGGGTGCGTTCATGAACTGGGGCTACGAGCTCGTGCGAGAGGAGTTCCAGGGACGCGCGGTCGGCTGGGACGACTGCGACGGCAAGCCGGAGGGCAGACTCCTCGTGAGGGACGCCATCGCGGACATCACCTTGCAGCAGGTGCTCACCCGACCAGCGGAGTTCGACGTGATCGCGACGTCGAACCTCAACGGCGACTACCTCTCCGACGCGCTCGCCGCCCAGGTGGGCGGGATCGGCATCGCCCCCGGCGCGAACATCAACTACGTGACCGGGCACGGCGTGTTCGAGGCGACGCACGGGACGGCACCCAAGTACGCGGGCCTGGACAAGGTCAACCCCGGCTCGATCCTGCTGTCCGGCGTGCTGATGTACGAGCACCTCGGCTGGACCGACGCGGCCACGGCGATCGTCCGCGCCTTGGAGGCGACGATCGCCGACAAGATCGTCACCTACGACTTCGCACGGCTCATGGAGGGCGCGACCGAGGTCAAGTGCTCCGAGTTCGCGAGCGCCATCGCCGACCGTCTCTGATCGCCACGACCGAAGGAGCTCCCATGGCACCTCGTCCCGTCCACGTCACCGTCACCGGCGCCGCCGGCCAGATCGGCTACCAGCTGGTGTTCCGGATCGCCTCGGGCCAGCTGCTCGGCGACGACACGCCGGTCGTGCTGCGCCTGCTCGAGATCGAGCCCGCGATGAAGTCGCTCGAGGGCGTCGTCATGGAACTCGATGACTGCGCGTTCCCGCTGCTCGCCGGCGTCGAGGCCACGAGCAGCCTGACGACGGCCTTCGACGGGACGAGCTGGGCGCTGCTGGTCGGCTCCGTGCCGCGGAAGGCAGGCATGGAGCGAGGCGACCTGCTCAGCATCAACGGTGGGATCTTCAAGCCCCAGGGAAAGGCGATCGCCGCGCACGCCGCGACTGACGTCCGCGTCCTCGTCGTCGGCAACCCGTGCAACACGAACTGCCTCATCGCACGGAGCGCGGCGCCTGACGTGCCCGCGGACAGATGGTTCGCCATGACCAGGCTCGATCAGAACCGCGCGCAGTCCCAACTCGCCACGCACGCCGGGGTCGGTGTCGCGGACGTCCGGAACCTCGCGATCTGGGGCAACCACTCCGCGACGCAGTTTCCCGACTTCGAGAACGCGACGATCGCAGGGAAGCCGGCGACGCTCGCGATCGGTGACGAGTCCTGGCTGCACGGCGAGTTCCTCACGACCGTGCAGAAGCGGGGCGCCGCCATCATCGAGGCGCGCGGCGCCTCGTCGGCCGCCTCGGCGGCGAACGCGGCGATCGACACGGTGGTCTCGCTCACGCACCCGACGCCGACCGACTGCTGCACCTCGGTCGCCGTCGCCTCGTCGGGGGAGTACGGCGTGCCCGAGGGACTCCAGTTCGGGTTCCCGATCGTCGCCGACGGGCTGGGGGCATGGTCGGTCAAGCCGGGCTTCGAGCACTCGGGGTTCGCCACGGAGAAGATCAAGCTCACGACCGACGAGCTGCTCTCCGAGCGCGACGAGGTGGTCGCCCTCGGGCTGCTTGGCTAAGGCTCGCCGCGCCGAGCTCAGAGCCTGAGGACGCCCTCGAGGGCCAACGCGAAGAGCGACTCTCGGATCGAGCCCGCTCGGTTCCATCCGCGCTCGTCCCAGGCCTCCCCGGCGACGGAGTCGCCCGCGTAGAGCAGCTGGGCGAAGCGGATGCCTCGGAATCGGGCCACCGCCATGAACGCAGCGGCCTCCATCTCGACGGTCAGACAGCCCTCGGCGACCCGGCGATCGATGCGCGGACGTGCCTCGCGATAGAACGCGTCGGTCGTCCAGGACTTCCCGACGAGGAACGGGACGCCTCGCTCCTCGAGCAGGGTCGCGAGCACCGAGACCCCGTGCGCGTCCGCGGTGACCGTCCGTGACGCGGGCAGGTAGTGGTACGACGTGCCCTCGTCGCGGACCGCCTCGTCGACGACAACGGCGTGTCCGAGCACGAGGTCGTCGCGCAGCGCGCCCGCGCCGCCGCACGCGACGATGCGGGTGCAGCCGAGGGCGATGACCTCTTCGAGCATCCCTGCGGCGAGCGGGGCGCCCACGCCGGGATGCACGACCAACACCTCGCTGCCGTCGGCCTTGACCACGTACAGCGGGTTGGGGCCCATCTCGCTCACGAGCCGGCCCACGCGCCGGGCACGGCCGCGCGCCTCGAAGGTCTCGAGGACCTCCTGGAAAAAGCACAGGACCGCGACCTCGGGCGTCGCGCCGCCGAGCTCGAGGGGCATCAAGCCCGCGCCGGGCTGGATCAGCCCAGGAGCGGCGAGGTCCTCTTCGAGGAGCGGGATGTCAGCACGCAGGACCACCTCTTCTCTGGCTGGCACGTCGCTCGCAGCAGCGGTGGAGGTCGTCTCGGCGCGGGTCACGCCCTGAGGAGCGTTCAGGCAGCGGGGACTTCGAAGCCCGATCGCTCCAGGAACGCGAGCTTCGCGCGCAGCGCGGTCATCCAGATTCCCATCTCCTCGATGAAGTGCGGCCCGTCGCCGTCCTCGCAGGCGTGCTCGAGCTCGTCGAACGCCTGGTCCTCTGCGTCCATCAGCTCTCGGTACCTCAGCAAGAAGTGATCATTGATAACCGTCGCGGTCATTGCGCTCCCTTCTCAGCTTCTTTGCACCTTCACAGATCGAGTTGGCGCACCTTGGGGCAGCGGTGCGCGGCGCTGTCCCGTGCAGAGGTGGGGGCGACCGTCGTCGAGGCCGGCCGACCACCGGGATTTCGTGCGGGACACCGCGGCGGCTGCCTCGAGGCGCGTCGCACGGCGGTTGCCGGCGGTCGCTGCTGGGCACTCGCGAGCCACATCGCAAACCATAGACCCGTCCCGTCGCAGCGGGGAAGGAGAAATCTGGGCTCTGGGGTGACCGGACCAGGGGATTCACCTCCTGATGGCATGCTCGCGGGATGCCTGCAGGGGCTCGACGGATTGGAATCTTCCTCTTCGAGGGGTTCGAGGAGCTCGACGCGGTCGGGCCCTACGAGGTGTTCGGCGCCTGGTGCGCCCACGCGCCCGAGGACGGCTGGTCCGTGGTCACGATGTCCTTCGGCGGGACCGAGGTCCGCGGGGCCAAGGGCCTCGTCATTCGTCCCCACGTCGCCATTGAAGACGCCCCGGACCTCGATGTGCTCGTCTACCCCGGCGGGCAGGGCACGCGTTCGCAGCTCGCTGACGAGGCCCACCTCGAGTGGGTCCGGTCGATGCGCACGCGGGTGCCGCTCCTCGCCTCGGTCTGCACCGGGTCGCTCGTCCTTGCGGCCGCCGGCCTGCTCGCCGGGCGCCCCGCGACGACGCACTGGGCCTCGCTCGACTACCTGGCGTCACTCGATCCGTCGATCGAGGTGCGACGCGACGCGCGGTTCGTCGATGACGGGGACACCGTCACGTCGGCGGGCGTCGCTGCGGGGATCGACATGGCGCTGCATCTCGTCGCCCGGCTCGCGTCGCCAGAGCGAGCTCGTGAGGTGCGTCACATGATCCAGTACGAACCCGAGCCGCCGGTCTGAGCGGCGCTTGTCAGTCCGCAGTGACCGCACGCGCACGCAGCACGTCATGCGCCGCGGCGAGCAGCCCGACGGCGTCGACGACCGCGCGGAAGTCGCCGCGAATCCGGATCCGGCCCTCGACGAGCGCGCGGGCGGGGTCGAGCGAGCCTGCGTGCAGCGCCTCGGCATCCGGCATCGAGACCGTCAGCCACGCTGACGCGGCGGGATCCTCGCCCGCAGCGAGGCGCACGCCTCTGGCGTCCGCCACGAGCGTGATCGCGCCGTGGCGGCCGTGCGGCGCCCGGGTGATGAGCTCGGTGACCACAAGGCGGTCCGTGTCGGACTTGAGCGGCGCGGACAGCTCGGCGAGCGCGAGATTGCACTCGGCGAGCCACTCGTCGGTGAACAGTGCAGCGGGCACTAGGGCGCTGGCTGCACGGCGGCCTCGTCGGCAGAGCGCACCTTCGTGCGCCGCACGACTCGGCCGAGCCAGGCAACAGGGTCGTAACTGGCGCCGACGACGCGTTCCTTGAGCGGGATGATGGCGTTGTCGGTGATCTTGATGTGCTCGGGGCAGACCTCCGTGCAGCACTTGGTGATGTTGCACAGCCCGAGTCCCATCTGCTCGCGGACGAGGCTTCGCCGATCGTTCGTGTCGAGCGGGTGCATCTCGAGCTCGGCATAGCGGATGAAGAACCGGGGTCCTGCGTAGCTCGGCTTGTTCTCCTCATGGTCCCGGATCACGTGGCAGACGTCTTGGCACAAGAAGCACTCGATGCACTTGCGGAACTCCTGGCCGCGCGCGATGTCCACCTGCTGCATCCGATAGCCGCCCTCCGGCGGCTCGGGGGGGCTGAACGCGGGCACCTTCTTCGCCATCTCGTAGTTGAACGAGACGTCCGTGACGAGGTCGCGGACGATCGGGAAGGTTCGCATGGGCGCGACGGTGATGACCTCGGTTCCGAGCTGCTCCACCCTCGTCATGCACATGAGCTTCGGCATGCCGTTGATCTCCGCGGAGCAGCTCCCGCACTTGCCGGCCTTGCAGTTCCACCGACAGGCCAGGTCCGGTGCCTGGGTCGACTGGAGCCGGTGGACGACGTCCAGGACGACCTCGCCCTCGACGCGCTCCAGCCGGTAGTCCTCGAAGCGACCGCCCCCGGCGTCGCCCCGCCACACGCGGAGCGTGAGTTCGTCGGTCATGTCGCGGCCTCGAGGATCTCGCGCAACTCCGGCGGGACCTCAAGAATCGGCTCCGGCACGGTCTTGACCTCCTCGCGGTACCCGCCCCCGTTCGGTTGGGAGTGGACGAAGTTGACCTTTCCGAGCTCGGCGTCGGGGGTCGGGAAGTCCTCTCGGGTGTGCCCGCCGCGGCTCTCCGTGCGGTTGATCGCGCCGAGCGTCGTGCATCGCGAGACGGTGAGCATGCTCGGGAGGTCCGTCGCGAGGTTCCAGCCGGGGTTGTAGGCGCGAGGGCCGGTGACTGCCAGGTTCGCGGTGCGAGCCGCGAGCTCGTCGAGGGCGGTGATCGCCGCGGCGAGCTCGGAGCCGGTGCGGATGATGCCGACGTTGGACTGCATCAGCTCTTGGAGGTCGTGCTGGATCTGGTACGGGCTCTCACCCTCCTCGCGCAGGAACGGCGCGATGGCCTCGTCGATCGCCACGTCCACGGCGGCCGTGTCGAGGGCCGCGGCGTGCTGGCCTCCCTCGACGTAGTCCGAGGCACCCATCCCGGCGCGTCGCCCGAAGACCAGCAGGTCGCTGAGCGAGTTGCCGCCGAGGCGGTTCGCGCCATGCATGCCTCCGGCGACCTCGCCCGCGGCGAAGAGGCCGGGCACGGACGTGACCGCGGTGTCGGCGTCGACGCGGACCCCGCCCATGATGTAGTGGCACGTCGGGCCGATCTCCATCGGCTCGCGCGTGATGTCCACGCCGGCGAGCTCCATGAACTGGTGGTACATCGAGGGCAGCCGACGACGGATGAACTCGGCGGAGCGCCGAGTGGCGATGTCGAGGTAGACCCCGCCGTGCGGCGTGCCTCGGCCAGCCTTGACCTCCGTGTTGATCGCTCGGGCGACCTCGTCGCGCGGCAGGAGCTCGGGAGGGCGCCGGCCCGCGCTGTGGTCGTCGTACCAGCGGTCGGCCTCCTCTTCGGAGTCGGCCGTCTCGGCACGGAACATGTCGGCGACGTAGTTGAACATGAACCGGTCACCGTTCGAGTTGCGCAGCACCCCGCCGTCCCCGCGGACGCCCTCGGTGACGAGCAGCCCCCGCACGCTGAGGGGCCACACCATGCCGGTTGGGTGGAACTGGATGCACTCCATGTCGATCAGCTGCGCGCCCGCCCACAGGGCCAGCGCGTGGCCGTCGCCGGTCGACTCCCACGAGTTCGAGGTGTACTTCCAGGACTTGCCGACGCCGCCGGTCGCGAGCACGATCGCGGGCGCCGAGAACGTCACGAACTCGCCGCTCGGACGGTGGTACGCCACGCATCCGGCGATGCGGCCGTCCTCGTCGGTCAAGAGGCGGAGCACCTTGCACTCCATCACGACGTCGACGCCCATCGAGACGACTTTTTGCTGAAGGGTCCGGATCATCTCGAGGCCGGTGCGGTCGCCGACGTGTGCGAGCCGCGCGAAGCGATGGCCCCCGAAGTCGCGCTGCAGGATGCGCCCGTCGCTCGTCCGGTCGAAGAGCGCGCCCCAGGCCTCGAGCTCGTGCACGCGATCGGGTGACTCCTGGGCGTGCAGCTCGGCCATCCGGAAGTTGTTGAGCATCTTGCCGCCGCGCATCGTGTCGCGGAAGTGCACCTTCCAGTTGTCCTCGGGGTAGACGTTGCCCATCGCCGCGGCGACGCCGCCCTCGGCCATCACGGTGTGCGCCTTGCCGAGCAGCGACTTGGTCAGGATCGCCGTTCGCAGCCCACGTCTCGTGGACTCGATCGCGGCGCGGAGCCCGGCGCCCCCGGCGCCGACGATGAGGACGTCGTAGTCCTGGTGCTCGGTCTCGTGGTTCGGCACGGCAGCTCCTAGAACAGCTTCACGTCGGAGATCGCACCGCTCGCGACCAGTCGCACGTACACGTCGGTGAGCGCCACGAAGATGAGGCTCGCCCACGCGAACTGCATGTGGCGCGCGTTAAGCGGCGTGACGAAGTTCCACAGACGTCGACGGATCGGATGGTCGCTGAAGGAGCGCACGTGCCCGCCGCACAGGTGCCGGCACGCGTGGCAGCTGAGCGTGTAGAGCCACAGCAAGAGGGCGTTCACGACGAGCACGAGGGTGCCGACCGAGACCCCGATGCCCTCGCCGGGCATCGAGAACGCGAGCACGGCGTCGTAGGTGAGGATGATGTTGACGAGGAACGCGAGGTAGAAGAAGTAGCGGTGCGTGTTCTGCAAGATGAGCGGGAACCGGGTCTCGCCGCTGTACTTGGAGTGGTGGTCCTCGACCGCGCAGGAGGGGGGCGACCACCAAAAGGCCCGGTAGTAGCTGCGCCGGTAGTAGTAGCAGGTGACCCGGAAGCCGCCCGGAATGATGAGGATGAGCAGCGCCGGCGAGAAGCTCCACCAAGAGAGGTGGAAGCCGCGGATCGTTGCGCCCGAGGTGCACGAGTTCGCGATGCAGGGGGAGTACAGGGGGCTGATCAGGTCGCGATGGTTGATCGCCCCGACGTAGTAGTTGCGGTTCTGAAACGCCGCCCAGGTGACGTAGACGACGAAGGCGAAGAGGATCGAGAAGGTGACGAGGGGCTGGATCCACCAGCGGTCCTGGCGGAGCGTCATGACGGTGGGGCCGCCGCGCCGGGGTACCGAGACGGGCGTGGACCCTGCGGCAGTCGCCACACGTCTCCTCTCTGCGCCGTCCAGCCGCCCGAAATTCGGGCCGGCGTCATCCTATGCAGGCTCCGAGAGGGCCCCTGTTGACCGCCCCGCGCAGTTTCGCGTCGTTCCCCGGCGACCTACGCTCAGGCGATGAGCGATCTCGCGACGTCCGTTCCGCACGCACCGATTGGGCTCGCGAGCACGATCGGCGAGCTCCGAGACAGCGGGTGGACGTCCCGACCCGTCGCCCACGAGCTCCGCGAGAACCTCGAGCGCCGGATTGCAGACGGCGAGCCGCTCGCGCTCGGCATCCTCGGCTACGAGGACTCCGTGCTGCCCCAGCTCGAGAACGCGATCCTGGCTGGCCACGACGTCATCCTCCTCGGCGAGCGGGGGCAGGCGAAGACGAGGATCCTTCGCTCGCTCGTTGGCCTGCTCGACGAGTGGCTGCCGATCGTGGCCACGAGCGAGATCAACGACGATCCGTTCGCACCGGTCTCGAGTCGCGCCATCGAGCTCGTCGAGACACACGGTGACGAGACGCCCGTGTCATGGGTCCACCGATCCGAGCGCTACGGCGAGAAGCTCGCGACGCCTGACACGACGATCGCGGACCTCATCGGCGAGATTGACCCGATCAAGATCGCCGAGGGCCGGTACCTGACCGACGAGCAGGCACTCTCCTTCGGCCTCGTCCCGCGCGTGAACCGGGGGATCTTCGCGGTCAACGAGCTCCCGGACCTCGCCGAGCGCATCCAGGTGGGTCTCCTCAACGTGCTCGAGGAGCGCGACATCCAGATCCGGGGACACCGGATCCGGCTCCCCCTCGACCTCGTCCTCGTCGCGACGGCGAACCCCGAGGACTACACGAACCGGGGCCGGATCATCACGCCGCTCAAGGACCGGTTCGGCGCGCAGATCCGCACGCACTACCCGCGCGACGTCGACACCGAGCTCGAGATCGCGAGGAACGAGGCATCGCTGCCCGCAACGAGCGTCCCCATCGCCGTGCCCTGGTTCATCGAGCTCGCGATCGTCCAGATCTCCCAGCTCGCGCGCCGCAGCCCGATGGTCATCCAGCGCAGCGGCGTGTCGGTGCGACTCACGATCGCCAACTACGAGAGCGTCGTCGCGAACGCGCTGCGCCGCACGCTGCGCACGCGCGGCAGTGCGGTGGTGCCCCGGGTGAGCGACCTCGCCGCAGTCGTCGCCTCGACCCAGGGGAAGATCGAGATCGAGGCGATGGAAGAGGGCCGCGAGGCCGACGTCGTCGCCCAGCTCGTCGCGGCGTCGGTGCTCCTTGTCTTCCGCGAGCATGTGGTGCTCGAAGACGCCGCCGAGATCGTCGCAGCATTCGACGACGAGGTCGTGGTCCACGTCGGCGACGACCTCGACGCCCAGGACTACACCGAGGTGCTCGGGGCCCTCCCGGTGCTCGAGCCCGCGACCCGGCGCATCGCAGGCGAGGACGCGGGCACCGAGGAGATGGCCGCGGCCCTCGAGTTCCTGCTCGAGGGGCTGCACCTGACCAAGCGGCTGAGCAAGGACGCCTCGGGGCCCAGAGCGCTGTACCGCCAGCGTCGACGCTGATGAGCGCGAGGTACGGCTACCGCCGCTTCGACGGGAGCGGCGATGACGACGACCTCGATGCCGAGGCCCTCCTCGACGCGCTGACCGACGACCTCTTGGAGGGAGGCGACCTCTCCGACGCGCTCAACCGCCTGCTGCGCCGCGGGATGCGCACGCCCGACGGCGAGCGGCTCGAGGGGCTTCGCGAGCTCATGGAGCGCGCGCGCCGCCGACGCCAGGAGCTGCTCGAGCGCGGCGATCCCGACGAGCAGTTCGCCGAGTTCCAGGACCGCCTCGACGAGGTCGAGGCGACGGAGCGCGAGGCGCTGCGCTCGCTGAGCGAGGACGCTGCGGCGTCCGCCGACGAGCGCCGCCAGCAGGTGACCGACGACGTCGTCGCGGAGCGCTCGGTCGAGCTCGACGTGCTGCCTGACCGCTTCGCACCGCGTGTCGAGGCGATGCGCCACTACGAGTTCGTCTCCTCGGAGGCTCGTGAGCAGTTCGAGCAGCTGCTGGGCGAGCTGCGTGAGCAGCTGCTGGGGTCGTACTTCGAGGCGATGCGCGGCGCGCTCGCCGAGCCCGATCCCGAGCAGCTTCGCCGGATGCGCGAGGGCATGGACGCGCTCAGCCGCATGCTCGAGCAGCGCGATCGCGGCGAGCCGCTCGATCCCACCTTCGAGGCGTTCATGGACGCCTACGGCGACCTGTTCGGTCCGGCCGAGAACCTCGACGAGCTACTCGAGCAGCTCGCGCGTCGCATGGCGGCCGCACGGGCGATGTTTGAGTCGCTGTCGCCCGAGCAGCGCGCCGAGCTCGAGCGACTGAGCCAGTCGCTGTTCGAGGACCTCGACCTCAGCTTCTCGATGAACCGGCTCGCGGCCAACCTCTCGCGCGCGTTCCCCGAGTTCGACGGCTCGAGGGGCTATGCCTTTGAGGGCAGCGGGCCGCTCTCGCTCGACCAGGCGACGGACGTCACGAGCCAGCTCGGCGACCTCGAGCGGCTCGAGGAGCTGCTCAGCTCGGACAACGCCGCGGCCGCGCTGCCCGAGATCGACATCGACGCGGTGCGCCGCGATCTGGGCGAGGACGCTGCTCGCAGCGTCGAACGGCTCAACCAGCTCGTGCGCGAGCTCACCGACGCCGGGCTGATCGACCGTCGCGGCGGACGACTCGAGCTCACCGCGCACGGCGTGCGACGGCTGGGCGCGAGGGCGCTGCGGGACCTGTACGACCGGCTCCGCAACGGCGCGATGGGGGAGCACACCGCGACGAAGACGGGCATCGGCCACGATCGCGAGGAGGTCTCGCGGCCCTGGGAGCCGGGCGACACGTTCAACCTGCACCTGCCGAGGACCGTGCACAACGCGGTCACGCGTGGCGGCCAGGGCGTGCCGGTCAAGCTCGAGCCCCGGGACTTCGAGATCGTGGAGCACGAGGCGCTCGTCCGCTCGGCGACGGTGCTCGCCATCGACCTGTCGATGTCGATGCCGATGCGGGACAACTTCGTGCCGGCGAAGAAGATGGCGATCGCGCTCGCGACGCTCATCCGCACGCGCTTCCCGAGGGACTTCCTGTCGGTCGTCGTGTTCTCCGAGATCGCACGGGAGATCCAGATCGAAGAGCTCCCGACGGTCATGTGGGACTACATCTACGGCACGAACCTGCAGCACGCCCTCGCCCTCGGTCGCCGGATGCTCTCGAAGGAGCACGGGACGCGCCAGATCCTCGTCATCACTGACGGCGAGCCGACCGCGCACCTCGATGACACCGGCGAGCCCTACTTCCACTACCCGCCGACGAGCGAGACGCTGCGCCGGACGATGGCCGAGGTGCTGCGCTGCACCCGCGCGGGGATCACGATCAACACGTTCGCCCTCGACCTCGAGCGCACGCAGTTCCCCTTCGTCGAGCAGATCGGCAAGGTCAATGGCGGCCGGACGTTCTATCCGAGCCGTGACGATCTCGGCAGCTACGTGCTCGCCGATTTCCTCCAGCACCGGCGCACCCTGCGCGCGACGGGCTGAATTCACGATTTCGCTTGCATTTTCCCCCTGGATCGCCCAAGATGACACCCGTGTAACTACAGGGGTGCCATCAGAGAGGCGGCACCCCGGGGGAGGTCTTATGGAGATCGTGTCGATTCTGGGAGGGCTGGAGGAGCGCGGGTGGCAAGCCCGAGCGAACTGCATGGGGGTCGACCCGGACCTCTTCTTCCCGGAGCGGGGCGCGTCCACCAAGGAGGCCAAGGAGGTCTGTCGGGGCTGCGTCGTGCAGAACGACTGCCTGGAGTTCGCGCTCGACAACGGTGAGAAGTTCGGGATCTGGGGCGGGATGAGCGAGCGAGAGCGCCGCCGCCTGCGCCGCGCGAGGGCGATCGAGCGGCGGGCGGCCTCGGCGAGCTGACCCCGCGGGCGAGTCAGTGCGTCCCGACGCCGATCATTGCCGCGGCCCGCTCCACCGATCGCTCCTCGGACAGGCCGAGTCGCTCCCACCAGGACCGCGGCACGACGTCGAGGACCCGGTCAGGGACGAGTCCCACGAGCTCGCAGCGCACGACGTGGGCGTCCTCGGGGAGCAGTGCCTCGATCCTCGAGTAGACGACGTGCGGCGGCTCCCTGACGGGGTCCACCAGGTTGCAGCTCACCTGGGTCGCTCCTTCGACCTGGAGCCCGATGGCCCGCACGTGCTCGCTGCGTACGGACGCCGCGATGCGCCGGGTCTCCTCGAGGGTCGCGCCCTGGACCCAGGCGTTCCAGGCGACGAGCGCCAGCCTCGCGCCGACTGCCGTCGCTCCCGCGGTGGGGTGGGGATCTGGGGGCCCTGCGTCGGGCGCGAGATCCACAAAGGCGCGGCGTCGCAGCTCGGGCAGGGAGCGAGCTGTGCCGTCCGCCAGGGGCCCATACCGAAAGGCCGGGATCCCGAGCGAGCCCAGGCCGGCCACGACGTCGTCGCGGGCTGCGATGGCCTCGTCGAGCGAGGACCCGTGGAGGGGCGCGAACGGCACCACGTCGAGGACGCCTAGCCGGGGGTGGACCCCCTCGTGGGCGCCGAGATCGATCATGTCAGCGGCGACCTGCGCGAGATCAAGGAGTCGCCCCGCGAACCCCGGGGACGCCGACGCCATGGTGAGCACGCATCGGTGGTGGTCGGCGTCGACGTGCGCATCAAGGAGGGCATCGCCGGCCGACGCGCGCAGCGCGGCCAGCACCGCGTGGTCGCGTCCCTCGCTGAGGTTTGCGGCGCACACGAGTGCGCCGTGATGCTCAGCGCTCAGCTGTGCAGTGTCGAGATTGAGCCGCGACGCCGCGTGCGCAGGATGCGCCGCCGCTCGCGCTCAGACTTGCCGCCCCACACGCCATGATCGATGTGGTTCTCAAGGGCGTACTCCAAGCACTCAGACGACACCTCGCACGTCGCACAGATGCGCTGTGCCCTAATCACGCCGAGCCCGTCACTCGGGAAGAACGTCTCCGGCGGGACCTCTCGGCACTTGCCGTCAGCCATCCACTCGGTGGTCATTTGTCCCCTCCTCCAATGCAGTAATACACTCGCATATGAGGGCTTGGCCCACAAGCCCAACTACGTGCAATGTTTCACGTGGCGACGCCCGGGATGCAACCGGGACCACAGGGTCCTGTGGCCAGCGGATACGTGCCCACGGTTCTCCTCCTACCCTTCTCAAAGCCTCGACAAGGAGCTCACATGACCCAGGCCAGTGACGAAGTCGTCGAGCCCTTCGAGCCCGTCGGGCACGTCCGCATCGTCTACCTCGGGCCCGTCGCGCCCCACTGGGAGATCCAGAGCGACTGGGGGAACGAAGAGACGATCCAGTCCTTCGCGGACCGTGCCAACGCGCGCCTCGTGCTCCTGCCGCCCCACGACCCGCAGTTCCGTCGAAACCGCGAGCGCGTCGCTCGTGACGCCGAGCGCGAGCAGCTGCTCCTCGAGTGGGACCTGGGGT
This sequence comes from Acidimicrobiales bacterium, assembly GCA_035510855.1. Lineage (GTDB taxonomy): Bacteria > Actinomycetota > Acidimicrobiia > Acidimicrobiales > RAAP-2 > Palsa-459. Next base: position 17,792 of record DATKGG010000051.1, read on the forward strand.
TCGACGAAGCGGAGCCCGAGCAACGGGGCTAGCCCGACCCTTCGCTGCCGAGGGTCGGTAGCGACGTCCTCGCGAGCCAGAGCCCTGGCGCGACGATCTCTGCAGGAGTGGGCAGTCCCTCGGCGCTCGTGGTGAGCCGCGAGAGGGCGTCGAAGCCATCGCGCTCGATGACGCCCGCGACGAAGGCGGCGCCAAGGTCGACCCGCTCCTTCGAGAGATCGACGCCGAACATCGCCGCTGCCGCCTCGGCGCCCTTGCTGTCGCCGGTGCGGTGCCGGTGCCATGCCTCGGCGAGCTGCCCTGCGTCGCCGAGGACCCTCGACGCGACGACCTTTGCGACCTCGTCGACGTAGGCGCTGATGGCGGTCACCGCCGCGTTGAGCGCGTCGTGAGCGCGGCCGCCCTCGGGGAGCTCATGGCCCCAGAGCCCCTCGACGAAGGCCTCGGGGTCGCCGAGCAGGCGGGAGAGGTCCTCCACGCCGTCGGCGTCCCCGAGTCGATCGAGCAGCGTCTTTTGCATCGACATCTGCGCGGCCGTCGCGGCGTCGAGCAGGGCTTCGACGTGCGCGGCGATCGAGGGCCTCGAGTAGACCGCTCGCATCGCGAGCTCGCGCGAGATCGTGAAGGCGGACACGGCGTCGTGGTCGAGGCTCCAGTCCTCGGCGAATTGGTCGAGGTTCCGCACGACGATCAGGGCGTGGCTCGCGTCGGGCCATGGGAGGGGGAACGCCGAGGAGCCGAGCGCGCGCTCAGCGAGGTGCCCCGCGGTCGACCCCACCTGGAGCCCGAGGAACATCGGTCCCATGGAGGAGGCGAACTTCGCGAGCATCGCGGTCGCGGCGTCGGTGTGCTCGTCGTCGAGCGCGCCGGATGACTCGGGCTGGGCTGACGCCGACGCGACGAGGGGCTCGAGCCTCGGGCGCCATGACGTCAGGGCGGCGACACCCCACGCCGCTCGAGTGACGGGCTCGACGACCGCGTCGACGGCATCGCCGGTGACCTCCGCGACGTGGAGCGACACAACCCGGGCGAGCTCTTCGAGCTTGATGCGTGCGACGGGGTCCGGGTTGAACGCCTCGTGCTCGTCGGCGACGACGCTCACCGCGAGGGCCCTCGCGGCATCGAACCAGGCCGCAGCAGGCGAGCCGCCCATCGCCTTCAGGAGGTCGCCGAGCAGCCCCTCGAACCCGTTGGACGGGCCGGTCATGCAGTCGAGCCTACGGGGAGGCGGCGAGCGTCACGTCGACGGCGCGGAGGTGACCGTCGTGGACCAAGGTGAGCACGAGAATCTGTCCGGGCGAGCTCGTGTAGAGGATCGAGCCGATGTCCGCCATGGTGCGCACCTGGATGGAGTTGACGGCCACGATCGTGTCACCTGGGCGGACCGCCCCCCATGCCGCGCCTCGGTAGGTCACTGCCACGACGCGGGCGCCGCCCGTCGGCGTCGCCGTGCCCTCGAGCTGGAGCCAGCCGTGGCCGGCCGTGTCGCCGAGCACGATGCGCTGTGCGAGCAGCTCGAGGAACGTCGCGGGCACGAAGGCGGTCGCGCCGAGCGCGGGCACCGAGGCCGCGACCGCACGTCCCTGCCCGTTGAGGATGACGGTGCCCGCGATGTCGCCAACGACCGAGGTGCCACGGGTCACCGCGATCTGGGAGTGCCCGACCGTCGTGGCGGCCTCGCTCGAGGAGAGGTACGCCGCGGCGAACTCGAACTGCATGGGGGTGACGACGCCTCGGACCGCCGCGAGCGCGGTCAGGGTGAGCGGAGCACCGTCTGTCGACACCGCGGCGGCGAGCGACG
>DATKGG010000052.1:0-8318 GCA_035510855.1 Acidimicrobiales bacterium
ACCTCGTGGTCCCCGTGCCGGTCGGGACCTCGGTCGCGACCCTCGACGGCGAGCTGCTCTGCGACCTCCCCGTGGCGGGCGACCGCTTCTTGGTCGCAGCGGGCGGCGAGGGGGGCCACGGGAATGCCCGATTCGGGTCCAACCGGCGACGCGCACCCTCGTTCGCCGAGCAGGGCGAGCGCGGCGAGGAGCGCTGGTGCGACCTCGAGCTGCGCCTCGCCGCCGACGTCGCGCTCATCGGCTTCCCGAACGTCGGGAAGTCCACGCTGCTCTCGCGGGTGTCCGCGGCCAAGCCCAAGATCGCCGACTACCCCTTCACGACGCTGGTCCCGCACCTGGGGGTCGTGCGCGTGGGGGAACGCCCCGGGCGTCCCTTCGAGGCGACCGAGTTCGTGATGGCCGACGTGCCCGGGCTCATCGAGGGGGCGGCCGAGGGCCGCGGACTGGGCCATGAGTTCCTCCGTCACGTCGAGCGCGCGCGCGTGCTGTGCGTCATGGTCGACCTCTCCGAGGGCGCGGCGGCATCGCCCGAGCGCCAGCACGACGTGCTCCTCTTCGAGCTCGCGTCGCACCTGCCCGAGCTCGCCGACCGCCCGAGGTTCGTGATCGGGTCCAAGTGCGACGTGGCGGACCCCGACGCGGAGGCTTCCTTCGTGGAGCTCGTCGTGTCCTCGCAGCGCGGCGACAACCTCGACGTGCTCGTCGGCAGGCTGGCCGAGCTCGTTCGCGACGCGCGGCGCGCTGAGGCCGAGGTGTCCGCGGCGACGCCCCGCGTCCATCGGCCGCGCACCGAGGAGGTCGAGGTGCACCGGCTCTCCGACGGGTCCTTCGAGGTCACCGGTCGAGCCGCGGCGCGCGCGGTGGGGCTGAGCGACCTCACCGACTTGGGCGCGCTCGACGAGCTGCACCGGCGCCTCGAGCGACTGGGCGTGGACCGGGCGCTCGCGCGCGCCGGCGCCCGCGACGGCGACGACGTGCGGATCGGCGGGGTGGCACTCACCTGGGCCGAGGGCCACGGCGTCGACGCGGAGCTCGAGGCCGGTCGTCCCAGCCGCGCGCGCCGGATGAAGCGCTCCGAAGGGTCCTAGCGAGTGGCCGAGCGCGTCATCGTGGTCAAGCTCGGCTCGACGTCGGTCACCGGCCACGACGGCGCGCCCGACGTGGCGCTGCTCGCGTCGCTGTCGAGCCAGTTCGCCGTCTTGCGCTCGAGGGGCACGCGGCTCGTCGTCGTGAGCTCGGGGGCGGTCGCGACCGGCCTCAGCACCCTCGGGAAGACGACCCGGCCGAGCGACATGGCCGCGCTCCAGGCTGCCTCGGCGGTCGGGCAGCCCCGGGTGGTGCGCGCCTGGCAGGACTCGCTCGCGACCCATGGGCTCCACGTCGGCCAGGTCCTGCTCGATCCGGCCGACCTGTTCTCGAGGCGCCAGTACCTGCTCGCTCGCAGGACCTTCGCCGCGCTCTTCGAGCTCGGCGTCATTCCGGTCGTGAACGAGAACGACGCGGTCGCCGACGAGGAGATCCGCTTCGGCGACAACGACCGGCTCGCCGCGCTCGTCGCGGTGCTCGTCGCGGCGAGCCGGCTCGTGCTGCTCACCGACACGCCAGGGCTGTTCACCGAGGACCCCGCGACGAGCGAGGCGGCCACGCTCATCGACGAGGTGACCGAGATCGATCACGAGCTCGAGGCCGCGGCGGGCGGCAGCTCGAGCGCGGTCGGCACGGGCGGCATGGCGTCCAAGCTCGCCGCGGCCAGGCTCGCGACCTGGTCGGGCATCGAGACGGTGATCGCCGACGCGAGGGACGACTGCGTCGTCATCCGCCTCGAGGATGGCAGCGGGGCGACGTCGACGACGTTCCGTGCGCGCGAGCGGCCGCTGCCCGCGCGCAAGGCATGGATCGCGTTCGCGACGGCGTCCAAGGGGCGCCTGGAAGTCGACGACGGCGCGCGGCGCGCGCTGCGCGACGGGGCGAGCCTGCTCCTCGCGGGCGTGCGCGCCCAGGAGGGTGACTTCGCCGTCGGGGACGCCGTCGAGGTCACCGCAGGCGGCTCGCTGTTCGCAAAGGGACTCGTGCGCTGCTCGTCGGGCGAGCTCGCTCGCCACGCCGATGGCACACCGGTGCCGCGCGACGTGGTGGTCGTCCACCACGACGACCTGGTGGCGCTGGCCTGAGGCCCCCATGCACAAAGGTACGATTCGCCGATGGCGGACCCCGTGCTGAGCGCGCAGGGCGCTGCAGTCAAGGACGCCTCGTTGGTCCTTCGTGGCGCCTCGAGTGCCACGAAGGACGCGGCCCTGCACTCGGCGGCCGACGCGCTTGGCGAGCGTGCCGGGGCGATCTTGGCGGCGAACGCGCACGACGTCGAGGCTGCCCACGCCGCGGGCATGGCGCCCCCGGCGATCGACCGGCTGACCCTCGACGACGCGCGCCTCGCCCAGATGGCCGCGGGACTGCGCGGCGTGGCCGCGCTGGCGGACCCCGTCGGCGAGGTGGTGGACGGCTCGGTGCGCCCGAACGGCCTGCGCGTCGAGCGAGTCCGCGTGCCGCTCGGCGTCGTCGGGGTGATCTACGAGAACCGCCCCAACGTCACGAGCGACGCCGCGGGGCTGTGCCTCAAGTCCGGCAACGCGGCGTTCCTGCGAGGCTCGGCGAGCGCGCAGACGACCAACCTCGAGATCGTCGCCACCCTGCGCGAGGGCCTGGCTGCCGCGGGGCTCCCGAAGCCAGCCGTCAGCCTCGTCGAGGACACGAGCCGCGAGGCCGCCGTCGCCTTCATGCAGCTGCGCGGCGTCATCGACTGTCTCATCCCGCGCGGCGGGCGCGCCCTCCTCGCGGCGATGGCCGAGCACGCGACGGTGCCGTACGTGGTCGACGGCGACGGCAACTGCCACGTCTACGTCGATGCGTTGGCCGACCTCGACATGGCGAGCGACATCGTGGTGAACGCCAAGACCTCTCGTCCAGGGGTGTGCAACGCCGCAGAGACCCTGCTCGTGCACCGCGACGTTGCCGAGCGGTTCCTGCCCGAGGTCGCCCTCGCCATGCCCCAGGTGCTCCTGCGCGGCGACGAGGCAACCTGCGCGCTCGTCGCGCGCGCGGTGCCCGCCTCCGACGAGGACTACGCGACCGAGTTCCTCGACCTCGTGCTCGCCGTGCGGGTCGTGGACTCGATCGACGCGGCCATCGCCCACGTCGCGCGCTTCGGCTCGGGGCACTCCGAGGCCATCGTCACGCGCGACGTCATCGCAGCGGACCGCTGGGTCCGCGAGGTCGACGCCGCCGCGGTGCTGGTCAACGCCTCGACGCGATTCGTCGACGGCGCAGAGCTCGGCCTGGGTGCCGAGGTCGGCATCTCCACCCAGAAGCTGCACGCGCGGGGCCCGATGGGCCTGCGCGAGCTCACGTGCACGCGCTGGGTCGTCCGCGGCGAAGGGCAGGTCAGGTGACGTCACTGAGAGACGAGGTGGAGGACCCGCTCGGGCTCGACCACGTGCGGGCGCCGAGGTTCTCCTCCCCCGACGAGGTGGGGGCTGCGCTCGCGGCCAACCGCTACTTGGCCGACGCGGCGATCGCGAGCGTGGTGTACCTCGCGGACCGGCTCATCAAGCCGGTCCTCATCGAGGGGCCAGCCGGCACGGGCAAGACCCAGCTCGGCAAGACCGTCGCCGAGGCGCTCGGCGCGAGGCTCATCCGCCTGCAGTGCTACGAGGGCATCGACGAGTCCAAGGCCCTCTACGAGTGGAACTACCGAAAGCAGCTGCTGCGCATCCAGGCGGGCCAGCAGGGCGAGTCGAGCCTCGACTGGCACGAGCTCGAGGGCGACATCTTCTCGGACGAGTTCCTGCTCACGCGGCCGCTCTTAGAGGCCATCCGCGCGACCGAGCCCGTCGTGCTCCTGATCGACGAGGTCGACCGCGTCGAGGTCGAGACCGAGGCGTTGCTCTTGGAGGTGCTGTCGGAGTACCAGGTGTCCATCCCCGAGCTCGGCACGCTGACCGCGACGCAGCTGCCGCTCGTGTTCCTCACGTCCAACAACACGCGTGAGCTGTCCGAGGCGCTCAAGCGCCGCTGCCTGTACCTGCACCTCAATTACCCCGACGTCGAGCGCGAGCGCGCCATCGTGCTCTCAAGGGTGCCGGGTGTCTCGTCCGCGCTCGCGACGAGGATCGCCGAGGTCGTCCGCTCGCTGCGCCAGCTCGACCTGCGCAAGGCCCCGTCGGTGTCCGAGACGCTCGACTGGGCACGCACCCTTGTCGTGCTCGGACGCAGCGAGATCGGCGACCAGGACGTGAAGGACACCCTGCACGTCCTGTTGAAGTTCCAGTCCGACATCGACAAGGCGTCCAAGGAGCTGCTCGGGAACCGGGCCTGATGCTCGACCTCCTCGGTTCGTTCGTCGGCGAGCTGCGCGACGCCGGTATCCCGGTGTCGACGACCGAGCACCTGGACGCCGCCCGCGCCCTGGTCGCGATCGACCTCATGGAGCGCGCCGTCGTGAAGGCGGCGCTGTCGACCACCCTCGTCAAGGACGAGACGCACTTCGCGGCCTTCGAGCTCGCCTTCGAGATCTTCTTCGCCTCGGTCACGGCCCAGGCGGCCGCTGACCAGCTCGACGGGCCCGAGCACGAGCCCGGCGAGCCGAGCTCACAGCGCGGCTCGGAGGGACGCGGCAAGGGCGGCGGGGGAGGCGCGTCGGGAGACGTCACCCAAGAAGAGCTCGCCGCGATGCTCTTCCGCGCGCTGCGCGAGGGCGACGCCTCGATGCTCGCCGAGGGCGCGCGCATCGCGGTGTCGAGGTTCGCGGGCATCGAGCCGGGCCGGCCCGTCGGGGGCACCTACTACCTGTACCGCACGCTTCGGAACCTGGACCTCGACGCCCTGCGGGCGCTCTTGCAGTCAGCCGCGGCGGGCGAGGGCGCGGTGCCCGGATCGCTCGCCCAGCGACTCGCGCTCGACGACGCCTCGGGGCGCATCGACCAATTGCGCCGCGCGATCGAAGACGAGATCCGCCGACGCCTCGTCGAGGACCGCGGCGCCTCGGCCCTCGCACGGTCGGTGCGGCGTCCACTCCCCGAGGACCTCGACGTGATGCACGCGACGCGCGACGAGCTGACCGCGCTGCACCGCGCGCTCGTCCCGCTCAGCCGAAAGCTCGCGATGCGCCTCGCGCGCAAGCGGCGCCGGGGGCACCGCGGCTCGCTCGACCTGCGCCGCACGGTGCGCCAGTCGATGTCGACCGGCGGGGTGCCGATCAACCCGGTGTTCAAGCCGCCCCGTCCAGCCAAGCCCGAGATCTTTGTCATCGCGGACGTGTCGGGATCGGTCGCGAGCTTCGCGCGCTTCACGCTGCTCTTGGTCCACGCGATCTCCGCGCAGTTCCGCAAGGTCCGGAGCTTCGTGTTCGTGGATGCCCTGGACGAGGCGACCAGGTTCTTCGAGGGCGCGGCCGACCCCGCCGACGCCGTCGCGCGCATCAACACCGAGGCCGATGTCGTCTGGATCGACGGGCACAGCGACTATGGCCGCGCGCTCACCCAGTTCCACGAGCGCTACGCCAACGACGTGACGCGCCGCACGAGCATCCTCGTGCTCGGCGACGCGCGGAACAACTACCACGCCTCGCAGGCCTGGGTGCTCGACGACCTGCGACGACGGGCCCGCGCGGTGTACTGGCTCAATCCCGAGCCCCAGAGCTACTGGAACTCGGGCGACTCGATCGTCGCCGCGTACGCGCCGCACTGCGACGCGGTCGTCGAGTGCCGGACGCTGCGCCAGCTCGAGAAGTTCGTCGGCACGCTCGCGTGACGTCGCGCCCGCCCCCCTCGATGCGCACGATCGGCAACGTCCAGGATGCCCACACCCGCATCGTCCTCGTGCGCCACGGCGAGCCGGTGGTCGCGACCCTTGGCATCGTGGGTGGTCCGCTCGGCGACACGGGGCTCACCGATGCCGGGCGCGCCCAGGTGCGCTGCCTCGCCGATCGCCTCGGGACCTCGCTCGAGCTCGGCGTGGTCACCGCCCTCTACTCGTCGACGCTGCCCCGGGCGGTCGAGACCGCCAGGCTGCTCGCACCGGCGTTCGGCGGCCTCGAGGTGCGCGAGCGCCGCGACCTGCGCGAGCACGACCCCGGCGAGCTCGACGGGCTGACCTGGGCCGAGGCCGCCGAGCGCTTCCGGATGGTCGACTTCGACACCGAGCCGGACCTCCCCGTCGGCCCCGGCGGGGAGTCGTTGACGGTGTTCCACGAGCGCGCGCGGCGTGCCATCGAGTCGCTGGGCGACGACCACGCGGGCGAGACCGTCGTCGTCGCGTGCCACGGCGGGATCGTGGCTGCGGCCGTCGGGCTCGTCTTCGGGCTCGCCGTGAGCGCCCGGGTCGTGCTCCCGACGCGCTACGCGTCGATGACCGAGCTCGAGCGGACGAAGAAGGGCTGGCGGTTGGGGCGCTACAACGACCGCTACCCGGTCACCGATGTCTGATCAGGCGCTGCGCTCGGCGCGCAGGAGCTCGGAGACCTGGAAGGCGAGGTCGAGGCTCTGGCGCGCGTTGAGGCGCGGGTCGCACATGGAGGTGTAGTTGTCGTCGAGATCGGCCTCGCCGATCGCCTCGGCACCGCCCAGGCACTCGGTGACGTCGCTGCCGGTGAGCTCGACGTGCACCCCGCCTGCCCAGGTGCCGAGCGAGCGGTGCACGGCGAAGAAGCCCCGGATCTCGCGCAGGATGTCGTCGAATCGACGGGTCTTCTTCCCGTTGTCCGCCGTGATCGTGTTGCCGTGCATCGGGTCGCAGGTCCACACGACGGGGTGCCCCGAGTCCCGGACGGCGTCGACGATCGGGCCGAGGACCGACTCGACGCGGTCCGCGCCGAGGCGCGTCACGAAGGTGAGCCGCCCGGGCGTGCGGTCGCAGTCGAGGCGGTCGGCCAGCGCGACGGCCTCGCGGGGCGTGGCGGACGGGCCGAGCTTGCAGGCGATCGGGTTGGCGATGCCCGCGGCGAACGCGACGTGCGCGCCGTCGAGCTGGCGGGTGCGCTCGCCGATCCAGACCAGGTGCGCCGAGCAGTCGTACCAGTCGCCCGTGAGCGAGTCGCGCCTCGTGAGGGCCTCTTCATAGTTGAGGACGAGGGCCTCGTGGCTCGTGAAGAAGTCCGTCTGGTGCAGCGTCTCTTCACGGGCGAGGTCGATGCCGCAGGCCTCCATGAACGCGAGTGCCCGGGCGATCTCGTCGGCGATCCGCGTGTAGCGCAGGCCCTCGGCGGACGAGGCGACGAACTCCTGGTTCCAGACGTGGACGCGCGCGAGGTCCGCGAAGCCGCCCTTCGTGAAGGCGCGCAGCAAGTTGAGCGTGGCGACGGACTGCTGGTAGGCACCGACCAGGCGCCAGGGGTCCGGACGGCGCGCCTCGACGTCGAAGGCCTCGTCGTTGACCATGTGCCCGCGGAAGCTCTCGAGCTCGACGCCGTCGATCGCCTCGAAGTCCTGGGAGCGGGGCTTGGCGAACTGGCCGGCGATCCGGCCGACCTTGACGACCGGCACGCCCGTCGCGTAGGTCAGCACGACCGACATCTGCAAGATCAGCTTCAGCTTGTCGCGGATGGAGTCGGCCGCCACGTCGTGGAACGACTCGGCGCAGTCGCCCGCCTGAAGCAAAAAGGCACGTCCCTCGGCCACCTTGCCGAGCTGCTCGGTGAGGGTGCGCGCCTCGCCGGCGAAGACGAGCGGCGGGAGTGCCGCGAGACGGGCCTCGGCCTTCTTCAGCTCGTCGGGATCCGGCCAGGTCGGCTGCTGGGCCGCCGTGGCCGAGCGCCATGTTCCGGGCTCCCAGGTCGACTGGCCCGGAGCGTCCACCATCCAAGCGTAGGCGTGCGCCTCGCCGCAAACCCTGACGGCACGTGTTCGTAGGCTCGGATGATGGCGCACCGGACACGCGGGGTCTTCGGCGGCACGTTCGACCCCCCGCACGCGGGCCACGTCGCCGCGGTCCACGCGACGCTCGCCGATGCCAGCCTCGACGAGCTCGTCGTCACCGTGGCGGCGGATCCGTGGCTGAAGGGCGACCCGCCGCGCGCGCCCGGCTGGGCACGTCTGGCGATGGCGCAGGCCGCGTTCGGGTCGATCGACCGCGTGGCTGTCAGCGACCTCGAGCTGCGGCGAGGCGGCCCCACCTACACGATCGACACCGTCGAAGAGCTCTTGTCTGACTCCCCGGGCGACCGGATCGTCGTCGTCCTCGGGGCCGACGCCGCGGCGTCGCTCGGTACCTGGCACCGCGCCCACGACCTCGCGGCCCTCGTCGAGATCGCGGTCCCTTCCTCTCCC
>DATKGG010000053.1:0-23842 GCA_035510855.1 Acidimicrobiales bacterium
AGTTCATCTCGGTGGTCGACTCTGGGGAGTCCGTCGTGATCGACGGGATCTTCGAGCCCGGCTCGCCGTACTACAGGAAGCAGTCGTACCCCAAGTTCAACGTCCCCAAGGCCAAGGCCCTCGTGAAGCTGGTACCGGCCGCGAAGCGGAAGTTCACCCTCACCTACGTGTCGGGCGACCCGGCCGTAGGCCGGGCTGCGACGCTCTTCCAGCAGCAGATGAGCAAGATTGGCCTGACCGTGTCGCTGACCGGCACCCCGCAGGGCAACCTGATCGGTGACGCGATCTTCGGCTTGTACCAGGCCATAACCTGGGCGCAGTTCGGCGGCGTGTCGCCGGACCTGAACTACCCCTGGTTCTCGACGAAGTCACACCTCAACTTCGCCAACAACCTGGACCCGAAGGTCGAGACGCTGATGGTCAAGGCCATGTCGCAGACGTCGGTGACTGCGAGGAACAATGCGTGGGCGGCAGTCAGCGCCCAGGTCAACAAGGACCTCCCGTATCTGTGGACCGACCGCGTCGTGCTCGGCGTCGCGGCCAAGTCCTACGTGCAGAACTGGAAGACCTTCGAGACGCCGGCACCCGCGAAGCCGATCCTGCAGCCGAACCAGGCCGTGCTCTTCTTCACGTCGACCTGGCACTCGTAGTCAACTCACAGATCAGATCATTCGGTCACTGCGGTGGCGCCCGAAAGGGCGTCGCCGCAGTGCCGCGTTCCGGCCCTCATGTGGCATGACGACGGCCGCACGAGCGCCCGTATCGGTCGCTCGATGACGCGACGCGGCTCCGCGACGGCCCTGGGGTCGCGTCCGCGTCATTGCGGCGGCCCCGCCCCGGCGACCTGCCTCGCGACACGACCCGGCGTGCGTCGCCAGATCACGGGGATCAGGCAGGCGACTCCCGCAGCGACGCCGGCCATCGTGACGAACGGCACGGCGGGGCCGGCCTCGAAGAGCGAGCCCGAGACCATCGCGGAGATGGCCATCGCGCCGGTCTGGGCCGTCGTGAACACCCCCTGGCGTCGCCCCATCTCCCTCGGGTCCGCCCCCTCGGTCAGGATCGACTGGGCCGAGGGCAGCGCGAGCGACGTGCCCAGGGCCTCGAAGCAGCTGAGCGCCAGGAGCCCAGGAACGCTGAGCAGCGGGTAGATCGCGCAGAACGCGCACGCATTCAGGATCCCGAACGTCGCGAACATCCGTCGGTCGGTGTGGTCCGCGAACCAGCCCCCGAATCGGAAGCACACGACGTAGGGAAGAGCGAACAACGTCCAGGAGATCCCGAGCTCGAACGACGAGGCTCCCTTGAAGTTCATGAGGAACGTCCAGCACGACTCGTACGCGCCGATCACGAGCCCGAACGAGGCGGCGACGCAGACCGCCCCCACGAGTCGCGCGTCGATCGTGACCTTGGGCAACGGTTCGTTGTTGCGCACCGTGTTCGGCCCGAGCTTGCTGCGCAGGACCGGGGCCGCCGCGATGCTCGCGGCGGTTGCCGCGAAGATGAACACGTACGCCATCAGGTGGATGCCGACGAACGCCCCGAGGAGGGGCCCGAACGCCGCGCCGCCGAGCTGGGCCGCGTAGATCCGCGACGAGGCTCGCCCGCGCTCCGCGGTGGGCACGACGAGCGAGACCGTGGCCAAGGTCGCGACCTCTGCCGCGCCCGCCGCCGCCCCCTGGACGAACCGCATGCCGCCGTACGCGAGCGGCGAGAGCGGCAGCAAGAACCCGAGGCAGGCGACGGCGTAGAAGGCGAGCGCGGCGATGAGCACGGGCTTGCGCCCGTAGCGGTCCGAGAGTCGTCCGGCGACGAACTGGAACACGAGGCCCCCGATGAAGTACGAGGCCATGACCTCGCCTGTCGTCGCGGGAGTGGCACCCTTCTGGCGCAGGTACAGCGGCAGCAGCGGGAGCACCGACGTCGCACCGAGCCACTGCAGGAACACGACGATGACGAGGCGTGTGACGATCGACGAGGGGCGCACCTCGTCAGCCATGGCGCGGATCGTAGGGCGGTACCATCGTCACGTGGCGCCTGGGGTCGCGGTGCAGTTCCCCCTCGATGCGCGCCGGATCATCATCCGCGGCACGAGCGGGTCCGGGAAGACCACCCTCGCGCGCCGGATCGCCGCCTGCCGAGCGATCCCCCACGTCGAACTCGACGGCATCTACCACCTGGCGGACTGGACCCCGCTCGACGACGAGCAGTTCGGCGCCGCGGTCGCCGCCTTCATGGACGACGAGCGGTGGGTCGTGTGCGGCAACTACCGCCAGATCGCCCCGCTCCTCCTCGAGAGGGCCGACACGGTCGTGCTGCTGGACCTGCCTCGTCGGACCGTGATGTCACGGGTGCTGCAACGCTCACTGCGTCGCGCGGTGCTCGGAGAGGAGCTGTGGAACGGCAACAAGGAGCGGTTCAGCGACCTGTTCCGGAGCGATCCGGAGGTCTCGATCATCGCGTGGGCGTGGACCACGCACGCCCAGTGCCACGTCGAGATGGGTGCGTTCCTCGCCAACCCGCCCCGCGATGAGCTCGGGGTCGTGCACGTGAGGTCCGCCGCACAGCTGCGCCGACTGTCGGGCGCACTCGCGGCCCGAGGGTCTGGGCCGACGAGCGCATTGACGACGCTCGCGAGAGACGGGAGCCAGCCAGATGGACCTTGAGCTTGAGGGACGTGCGGTGCTCGTCACCGGAGGGACTGACGGGCTCGGACTCGCACTCGCGCGCCGACTCGTGGGCGAGGGCGCCCGGGTCGCGGTGTGCGGCCGCGACGAGCGACGCCTCGACGCAGCCAGAACAGCGCTTGCAGGACGCGACGCCTACGTCGCACAGGTCGACGTGACCGACGGTCCCGCCCTCGACGCGTTCGTGGACGGGGTCGCGGATCGGTTCGGCCGGCTCGACGGCATCGTGTCGAACGCCGGCCGAGCGTCGGCAGTGCCGGTCGTGGACTCGACCGACGAGCAGTGGCAGGACGACTTCGAGCTGAAGGTGCTGGCTGCGGCTCGTCTCGCGCGGCGGGGCTCGGCGCACCTCGAGCGAGGCGGGGCGATCGTCAACGTGCTCGCTATCAGCGCGAAGGCTCCGGACGCCAACACGACGCCGACCTCCGCGTCGCGCGCCGCAGGGCTCGCCCTCACCAAGGCGCTCTCGCGCGAGCTCGGGCCGCGGGGCATCCGCGTCAACGCCATCCTCATCGGGCTCGTGGAGTCCGGCCAGTGGGAGCGACGCGCGGCGGCGACCGGTGCCAAGGTCACCGACTTCTACCAGTCGACCGCGCACACCGCCCGTGTCCCGCTCGGACGGTTCGGGCTCGCCGACGAGTTCGCCGACCTGTGCGCGTTCCTCCTTTCGGCGCGCGCGTCCTACGTGACCGGGGCGGGCATCAACCTCGACGGTGGCCTCTCCTTGGTCCCCTGAGCCGAGTCGCGGCCCGGGACGGGGACCCGGGCGTGACCGCGAGCATCCACCGCGTTTCGCATGTCCAGGCCCGAACGCAAGTAGCGTCGTTCGGGGTGATTCCATGACACGCGAGGTCAGGCCGCCGACACCAGCGCAGTTCGAGGCCGCGCGAGAGGCCGTCGCCCGTCATCTGCACTCGACCGCCGTCATCCCCCTCGAGGTGGGGCCCGGGACGCTGTGGTGCAAGCTCGAGTCGCTCCAGCCCACGGGCTCTTTCAAGGTGCGAGGGGCGGTCGCCGCGGTCTCCGCGGCGATCCGTTCGCGATCCGACGTCGAAGTCGTCACCTGCTCGGCGGGCAACCACGGCCTCGGCGTCGCGTACGCGGCCCGGCTCCTCGGTGTCCCCGCGACGGTCGTGCTCTCGACGACCGCGTCGGCGGTCAAGGTCGCGAAGCTCAAGGGCTTCGACATCGAGCTCGTGCAGCACGGCGAGAAGTTCGCTGAGGCCCAGGACTTCGCGCTCGCGCTCGCCGACAAGCGCCACGCGACCTTCATCTCCCCGTACAACGATCCGAACGTGATCGCGGGGCAGTCGACGGTCGCGACCGAGCTCCTCGACGAGGTGCCCGAGGTCGCGCACCTGCTCGTCCCGGTCGGTGGCGGCGGCTTGCTGTCGGGGATCGGGCTCGCGCTGCGGGACCACCCGAGCAACGTCCACTTGCTGGGGTTGCAGCCGTCGAGCTACGCCGCGATGGTCGCATCGCTCCTCGCCGGCCATGCCGTCGACATCGACTTCCAGGACACGATCGCCGACGGGCTCGCCGGGGCGATCGAGGAGGGCTCGATCACGATCGGGATCATCAACGACCTCGGCATCAAGGTCGTGAAGCTCGAGGAGACGCAGATCCGTGCGGCCGTGCGAACTGCCGCCGTGGACCACGGGCTCGTCTTGGAGGGGTCCGCGGCGATCGCGCTCGCGGCCGCCGAGCTCGGCATGGTGCCCTTCGACGAGGGACCGGTCGCCATGATCGCGACGGGCAGGAACATCACCCCGTCGCTGCTCGCCGAGCTCATCGGCTCGGCCTGAGTCAGGCCCGCGAAGCGGCGACGATCAGCTCTGGCCCGTCGTTTCGCACGTTGCCCACCTTGGTGTCCACGGCATGGTGGATGAGCGTGCCGGCGCCAGCGGGCGCGCAGAGCGACTGGACGGCATCGAGCTCGTCGTCGCGCGCCGTCAGCCACACGTCGAACGCGTCGCGCTCGATCACGACGGGCATCCGGTTGTGGATCCCGTCGACGTCGGGACCCGGGGTCGTCGTGAGCACCGTGCACGTGACGAGGGGTGCAGCGTCCGGTGCGCGTGGGTCACGCCAGCGGTCGTAGAGGCCGGCGAGCACGATCGGCGTGCCGTCGGTCCGGGTGAAGAAGTGCGGCACCTTGGTGTCGCCGCGCCGGTCCCACTCGAAGAACCCGTCGACGGGGATCAGCAGGCGCTGGGACCGGAACGCGTCGCGGAACGACGGCTTGGTCGCGACCGTCTCGGCGCGCGCGTTGAACGTCGTCGTTCCGGCGCCCGGGTCCTTCGTCCACCATGGCACGAGCCCCCACCGGTACTCGCCGAGGACACGCGATCCGCCGGTGGAGACGACGCCGAAGAGCGTGCGTGTCGGCCCGACGTTCCAGCTGGGCGCCGCCTCGAGGTCGAGTCCCGCCGCGATCGCGGCGTCGAGCAGGCGCGCGAGGGCGCGTGGCGGCGTGTACAGCGCGATGCGTCCGCACATGACGGCTCCTCTGACGACGACGACAACCCTAGAGTCCCTCTGACAAGGAGACGACATGACCGAACCGATCGACGCGTCCTGGCTTGCCGGCGACGCCTACGACGCGCTCCGTGCCGCGGACTTTCAGCTGTTCTGCGACGCGGCGGCGACAGACCTGACTGCGCCGGTGCCGACGTGTCCCGAGTGGGACGTCACGGGGCTGTGCGACCACCTCGCGCGCGTGTACCAGGGTCGTGGCCACGTGATCGCGCACGGCACGTTCCTCGATCAGGACGATTTCCTGACACGCGCGACTGACGACGATCCGATTGAGTGGGCTCGCCGCTGGTCCGACGAGCTCGACCGCGAGCTGCTCGACCGCCCCGATGACGCGCCGACGCTCACGTTCGTGCCAGAGGCGACGACGGTCCACTTCTGGCGCCGCCGCATGGCGCTCGAGACGCTCGTGCACCGAACAGACGCCGAGCTCGCTGTCGGCGCCGTCTCGGTGATGGATGACGTGCTGAGCGCGGACGGCATCGACGAGCTGCTGTGGTTCTTCTCGCACCCCGACAACGACGAGGCCGAGCAGACCGACGGCATCGCAGCGACGTCGACTGTCGAGCTCACGGACGGCGCGAGGTCGTGGTTCGTGTCGCTTGCCGACGGCGCGTCGTCGTGGTCGAGGGCAGGCGGGTCCCCTGACGTGACCGTGCGGGGCGCCACACCCGCGCTGCTGCTCGCGGCCTCTGGCCGTGACCTCGATGGCATCGGGGCGGATCGGTTCGGGGTCGCACCCCTCGTGGTCGAGGGCAACCGGGCCGCCTACCGTCGGCTGCTCGATCGGCTTGGGGCGTTCTAGGGGCTGCTCACCGGCGTGAACTGGGGGTTCCCCGGGCGCCAACCCCCAGTGGCCAGCGTCGGAGGCGGTAGGTAGTGTGACGAACATATGTTCGTCTCACGCCCTGAACTGCCAGCTTCGACCGTCGCCCTCGCCACTGCGATCCGTCCGACCGCCCCTGCGTCGAGCCGCCTCCTGCCGGTCGTCGAGCCCCTCAGCTCGCTCTTGCCCGACGGGGCGCTGCGACGAGGCGGCACCGTCGTCGTCACGGGCTCGCCCGGGTGGGGCGCGACGTCGCTCGGCCTCGCCCTGCTCACCGCGGCCTCGACGGCTGGCCACTGGTGCGCCGCGGTCGGACTCGACGATCCCGGCGTCGTCGCGATGGCAGAGCTCGGCGTCGACCTCCGTCGCGTCGTCTTCGTGCCCCGTCCCCGCGGCGCATGGGCAGCCGCGACCGCCGAGCTGTTCGAGGGCGTCGACGTCGTGCTCGCCCGACCGCCCGCGCGCGTCGCGCACACCGCCGCGCGTCGGCTCCTCGCACGAGCGCGAGACCGCGCCGCGGTCCTCGTCGTGCTCGCCGAGCATCGCGACGACTGGCCGGTGCCGAGCGAGATCACCCTCGAGGTCACCGAGGCGGCGTGGCACGCGAACGGACGGCTCGTCAGCCGCCGCGCGGTCGTCCGCGCGGTCGGCCGCGGGATCACCGGTCGGCCGCGGTACGTGTCGCTGTGGCTGCCCGGCGCCGAAGGGGCCATCGCCGTGGCCTGCTGATGGTGCGGCTCATGGTGCTGTGGTGTCCCACGCTCTCAAGGGAGGGATCGCGAGGAGAAGAGCCCCGGCGCTTCGCCGAGGTGCTCGACGCCGCCGTCGAGCTCGCCCCGTTCGCGCGACCGGTGCGCCTGGGCGTGCTCGCGATCCCGTCCAAGGGGCCGAGCCGCTTCTTCGGCGGCGAGGCCGTGTTCGCCGAGCACCTCCAGGGCGTGGTCGGGCCGCTCCTCGGCGGCGCGGGGCGTGTCTGCGTGGGCGCCGCAGAGGGGCTGTTCGCCGCGGTGCTCGCCGCGCGCGCCGCGGTGCTGGTCGCGCCGGGCGCCACGGGCTCGTTCCTCGCGCCATGGTCGATCGCGACCTTGCGCGATCCGGACCTCGCCGCGGCGTGCCAGCGGCTCGGGCTGCACACCTTGGGGCGGTTCGCAGGGCTGGAGGAGGCACGCGTGCTCGAGCGCTTCGGCCTCGACGCGGTGCGTCGGCACCGCGTCGCTCGTGGCGTGGACGGCGAGCTGCCAGGGCTCCGCGACTACGCGGCACTGCGCCGGCTCGACGCGGTGCGCCATCGCGACGAGCCGAGCGAGGTCCAGCGGGGGTTCTTCGGCGAGCGCGGCGGGGCGGACGTTCGCGCCGCCGCGGCCGTGCAGCGCCTCGAGCAGCGCCTGGGCCACGGGGCGGTGACCGTCGCCCGGCTTGGCGGCGGTCGCACCCCCGACGACCGCGCCGCACTCGTGCCGTGGGGGAGCGCGGACGCCGCGATCGAGGGTCGCGACCACGTCGCCCCCTGGCCGGGTCGGCTCCCGTCCCCGTCACCCGCGTCGATCCCCTCGCGACCCCTCGCGGTCGCACTGCTCGACGAGCACGGCCATCGCGTGACCGTCGGCAGCACGGGCCTCTTGAGCTCGGTGCCCGACAGGCTCGAGTTCGAGGCGGGCCGGCCGCGCGTGGTCGCGGCGCACTGTGGCCCGTGGCCGATGGCGGAGCGGTGGTGGGGCGTGTCGCGTCGTCGCGCGCACCTCCAGGTGCTCTGCGACGACGGGCTCGCGGTGCTGTTGCGCGCGGAGCGGTCGCGGTGGTGGCTGTCGGGGATCTACGACTGATGGCGAGGTACGCCGAGCTGCACGCGCACTCGGGCTTCAGCTTCCTCGACGGCGCGTCGGATCCTGAGGAGCTCGTGGCGACCGCCGCGGCGCTCGGCCTCGAGGCGCTCGCCCTCACCGACCACCACGGCCTCTACGGCGCGGTCCGCTTCGCGGAGGCAGCGCGCGCCTTCGGGATGCCGAGCGTCTTCGGGACAGAGCTGACCCTTCTCGGCGGCGGCCCGCGCACCGGCGTGGAAGATCCCATCGGTGCGCACCTGGTCGTGCTCGCGCGCGACCCCGAGGGCTACGCCGCCTTGTCCGAGCTGCTCGCCGACGCGCACCTGCGACTCGGCGAGAAGGGCTGTCCCACCGTCGGGCTCGACGAGCTCGCCGACCGCAACGGGGGGCACTGGCTGGTGCTCACGGGGTGCCGCAAGGGGACGGTCCCCGTCGCCCTCTTGGAGCGCGGCCCGCGCGCCGCGCGCCGCGAGCTCGACCGGCTCGTCGACGCGGTGGGCACGTGCAACGTCGCCGTCGAGCTGTGGGACCACGGGGACCCGCTCGACGCGGCGCGCAACGACGAGCTGGCCGCGATCGGCCTCCACGCGGGCGTGGACGTCGTGGTCACGAACAACGTCCACTACGCGACCGCCGCGTCGTTCCGCCTCGCGAGCACGTTCGCGGCGGTGCGCGCGAGGCGGTCGCTCGCAGAGATGGAGGGCTGGACCGCCCCCGCCCCCGCCGCGTGCCTTCGCTCCGCCGCCGAGCAGGCTCGGCGCTTCGCGCGGTTCCCCGGCGCGACCGACCGGGCCGCCGAGCTCGCGCTCGAGTGCGCGTTCGACCTGCGACTCGTCGCGCCGAGGCTCCCTGACTTCCCGACCCCCGACGGGCTCGGCGAGCAGGCGTACCTCGCGCGGCTCGTGGAGCAGGGGGCCATCGAGCGCTACGGCACCCGTG
Source organism: Acidimicrobiales bacterium (assembly GCA_035510855.1). GTDB lineage: Bacteria > Actinomycetota > Acidimicrobiia > Acidimicrobiales > RAAP-2 > Palsa-459. Next base: position 8,811 of record DATKGG010000053.1, read on the forward strand.
ACGCCGAGCGCGTCGGGGGTGCCTGGGCGCAGCTCGACCACGAGCTCGCGGTCATCGGCTCGCTCGGCTACGCGGGGTACTTCCTCATCGTCTGGGACATCACGCAGTTCTGCCACCGCGAGGGCATCTACTGCCAGGGCCGGGGCTCGGCCGCGAACTCCGCTGCCTGCTATGCGATCGGGATCACCAACGCCGACGCGGTGTCGCTCGGTCTGCTCTTCGAGCGGTTCTTGTCGCCCGCGCGCGACGGCCCCCCCGACATCGACGTCGACATCGAGTCGGGACGACGCGAGGAGGTGATCCAGTACGTCTATGCGCGCTACGGCCGCCGCCACGCCGCGCAGGTCGCGAACGTGATCACGTATCGGCCGCGCTCTGCGGTGCGCGACGTCGCTCGCGCGCTCGGGGACACCGCGGCCTCGGCCGCCGACGCGGCCTCGCGCGTGGAGCACCGCTGGGGCCACGACGCAGACGTCCTCGGCGGTGACGCCGCGGCCAGCGCCAGCATCTCGCCGCTCGTGGCCGCGCTCGCGACCGAGGCCTTGGGGCGTCCCCGGCACCTGGGGCTGCACTCCTGCGGCATGGTGATCTGCGACCGCCCCGTCGTCGAGGTCTGCCCGGTCGAGTGGGCGCGCATGGCGGGCCGCACGGTGCTCCAGTGGGACAAGGACGACTGCGCGGCGATCGGGCTCGTGAAGTTCGACCTGCTCGGGCTCGGGATGCTCGACGCGCTGCACCGCACCGTGGACCTCGTGGCCGACGCCACCGGCGAGGAGCTCGACCTCGCCCGGCTGCCCCAGGACGACCGCGTCTATGACCTCTTGTGCTCGGCGGACACCGTGGGGGTGTTCCAAGTCGAGTCGCGCGCCCAGATGGCGACGCTGCCGCGGCTGCGCCCGAGGTGCTTCTACGACCTCGTGATCGAGGTGGCCCTCATCCGGCCCGGCCCGATCCAGGGCAACGCGGTCAACCCGTACCTGCGACGGCGCCGCGGCGAGGAGCCCGTCACCTACCTGCACCCGCTCACCGAGCCGATTCTTCAGCGCACGCTCGGGGTGCCCCTCTTCCAAGAGCAGCTCATGGAGATCGCCGTCGCGGTCGCGGGGTTCAGCCCCGCCGAGGCCGACGAGCTGCGCCAGGCGATGGCGGCCAAGCGCTCCGAGCTGCGCATGCTGCGCCTGAAGGACCGGCTCTACTCGGGGATGGCGGACCGCGGCGTGGGCATCGAGACCGCCGACGCGATCTACGCCGCGCTCGCCGCGTTCGCGAACTTCGGCTTCCCCGAGTCCCACGCCGTGTCGTTCGCCCACCTCGTCTACTGCTCGGCGTGGCTCAAGCGCCACCACCCCGCCGCGTTCCTCGCCGCGCTGCTGAACGCCCAACCGATGGGGTTCTGGTCGCCCCAGAGCCTGGTCGCCGACGCGCGCCGGCACGGCGTCGACGTCGCGCGTCCCGACGTCGATCACTCCGGACCCGACGCGACGCTCGAGCACTGTGCCGACCGCGCAGGGCTGCGCGTGCGCCTCGGGCTCACGACGGTGCGCGGGCTCGGCCGCGCGGTGGCCGAGCGCATCTGGGCCGGCGCGCCGTGGCACGGCCAGGAGGACCTGGTCCGCCGTGCGGGGGTGAGCCGCGCCCAGCTCGAGGCCCTGGCCGCCGCCGGGGCGCTCGACGCGACGGGTGCGAGCCGTCGAGCCCTCACGTGGACCGCGGGCGCGGCGGCGCAGTCCGCCCCGGACCGACTCGAGGGCATCGTGACGGGCACGATCGCCCCGGTGTTCGACGAGCCCACCGCGCTCGAGGTCGTGGCCGACGACCTCTGGTCGCTCGGGCTCGCCCCGGAGGCCACGGCGATGTCGCTCGCCCGTCCGGGGCTCACCGCCCGAGGGGTGCTCCCTGCAGCAGCGCTGCTCGGCGCGGAGGCAGAGCGCGTCGCGGTCGCCGGCGTCGTCACGCACCGCCAGCACCCCGAGACCGCGCACGGCGCGGTCTTCGTGAACCTGGAGGACGAGACCGGCCACGTCAACGTCATCTTCTCCAAGGGCGCGTGGGCACGGTGGCGCCACGTGGCGGGGACCGCACCCGCACTCGTGATCCGGGGCCGCTTGGAGCGGGCCCAGGGCGCGCTCGCGGTGACCGCCGAGCACGTGGACGCCTTGGAGCTCGGTGCGCCGTCGGCCGCCTCGCGCAACTTTCGTTGACCGGTACGATCGATGCAGGAGGGAGAGTGCGAAGCACACCAGTCGTCGCAGCCGCCGCCGCCCTCCTCCTCGTCGCGCTCGTCGCGGGCGCGGCCACGCTCGCGGCGACCTCGAGCACCGCGAGCGGCCCCCTCGTCGAGCACCTCGGCGTCGGCGCGGGCCTGCCGAGGACCGCGACGGGGATCCTCACGTTCTCGGACAGCTCGGGCATCTCGGTCACCGCGAGCTGCGAGTTCGACTTCATCCACGGCACCGCCGACGTCGTCGCGTCCGACTCGCTCAGCATCCTCACGGTGACGATCGAGGGGCGCCTCGTCGGCCCGGGCCTCTACCTCGAGGCCGCCTCGATGTCCTCGCTGCTCGGCGCGCCCTGGCTCGCGACGAACCTCCCCGCTGCCCGCGGCAAGCTCCACGACCTCGCGCTGCTGCTGCGCCACCCTGACCTCGAGCGCTTCGCGTCGCGCCGCGTCTCGGTGACCCGGACCCCGACGACGGCGACCACGACGATCCAGTTCGACCACGTGCGGCTGCCCTCGACCGAGGGGCTGCCGATCACGCTGCCGAGGACGGGGCGCCTCGACGTCGCCGTCACGACCGGCACCCAGGGCCAGGTGCTCTCGCTCGACGCGACGCTCACGAGCCGCGACGGCGGCGTCAACCGGCTCGACCTCACGATCACCGACTACGACGTGCCCGTCGCGATCGACGCGCCGCTGCACGGCTCGGTCGTCGCACTCACCCAGACGCGGGCGCGCGCGCTGCTCGGGGCGAACTACCCCGCGACCGAGCGCCTCTTGGTGCGGCTCGGCGCGAAGCTGGCTCGGGGCTCCTAAGCGCCGAGCCGCGGCTCGGCGCGAGGCTGGCTCGCGGCGACGGCCGCGCGCCCGTGGGTGGACGCGCCGAACAAGCGTCGCCGCAAGAGCCCCGCGACGATCGCCAGGACCCCGAGCAGGGCTCCGAGCCACGCGATCGTTGCGTCCGGCGGCTCGTAGCTGAAGTCGACCCGTGAGGTTCCCTTGGGCACCGTGATGCGCTGGTACACGCTCTCGTACGTCGTGATCGGCGCGGACCTGCCGCTGACCGATGCCTTCCAGCCGGGGTATGCGAGCTCGTGGTAGGTGAGCACCGTGGCCTTCGGGCACGCGACCGTGAACGAGGTCATGGAGTGCGCCGCGACGTCGCAGCCCGGCGCAGTCGCGATGGGCGTCACGTGCGGGAGCAGGTAGATGTTGGACCTCGAGGTGCGGTCGACGAGGAGAGGCAGCGACGCCGGCTCGTAGACGAAGTTGACGACGGCCTGGCGCTCGAGCCGCGTGCCGTCGGCGATCACGTTCGCCGGCGACTCGAAGTCCTGGGGCACCGTGATCACGTGGATCGGCGAGGCGTTCGAGGCGGTCAGGGTGACCGACAGGGTCGGACCCAAGGTGAGGGGTGCGGCGAGCTGGAACGGCACGCCCTTGGCACCCGAGGAGCGCGGGGACGCCGACGTGCAGACGCGGTTGGTGCAGACGGTCGTCGTGAGGGGGCTCGGCACGGCGCCTGCGACGTCGATGTCGATCGAGGTCAGCACGCCACCGGGGTAGTACGACGGTGCCTGCCAGGTGAGCTGCATGATCGCGGCGCCGTCGGGCGTCGCGACGCCGGCGCTCGATAGGCGCTGGGGCTGCAGGAAGCCCCGCAGCTGCGTCCGTTTCCCCAAGAGGAGGTACTTCACACCCGCCTGCTCGTAGGTGGCGTTGTGCTTGATGAACTCGAACAGCGGCGGGACGCAGTTCGGTATCGGTCCGCCGTTGCCGAGCTGCCACGGCAGGATGCACGGGTTGAGCCTGGTCGCGACGAAGTTGCTCCAGTTCTTCGGGACCGGCAAGTCCGAGGCGTCGAGGGACGCGACGCCGTAGTACGTGCCGTAGTTGGGGGCGATCGGGGAGATCGAGTAGTAGCGCTGCGTGCCGAGGTGCGCCTTCAGGTACGCGACGGGCGCGGTGTCGTAGTTCACGGCCCTCGGCCACGCGAGGATCGGCACGAGGAAGAAGCCCAAGGACTCCCCGACGAGAAGCACGCAGAGGATGACGTAGGCGAGCGGTCGCCTCCCGATGTACGCACAGGCGACGCACACGAGCACGGCCATGATCCCGAGACCGAAGATCGCGATGCTGCCCCAGTACCAGCTCGGCAGGTGCGCGTGCGCCCACGCGCGTCCCGAGGGCGTGCCGAAGAAGCCGATCGCGAAGGCCGCCAGCGCCGCCACCATGCCTGGTACGAGCTGCGCGAACGCGCGGACCGACCGGGCGGAGAGGATGTCGTCGAGGCACAGCGCGGCGAGCACGCACATGCACAGGAGGGCCGACCCAGTCGAGTAGCGGAAGGTCGCGATGTGGGTGAGCCCGGGGATGTTCTCGACGATCTGGTGGAGGATCGGCACCCCGTAGGACGCTCCGAGGAACAAGATGGCCCATCCCCCGAGCACGCAGCGCAGCAACCGCTCGCGGTTGTGCCACAGGGCACCGATGCACCCGCCGACCGCGAGCACGAAGAGCATGACGCCCGAGTAGCCGCCGATCATCGACCACGAGGTCACGATCGTCGGGTCCTGGTTGTCGAAGATGCCCCCGAAGAGATAGGGCGCGACGAGCTGGGTGAGGCTGGCCGTGGGAAGGCTCAGCGACGCCAGCGGGTGCGTGTGCGAGCCGATCTGACCGTGATGGATGAGCCGCTCGAACGCGTTAAGGACCGGCAGGGCTAGCAGGACGCCGACGCCCACGCCGAGGGCGCCTCTCGTGAGGAGGCCCCGCCACTCCCGTGGATGCTGGGCGAGCCGCAGCAGGAACCAGCACGCGACGACGCCGCCGTCGAGGACGGTGACCTCGGGGAACCCCGAGACGATCGAGAGCCACACGCCGAGCGCGAGCACAATCCAGCCGCCGCGTCGCCGAGCACCCGTGGCGTTCACCGCGTACTCGATCGCGAGGAGGCACATCGGCAGGAACGGCAGCGGGTTGGCGGGCGCATTGGTGAGCCACGCGAGCGAGCCGCAGAGGCCGAACGCGATCCCCCCTGCGATTGCGGCGAGCGGCGTGCAGCGCAGCTCGCGCAGGAGCAGGAAGGTCGCGACGCCGGCGATGCACTCGAGCCCGACGTGGAACCACAGGGACCCGTTCGACAGCGCCTGGAGGAGCACCAGTGGGAAGAAGCTCGCGTTCTGGATGCTGGCGGCGAGCGGCATCCCGAGCCCCGCGCGGAGGTTCCACCACGGGACGTGGCCGTGCAGCCACGCCAGCGCCGCGGCGTGGCCGACTGCCTGGGAGTTGTAGCCGACGTTGGGGTCGATGTAGGACTGGCCGGGCAGGTAGCCGAACTTCGTGACGTTGGCGATCCCCGAGGTCTTGGACTGCGGCTGGTACTTGGTGAGCTGGAGGATCGCGGGCAGGTTGGCGAGGAACGGGGCGAGCACGACCGCGAGTAGCCCCCAGCTGGTCGAGCGCCTCGTGTAGGCCGCGCCGACGTTCTCACGCGCGCTGCGCGGCGCCTGGGTGAGCCCCCCTACCGTGCCCGAGCCGGCCGCCGCAGTCGGGGTGGGCGAGTCGACGCCGGGTGGGGGCATCGCGACCACGTCGCTCTCGGAGGCTCCTGCCGTGGGACCTCCGGCGGGCACGTCGTGTCCATCAGGGGGTGCCACGGTGGGTCGATGCTACGAGGCGGTCGGCCCCAATCGTGTGCTTTCGGGGCTCAGTCGCCGTGGAGCCGGTCGAGCACGCGTGCGAAGCGCGAGGCCCGGCCCGTGGCCGCCTCGCGCCGATCGGCCAGGTCCGCCGCGAGCAGCCCGGCGTTGATCCCGAGCCAGCGCAGCGGCTCGGGCTCCCAGTCACGCGGGGTGTTCCCCACGAACGGCAGCGACGTGCGATCGGTGGCCAAGCCGGCGATGAGGTCGGCCAGCGTGCGAGCCGCGACGTGGCTCAGAACCACCCCGTCGCCGACGTAGCCGCCGGCAACGGCGAGCCCTCGCTCGCGGTCGAAGCGGACGTAGGGCGAGAAGTCCCTCGTCGCGCCGAGCGGGCCGCCCCAGCGGAACGCGATGTCGGCGGGGATCTCGCCGAACAGCTCGACGAGGGTCGCCTCGAGCTTGGCGAACACCCCGGGCTCAAGGTCGAATCTCGGGTTGACGCGCGATCCGAAGTGGTACGGCGCGCCCCGCCCGCCGAACACGATGCGGTCGTCCGCGGTCCGCTGTCCGTAGATGATGAGGTGTCGCGCGTCGCAAAAGGTCTCGCGGTGCTCGAGCCCCACCCGTTCGAAGAACGACGAGGGAAGCGGGTCGGTCGCGACGACGAGGGAGTACAGGGGCACGACCGACCGACGCGCGCCGGGGAAGCTCGGCGTGTAGCCCTCGGTCGCGCGGACGACGACGTCGGCTCGGACCGCGCCGCGCGGCGTGAGGGCCCGCGGCCGGCGCCAGCGGTCGCCCGGCTCGATGGCGGTCACTGTCGTGTCGTCGTAGATCGAGACGCCACGGGCTGTGACAGCGCCGGCAAGCCCCGTCACGAGCTTCGCGGGGTGCACCGCGGCGCAATGGGGCGTGAAGAGCGCGCCGCTGACGTCGCGTGCCGCGCACCGCTCGCGCGCGGCTGGCGCGTCGAGCCACTCGAGGTCGTCGGCACCCCCGCCGAGCTCACCGTCGCGGTCGAGCTGGGCGTGGAGTCGCGTCGCCTGCACCGCGGAGCGCGCGAGCGTGAGCGAGCCCCCTCGCTCGTAGTCGCAGTCGATGCCCTCGCCGCGCGCGACCTCGTCGAGCTCGGTGACGCCGTCGCGCAGCGTCGCTCGCAGCCGCAACATCGCGTCGCGGCCGTGCGTGGCCTCGATCCTCGAGAACGAGACGGGGTAGAGCGCCGACGCCCAGCCGCCGTTGCGGCCCGACGCGCCGGCCCCCGCAACGCCGGCCTCGAGTACGGCCACGCGCAGAGTGGGATCGTCGCTCGCGAGAAAGAGTGCGGTCCACAGTCCCGTGAACCCCGCCCCGACGACGGCGACGTCGACGTCGAGGTCGCCGTCAAGCGGTGCACGAGGGGCCGGGGGTTGCTCGAGCGTCGCCCACCACACCGACGCGTGGGGGGAGTTCACGGGCTATCGCTTCGAGACGGCCTCGGCGAGCACGTCTCGCAGGATCCCGACGATGAGGTCGATCTCGGTCTTGGCGCAGATGAGCGGCGGCGCGATCTGGACGACAGGATCGCCTCGGTCGTCGGAGCGGCAGATGAGGCCGCGCTTGAACAGCTCCGGCGAGACGAAGCCGCGCAGGAGACGCTCGGCGTGCTCGGTGGGAAACGTCTCGCGCGTGTCCTGGTCTCGGACGAGCTCGATGCCCCAGAAGTAGCCCGTGCCCCGGATGTCGCCGACGATCGGGAGCTCCCGCAGGGCCTCGAGCTGCTGCTCAAGGTACCCCTGCATCTCGGTGACGTGCTCCAGGATCCGCTCGTTCTCGAAGATCTCGATGTTCTTGAGCCCCACCGCACAGCTGACGGGGTGGCCCGCGAACGTGAGGCCGTGCAGGAACGTGTTGTCGTCGCGGAGGAAGGGCTCGGCGATCCGGTCGCTCACGAGCAGCGCGCCGAGCGGCGCGTAGCCGCTCGTCATGCCCTTGGCGCACGTGATCATGTCGGGGACGTAGTTGTACTTGTCGGCGCCGAACCACGTCCCGAGCCGACCGAACGCGCAGATCACCTCGTCAGAGATGAACAGCACGCCGTGTCGGTCGCAGATCTCGCGGACTCGCTGGAAGTAGCCGGGCGGCGGGGTGAAGCAGCCACCCGCGTTCTGGACGGGCTCCAAGAACACCGCGGCGACCGTCTCGGGTCCCTCGCGCAAGATTGCCTCTTCGATCTGGTCAGCCGACCAGATCCCGAACGCCACGGGGTCGTCCCCGTGCTCGCGGGCCCGGTAGATGTTCGTGTTCGGGACCTTGATCGCGCCCGGCACCAGCGGCTCGAACGGCGTGCGGTAGGGGATCACGCTCGTGATCGTGAGCGCGCCCATCGTGGTGCCGTGGTACGCGATGTCGCGGCTGATCACCTTGTAGCGGTCGTGGTTGCCTTGGAGCCGGTGGTACTGGCGAGCGAGCTTCCAGGCGCTCTCGACCGCTTCTGAGCCGCCCGTCGTGAAAAAGACGCGGTTGATGTCCCCGGGGGCGAGCGAGGCCAGCTTCTCGGCGAGGTCGATCGCGGTCGGGTGCGCGTACGTCCACAGCGGGAAGTAGGCGAGCTGGGCGGCCTGGCGTGCGCCAGCCTCGGCGAGGTCACGCCGACCGTGGCCGAGCTGGTTCAAAAAGAGGCCCGAGAGCCCGTCGAGGTAGCGCTTGCCGCGGGAGTCGTAGACGTACGCGCCCTCGCCGCGCACCATGATCGGGATCTCGACCTCGGACGAGTACGAGCCCATGTTGGAGAAGTGCATCCACAGGTGCCGGCGTGCGCGCTCGGACATCGAGTGCGTCTCGTCGTCGAGCATCGTGCTCACGAGGCCGTCGGTGTAGTGCTCGGTGGTTGTCATCGGGTCCCCCAGTTGAAGGTCTGCTTTGCAAGCTTGAGATAGATGAAGGTCTCGACCTCGGTGACCCCTGGAATGCTCCGGATGGAGTCGTTGAGCAGGTGCACCAGGCTGTCGTCGTCGACCGTGACGAGCTCAGCGATGATGTCGAAGCTGCCGGCGCAGAGCACGACGTAGTTGATCTCGTTGATCGACGCGATCTTGTCGGCGACCAGGCGCACGTCGCCTTGGACGCGGATGCCGACGAGCGCCTCTCTCGTAAAGCCGAGCTGCAGGGGGTCGGTGACCGCGACGATCTCCATGATCCCAGCCTCTCGAAGGCGCTGGACGCGGCGACGCACGGCGGCCTCGGAGAGCCCGACTTGGTCGGCGATCGTGCCGTAGGGGCACCGGCCGTCGCCCTGAAGGACGCCGATGATCTTGCGATCGACGTCGTCGAGGGTGACCGGTGCGACGACGGCGACGTCCTGGGAGCGCCGTTTTGGGGCACTCGCCCCGCTCTTCTGTGTGACTCGTGGTGCCATGGTCTCGGCCCGCCGGACGCCATGCTCGGCGGCCGATTGCGGATAGCGTCAGTGTATCGGCCTGTTTGATCCGAATCCAGTCTTCATTGGACGAGTTTGCGAATCTTTTCGAAGATTCTTGCCTTTTGGCTGCGGATATGGGAATGTCACCACCGCAATCGGGATTCCGGGGATGCAAGGGGGGCTCATGGATCGGCTCGAGAACTTCGTGGGTGGCGCAAAGGTCGCGCCCAAGTCGGGTCGCTACGTCGAGCTCGTGAATCCGAGCACGGGCGAGGCGTTCGTTGAGAGCCCTGTCTCGGGCCCCGAGGATGTTGACCATGTGTGTCGGACCGCCCTCGAGGCATTCAACACCTGGCGCAGGACCACGCCCTCGGAGCGCTCGCACGCACTGCTCAAGATCGCCGACGCCGTCGAGGCGAACGCAGATCGTCTCGTCGAGATCGAGTCGGAGAACACGGGCAAGCCGATCGGGCTCACCCTCTCCGAGGAGATCCCCCCGATGCTCGACCAGATCCGGTTCTTCGCCGCTGCCGCTCGGATCCTCGAGGGCCGCGGTGCGACCGAGTACATGGCGGGGCACACCTCGTACGTTCGCCGCGAGCCGATCGGCGTCTGCGCCGCGGTGACCCCGTGGAACTACCCGATGATGATGGCAGTGTGGAAATGGGCGCCCGCGATCGCGGCGGGCAACACCATCGTCCTCAAGCCCTCCGACACGACACCGGTGTCGACGCTCTTCATGGCCGAGCTCATGGCCGAGATCCTGCCGCCGGGCGTGATGAACGTGATCTGCGGCGACCGTGACACCGGTCGGCTGGTCGTCGAGCACGAGATTCCCCAGATGGTCTCGGTCACCGGGTCCGTGCGCGCCGGCAAGGAGGTCGCCGCCTCGGCCTCGGCCACGCTCAAAAAGGTGCACCTCGAGCTCGGCGGCAAGGCACCGGTCATCGTGTTCGACGACGTCGACCTCGCGTCGGCCGCCGAGTCCATCGCGATCGCCGGCTACTTCAACGCGGGACAGGACTGCACCGCGGCGACGCGCGTGCTCGCCGGTCCAAAGGTCTACGGCGACTTCGTCGACGCTCTCGCCGAGCAAGCTCGCGGCACGGTGACGGGCGGCCCTGACAACGAGGACGCGCTCTACGGACCGGTCAACAACGTCAACCAGTTCGAGCGGGTGACGGGGATACTCAGTCGGCGGCCCTCGCACGCCTCGCTCGCAGCCGGTGGCTCAGCGGTTGGCGACCGTGGCTACTTCATCGAGCCGACTGTGGTCGCGGGCCTCAAGCAGGACGACGAGATGATCCAACAGGAGATCTTCGGGCCGGTCATCACGGTCCAGCAGTTCTCCGACGAGGCCGAGGCGCTCGCCTACGCCAACGGCGTGGAGTACGGGCTTGCCTCGTCGGTGTGGACCCAGGACCACGGTCGTGCGATGCGGATGGCTCGTGACCTCGACTTCGGCTGCGTCTGGATCAACACGCACATCCCGCTGGTCGCCGAGATGCCCCACGGCGGCTTCAAGCACTCGGGCTACGGCAAGGACCTGTCGGTCTACGGCTTCGAGGACTACACGCGGGTCAAGCACGTGATGCACTTCATGGGCGAGTGAGGGGCAGAGCCACGACATGATCATCGGCGTCCCGAGCGAGGTGAAGGACGACGAGTACCGCGTCGCGCTGACACCCGCCGGTGCTCGAGAGCTGACGAGCGCGGGCCACGAGGTCGTGATCGAGGCAGGCGCCGGTGCTGGCTCGTCGATGCGGGACGAGGACTTCATCGCCACGGGGGCGACGATCGTCCAAACCGCGGTCGACGTCTGGGCCACCGCGGACCTCGTGCTGAAGGTCAAAGAGCCCGTGAAGTCCGAGTATCCGCTCCTTGGCCTGCGAACGGGCCAGGTGCTTTTCACCTACCTGCACCTCGCCGCGTCGCGGCCGTGCACCGACGCGCTGCTCGCGGCAGGCAACACGGCCATCGCGTACGAGACCGTCCGGCTCCCGGACAACTCGCTCCCGCTGCTGACGCCGATGAGCGAGGTCGCAGGGCGCATGGCGCCGCTCATGGGCGCGCACCACCTCATGCGCTCTGGCGGCGGCCGAGGCACGCTGGTCTGCGGGGTGCCCGGGGTCGCGGCTGCGAACGTGATCGTGCTCGGCGCCGGCGTCTCTGGCATGGCCGCGGCGACCGTCGCGGTCGGCATGCTCGCAAACGTCCACATCTTCGACAAGAACCTCGAGCGGCTCCGTCAGGTCGACCACCACTTCCGCGGTGAGGTGGAAACGGTCGCGTCCTCCGTGCACGCGATCGAGGAGGCCTGCATCGGTGCGGACATCGTGATCGGCGCCGTGCTCGTCTTCGGCGCGAAGGCGCCCAAGCTCGTGAGCGATGACCTCGTCTCGAGGATGCGACCAGGGTCGGTGCTCGTCGACATCTCGGTCGACCAGGGCGGGTGCTTCGAAGGCACGCACCCGACGACGCACTCGGATCCCGTCTTCGAGCACAACGGCTGCATCTTCTACTGCGTCGCCAACATGCCGGGCGCCGTGCCCGAGACCTCGACGCACGCGCTCGTGAACGCGACGCTCCCGTACACGATGGCGATTGCGCGCAAGGGCTGGCGCGATGCGGTCCGCGAGGATCGCGCGCTCGCCGAAGGCGTCAACGTCGTCGAGGGCGCACTCACTTGCGGGCCCGTCGGCGACGCCCACGACTTGCCGGTCGTCGAACTCGCCGCCGTCCTGTAGGCATTACGGCCGACGCGCTACGGAACATCACCGTTGCGCTCCGCGAGAACCTGCATGCCTCGGTCGATGAAGCCCGTGAATGTCGCACTGGCGGTCGAGTTACCGTTCGCGCGCAGTGTCGTGCACTAGGTTCCGAAATGCCATTGGACGTGCCGAGTCGATGGGACGCGGCAGCGGTGCCTCAGGGGAGGTTGCGTGACCACGGGAACAGTGGACGACACGTCGGATCATCTGCAAAAGGGGCTCAAGCGAGGCGCGCTCGGGCTGATTTCAAGCACGGTCGTCGGTGTTGCCTCGACGGCGCCTGCCTACAGCCTCGCGGCCACACTTGGCTTCGTGGTCGCCGCGATCGGCCTTCAGGCGCCGATCGTGACGATCATCGCGTTCGTCCCGATGCTGTGCATCGCCTACGCGTACAAGGAGCTCAACTCCAAGGACCCCGACTGCGGGACGACCTTCACCTGGGGCACGCGGGCGTTCGGCCCGATGACGGGGTGGATGGGTGGATGGGGCATCGTCGCCGCCGACGTCCTCGTCATGGCGAGCCTCGCCCAGATTGCTGGGCAGTACGTGTTCTTCCTCTTCAACACGGGCTCGATCGGCGGCAACGCGAGCAGCGTCTGGGTGCTGCTCGTGGGCATCGCCTGGATCGTCGTGATGACCCTCATCTGCTACGTGGGGATCGAGGTCTCGGCGAACTTCCAGAAGGTGCTGCTCAGCATCGAGCTCACGATGCTCGTCGTTCTGTCGGTGTGGGCGCTGATCAAGGTTGGCAACGGCACGGCGCCCTCGTACCACCTCGCGATCGCAGCGTCGTGGTTCAACCCGTTCGACATCTCGGGGCCTTCGGCGTTTATCAATGGCGTCCTGTTGATGCTGTTCATCTACTGGGGGTGGGACACAACGGTCTCGGTCAACGAGGAAACGGCGCATCCCCACACCACCCCGGGACGCGCGGCGGTCCTCTCGACGCTGATCCTCCTTGCGATCTACGTGCTCGTGGTCGTCTCCGTCCAGTCGTTCGCCGGCGTCGGCCAAACAGGCGTCGGGCTCGGGAATCCGAACAACGTGAACGACGTGCTCTCGGTTCTCGGCCATGCGGTCTTCGGGTCCAGCTCCTTCGGCAACGTGTTGTTTCACTTGCTGCTGCTCATGGTGCTGAGCTCGGCGGCAGCCAGCACCCAGACCACGATCCTGCCGACGGCACGGACCGTTCTTGCAATGGGCGTCTACAAGGCAGTCCCGAAGGCGTTCGCGAAGACACACCGTCGCTTCTTCACCCCGACGTGGGCGACGGTGATCATGGGCCTCGTCTCGATCCTGCTCTACGTCGCGATGAACTACATCTCTGCGGGCTCGGTGATCGCCGACTCGGTGTCCGCGCTCGGGGTGATGATCGCCTTCTACTACGGCCTCACCGGGCTCGAGTGTGTGTGGTTCTTCCGAAGCTCGTTGTTCGCCAACGCGAGAAACCTCTGGTTGCGCGGGATCCTGCCGCTCCTCGGCGGAGTGATGCTCTGGGCGGCCCTCGTGTACAACCTTTGGTACTACTGGAGCCCTTCGCGTTCTGGCAGCTCGACGCAGTGGGACCTGTCCTTCTGGCCGCACTGGCAGATCGGCGGCGTCTTCGTCATCGACATGATCGCGCTCATCTTGGGCGTCGTGCTGATGCTGGTCTACCGCTCGATCCGACCAGCCTTCTTCCGTGGCGAGGTGCTCAATGCCGACACGCCCACGCTCGTTCCCGAGGACTTTGGTAGGGAGGTCGGCCTCTTCGGCATCGACGAGTATCCCAAGGAGCCGTAGCGCGTTCCATCGGCTCCGCGCCGGGACGACGCCTTGCCGGCCGCCCGTGCGACGGTCAGCTGACGCCCTGGGCGTCGACGTCGTCCTCGTCGCCGTGCCCGCCTGGGCCCTTGAACCAGTCCTCGAGCTGGCTGACCAGCCGCTGCACGCCGCCCGTCGTGCGCTCGAGCGTGCTCGTGAAGCGCGCTCGGTAGTGCGCGACGGCCGCCTCGAACTCCGCTGACGGCAGCGGCTCGCTGCCTCGGCGGACGTAGCTTCCGGACCGGATCCGGTCGAAGTCGCCCGCCTCGACCCAGGCGACGAGCTCGCGGACCCGCCGCACCGAGAACGGGTGGGTTCGAGTGAGCTCCACCATCGCCCGGCCCCACCGCGCGAAGAGGTCGTCTTCTTCCTCGTACTCCGTCGCCTGCGCGATGAACGCGTCGAGGTTCATGCCCTCGACGGCACCGCCCGCCATCCGCATCAGCATCCGGCACGTCGTGAGCGGATCGTCCATCACGAGTGCGCTGGCTCGGTCCGACGACAGCTCGGCGGCCCGGGACCACTCGAGCAGCGCCATGTAGAGCGCCATCACCGGGAGGCCGGTCACCCCGCCGGGCAGCGACGACGTAAGCATCTGTGCGACCAAAACGAACGCGGTCGTGTAGTAGTAGTGCTCCGAGAGCACGTGGCCGAGCTCGTGGGCCAGGATCGCCTGGACCTCGTCGGCGTCGTAGGACGCCGCGAGCCCCGAGTAGATGAGCACCACCGGTCGTTGCGCGCCAACGGTCATCGCGTTCGCGAGTGGCGTCTGGGTGATGTAGAGCGTGGGGGCCGGTTCGATGTCGAGGGCGATGGCGCAGCGCTGGTACGAGGCGAAGAGCGCCGGCACCTGGTGCTCGCCGATCCGCACCGCGTTGCCGACCAGCATCTGGTGCAGCTGGCGCTCCATGGCGAGGTGGGTCAGCCGCTTGATCGCCTTGTCCATGAGCGGGATCGAGCGCAGCGCGGACGTCGCGGCTCGGTCGGCGGGGTGCTCGTAGGCCTTCGAGCTCATCTGCTCGTAGCGGCGACCGGGGTCACTTGCCATCCGATGACCTTCTCTCGGAGGTGCGGTCCAGTGCCCGCACGGATTCGACCATAACGTTCGATGGTCAGGTGCGCCGGGTGGCGGGCGCCGCCCGACGCCGGGCATCCCACTATCGTCGCGCCATGGCTCTTTACGACTACCCCATCCC
>DATKGG010000054.1:0-52483 GCA_035510855.1 Acidimicrobiales bacterium
GTCCCGTCGGTTCGACGTCTCACCGAGACGAGGGAGATCATCTTGTGCTGCGGCCCCGGCGGCGTCGGGAAGACCACCATCGCGGCGTCGGTCGCGATGCTCGCCGCCACCTCGTCGCCGGGCCGGGTGCTCGTGCTGACGATCGACCCGGCGCGCCGGCTCGCCGACGCGCTCGGGCTGAAGGGGATCGGCAATGACGTGACCCGGATCGACGACGCGACGCTCGCCGCAGCGGGCGCCACGCCGAGGGGCGAGCTGCACTGCGCGATGCTCGACATGAAGCAGTCCTGGGACGACCTCATCGTCCGCCACGCGCCCGACGAGCGCACCGCGGCGAGGATCCTGTCGAACCCGCTCTACCAGAACATCACCGGTCGCTTCGTCCAGTCCCACGACTACATCGCGATGGAGCGGCTCTTGGAGCTGCACTCGACGGGGGAGTGGGACCTCATCGTCGTCGACACCCCGCCGACCCGCAACGCGCTCGACTTCCTCGACGCGCCCGCACGCATGGCGGACTTCTTTTCCTCGAGGCTCCTGCGCTGGCTCATCGCCCCAGCGAGGGGCGGGCTGCTCGGGATCGCCGCTCGTCCCTTCACACAGATCGCCGACCGGATCCTCGGCACCCAGTTCCTTGCCGACATCACCGAGTTCTTCCTGTCGATGCAGTCAATGTACGGCGGGTTCGTCGAGCGCGCGAGAGCCGTGTCGCGGCTGCTCTCCGACGAGCGCACGTCCTTCCTCGTCGTCGCGACGCCCGAGCCCGCCCCGCTGCGCGAGGCCGAGTTCTTCCTGCGTGAGCTCAAGTCGCGCCACTACGAGATCGGCGGGCTCGTGCTCAACCGCGCGCTGCCGCCGTCGCTGTCGCTCGCCGTGACCGAGGTCGCGGCCGACGAGCTCGCTCGTGACGCCGCGTCGCTCGCCGCGACGGTGGCGACCGAGCTCGCCCTCGACAGAGCCACCGCCGAGCGCGTCCTCGGGATCGCGGCGAACACGACGCGCGAGTGGTCGGTCGTCGCACGTCGCGAGGCCGCCGCGCGCGACCGGATCGCCCACGCCGCGCCCGTCGTGGTCACGGTCCCGAGCCTCGACGAAGAGGTCGGCAACCTCGACGGCATCCTCGCGCTGGCGGGCATCCTCGGCGACGCCGCCTAGCATTCGCGCAGAGACCGCGATGCTCGACTATCACCTCCACCTCTGGCCGCACTCGGAGGCCACGACGTGGCTCAGCGTGGACCAGGTCGCCGAGTACTGCGAGACCGCGGCCGCCAAGGGCGTCACCCAGATCGCCCTCACCGAGCACCTCCACCGCTTCACCCAGGCGACCGACGTGGTCGGCCGGTTCTGGGAGCGCGCTGAGGACGCACCGGCGGTGCGCGCGGAGATCGCGGTGTACTTCGACCACCACGCCCGCAGCGACCTCGACGCCTACGTGACCCTGTGCGAGTCGGCGAAGGCCGCGGGGCTCCCCGTCGTCACCGGGCTCGAGGTCGACTACTACGCGGGCCAGATGGACGAGGTGGGCGCGCTCCTCGACGGCTACCCCTTTGACGTGCTGCTCGGCAGCGTGCACTGGATCGGGGCGTGGCAGTTCGACAGCATCGAGAGCGCGGTGCACATGGCCGAGTGGGAGGCCCGCGACGTCGACGCGTGCTGGGAGGCCTACACGAGGTGCCTCGAGGAGCTCGCCGCCACGCGAACGTGCGACGTGCTCGCCCATCCTGACCTCATCAAGCTCGCCGGCTTCATCCCAGACGCGCCGGCTGAGTGGTGGGACCGCATCGCCGAGGCCGCGGTGGCATCGGCGATGAGCGCCGAGGTGTCCTCAGCCGGCTGGGCGAAGCCGGTCGGCGAGCAGTACCCAGCCCGGGGGCTCCTCGAGCGCTTTGCCGCGAACGGCGTGCGGTTCACGACCGCCTCGGACGCGCATCGCAACGAGCGCGTCGCGGACCGCGCGAGCGAGCTGGCAGCGCTGCTCAGGGACGTCGGGGTGAGCTCGCTGTCGTCCTACGTCGGCCGGACGCGCGTCGAGGTGCCGCTCGAGGACCCGTTGCCGGCGTCGAGCGCGCAGCACGCACCGACGTGAGCGCCACGGTGCCCCGCGACGACGAGCGTGCGGCTCAGGCGGGGGTCTGTGCCTGCTGGGACCGGCGACGCGCGGCGAGCCACTGCTTGCGCAGCTTGCGTCGCTCCTCCTCGGAGGTGCCTCCCCACACGCCGGACTCCTGGTTCGTCGCGAGCGCGAAGTCGAGGCATGCCGTCATCGCCTCACACGAGGCGCAGACGCGCTTCGCAGCGGCGATCTGGTCGAGCGCCCCTCCGGTCGAGCCGATCGGGAAGAACATGTCGGGCTCGGTGCTGCGACACGCTGCCACCGTCCTCCAGTCGTCCATGTCCCAATCGAAGGTGCGGTTCCACGTCAGTGCCATTCTTCGTCCCTGCTCCCCTGAATCGTGAAACCTTTCACGACCCACCCTCTGCGATCCCCGTTTTGGGGGAGATCGGCCCAGCAATCGTACAAGTCACCCGAAGCCGTATCAAGGGCGGACTTGGCCGCGTTCGAACTCGCGCCGGGTAACCGGCGGTGAAGGTCTTCGCCCACCGCGGTGACACGTCGGGCGCCACCGAGAACACGATCGGCGCCTTCCTGGCCGCGATCAAGGCGGGTGCCGACGGCGTCGAGCTCGACGTCCGCCGAAGCGCCGACGGGGCCCTGGTCGTCCACCACGACGCGGACATCCCCGACAGGGGCCCGGTCAGCGACCTGCTCGTGCGGGACCTGCCTCGCAGCATCGCCCTCCTCGACGAGGCGATGGCCGCCCTCGAGCCGCTCCTTGTCAACGTGGAGATCAAGAACGACCCGAGAGAGCCTGGGTTCGATCCGACCGGTTCGATCGGCCACGACGTGGTCGGCCTCCTCGAGGAGCGGGGCGACCTCGACCGGGTCATCGTGTCGTCGTTCGACCTCGCAACCCTCGACTCGGTCCGACAGGCGAGTCCCGGGGTCGCGACGGGGTGGCTCCTTGGCTACGACGCGGCACCCCTCGAGGCGCTGCCGATCGCCCTCGCGCACGGATTCAGCGCGATCCACCCCTTCGTGCTCACTCTCGGCGACGACGCCGTCGTCGCGGCGCACGACGCGGGACTCGACGTGAACACCTGGACGGTCAACGCGCGACACGATCTCGAGCGGATGGCAGCCATCGGTGTCGACGTCGTCATCACCGACACCGTCGCGCTCGCGCTCGAGGTGGCCGGAACGACTCGATCGGCTCGAAATGGCGTGTCGGCCCCTCCCTCCGCTTGAATGAGCGCCATGAACGTCGTCGTCTGTGTGAAGCAGATCCCAGATCCCGCCGCGCCGCCCTCCCTTGACCCCGAGACCCACACGCTCGATCGTTCCGGGAAGCTGATCCTCGACGACTCGGACGCCTACGGCGTGGAGATGGCCCTCCAGCTCGTCGACGCCGCGGGCGGCGGCGAGGTCACGCTCGTGTCGATGGCGCCCAACTCGGAGACCGGCGGACTGCGCACCGCGCTCGCGATGGGCGCGTCCAAGGCGATCCTGGTCAGCGACCCCGCGCTCAAGGGCACCGACGCCCTCGGCACGGCCAAGGTGCTCGCCGCGGCGATCCGTCGGACGCCGTTCGACCTCGTGCTCGCCGCGACCGAGTCGACCGACGGCTACACGGGGACCACGCCGGTCCAGTTAGCCGAGCTCTTGGGACTGCCGTCGATCACCTTTGCGAAGTCGGTCGCGATCGACGGCTCGACGGTCAAGGTCGAGCGCCAGACCGAGGCCGGGTTCGACGAGGTCAGCTCGCCGTTGCCTGCGGTCGTGACGGTCACTGCCGGTGTCGTCGAGCCGCGGTACCCGTCGTTCAAGGGGATCATGGCGGCCAAGTCGAAGCCGGTCGACCACGTGACCGTGGCGGACCTCGGCTTGGACGGCCAGGTCGGCTTCGCGGGTGCGCGCCAGGAGATCCTGGACGTCATCGCGGCCGAGTCGAGGGACCACGGTGAGATCGTCGAGGACGACGGTGACGGCGCGGCACGCATCGTCACGTTCCTCGAAGCAGTCAAGGCCATCTGAGGAGGAGACGATGCCCGTCAACACCA
Organism: Acidimicrobiales bacterium; assembly: GCA_035510855.1. Lineage (GTDB taxonomy): Bacteria > Actinomycetota > Acidimicrobiia > Acidimicrobiales > RAAP-2 > Palsa-459. The sequence continues at coordinate 4,120 of DATKGG010000054.1, forward strand.
TCTGGGTCGTGGCCGAGCCGGCATCCGGCGGGATCACGACGACGAGCCTCGAGCTCCTGACCGCCGCACGGGGTCTTGGAAGCGAGGTGGCCGCGATCAGCTGGGGCCCCGCGACTGCGTCGAACGCCCCGCTGTTCGGCGAGTACGGCGCGACGACGGTCCACGATGTCGGCGACCTCGGTGGGTCGTTGCCGGGTGTCCCGGTCGCCGCGGCGATCGCGACCCTCGCAGGCTCGGGGGCCCCTGACGCGATCCTGGTCCCCGCCAGCTACGACGGGCGCGACATCGCAGGCCGGCTGTCCGCGCGCCTCGACCGCCCCGTGCTCACCAACGTCACGGGCCTCGGCGAGGAGGGCTCGCTCGTCTCGGAGCACCCGGTGTTCGGCGGTTCCCTCACCGTGAAGTCGAGGTTCACCTCTGAGGCGCCCGGCATCTTCGTGATCAGGGCGAAGAGCTTCGCGGCAGAGCCCGCGGGCGGTGCCCCCGCCGCGCTGGCAGCGCTCGGGGTGCCTGAGACGGGCGCCACAGGCACGGCCACGATCACCGCGAGCCACGCAGAGGAGCGCACCGGTCCGTCGCTCGACGAGGCGTCGATCGTGGTCTCGGGCGGCCGCGGGCTCGGGGAGGCGTCTGCCTACGCGATGATCGAGGAGCTCGCGACGCTGCTGCACGGCGCTGCAGGCGCGAGCCGCGCGATCGTCGACGCCGGCTGGGTCCCGTACTCGCACCAGGTCGGCCAAACAGGCAAGACCGTCAAGCCCGCGGTCTACCTCGCGTTCGGCATCTCGGGCGCGACGCAGCACCTCGTCGGCATGAAGGGCTCGAGGACGATCGTCGCGGTCAACAAGGACCGCGACGCGCCGATCTTCTCGATCGCGGACCTCGGCATCGTGGGCGACGTGCACAAGGTGCTGCCCGCCCTCATCGACGCGCTGAAGAACCGGTAGCGACCGGGACGGTCGCGCGAGGAATCGCCGTGCGCGCGCGACGTGCAGGGGTAGTGTCGCGACCGCTCCATGCTCTTCTACACCTTTGACTTCGCCATCTTCTTCGGGGTGGTCTATGCGGGCGCATGGCTGCTTAACCGCCGCGTCGTCGCGTGGAAGCTGTGGGTGCTCGCAGCCTCGTACTACTTCTACGCCTACTGGGACTGGCGGTTCTGCTTCCTGCTCGCCGCGTCCACGCTGATCTCGCACCTGGGCGCGACTGGGATCAGCGCGGCCAGCACCGAGCGTGTCCGACGCATCTGGCTCGCGTCCTCGATCACGGGCCTGCTCGGTCTGCTTGGATACTTCAAGTACTACAGCTTCTTCGCGGTCAACGTCGACAACGCGCTTCGCGGCATCGGCCTCGGCAACGCGGTGCCGTTGCTCACCCCGACGCTGCCGATCGCGATCTCCTTCTTCACGTTCATGGCGGTGAGCTACGTCGTCGACGTCTACCGGGGCCAGCTCAAGCCCGCGACGCCGATCGACCTGGCCGTGTATCTCTCGTTCTTCCCGCACCTCGTCGCTGGGCCCATCGTGCGCGGCACCGAGCTGCTCCCACAGATCCGCCGGCCGAGAGACGCACAGAGCATCGACTTCGCGCGCGCGTCGACGCTCATCATGAGCGGGCTGTTCAAGAAGCTCGTCATCAGCTCGTACATGAACAACAACATCGTGACGCCAGTGTTCGGCTCGCCGAATGCGCACAGCGCGCTCGAGGTGCTGTTCGCGGTGTGGGGCTACGCAGTCGAGATCTACTGCGACTTCTCGGGCTACACCGACATCGCGATCGGGATCGCGTTGCTGCTCGGCATCAAGTTCCCGGTCAACTTCGACGGCCCCTACACGGCGAGGAGCCTCCAGGACTTCTGGCGGCGCTGGCACATCACTCTGTCGAGGTGGCTCCGCGACTACCTCTACATCCCCCTCGGCGGCAACCGGGGCTCGACGCTCCTGACGGCCCGGAACATCATGCTCACGATGGTGCTCGGCGGGCTCTGGCACGGCGCCAACTGGACATTCCTCGCCTGGGGTGCCCTCCACGGGGCCGGCCAGGTGACGGGCCACCTGCGGCGCACCCACCGCGAGCGCCGGGGCTTGGCGCTCGAGAACGACGCCACCTTCGCCAAGGTCCGCCAGCGGTTCCTGACCTTTCAGTACGTCTCGCTCGGCTGGCTGTTCTTCAACGCGTCGTCGATGTCGAACGCCTACGCCATGCTCGGCCGGCTCTTCAGCGGCTGGGGGCAGCCCTCCCCGCTCGTGACGCCGCTGCTCGTCGTCACGATCGGCGCGGTCATCGCCGTCCAGTACGTCCCTCGGCGCCTGGTCGACAACGCCGTCGCGGCGTTCGGCCGCGCCGCGGTGCCCGTCCAGGTCGTCGCGCTCGGCCTTGGGCTGCTGTGCACGACGACGCTGATGCCCGCGGGCGTGCCGTCGTTCATCTACTACAAGTTCTAACGGAGATGCCATGAGCGACTTCTCAACACCGACACGACAGCGACGCAGCCGCCACGGTGACGCCCCGACGTCGGCGCTGCGCGCAGGCGTCGTGCTCCTCTGCGCCTTTGGTCTGTGGCTCGTCATGGACGCGACAGTGCTCCAGCACAACGCGACGGTCCAGGCGCCCCTGGGCGCGAGGCGCACCGCAGCCCTCGACGTCTTGGACCCGCTCTCCGAGCTCGCCCGCGCGCTCGGCCTGGACCTGCCGGTCGGCTGGTCGAACGTCGCGCTGGACCGGACGGCCGACGGTGGCTTCACCTACCCGACCGTGCCGCCAACGACGAAGCCCGTGGGTCCGACGACCACGACCACCATCATCAGGAACCCGACCCGCGCGCATCCACTGCGGGTGCTGCTGATCGGTGACTCGATCGGCGAGGACCTCGACGCGCCCCTCTTGAGCGACCTCACCGCCACGGGCGTCATCTCGGTGAACACGTTCGGCAAGGTGAGCACGGGCCTCACCAGGCTCGACTACTTCAACTGGATCGAAGAGCTCATCGGGCTCGTCTACGAGGACCGCCCGAACATCATCATCGGGATGATGGGCGCGAACGACTCCCAGAGCTTCGTCCGTCCCGAGCTGAGGTACGGCTCGACGGCGTGGCGGGCGAAGTACATTCAAAACGCGGGCCAGCTCTTCTCGATCGGAAAGGCAGACGGCCGCAAGATGTTCTGGGTCTCGGTGCCGGCGATCCAAAACCCGGGACTGAACAAGGAATGGAACCTCGTGCGAAACCTCCAGCAGAAGGCCGCCAGCCAGCACCACGTGCTTTACATCGACTCGGACCTCACGCTCGCGCCGAACGGCCACTACGCCGCGTACCTGAACGTGGGTGGCCAGTTGACGCTGGTACGAACCCCGAGCGATGGGATCCACCTGACGCCCGCGGGCGGGGCGCTGCTCGCCCAGGCGGTCATGATCGCGTTCAAGCGCGATCTCGGCCTGCGGCACCTGCACTGGTAGGAGGCTGCGCGCACCGCAGGCCTGCGACACCGCGCCGTTAGGGTTTGGCGATCACGTAGATAGAGGAACGATGGACGCTGCCGCACCGCCCCGCCCACACGACCAGCTGCACGGGAATCGCTGGATCATCCTTGGCTTCCTGGGCCTCGCACAGCTCATGGTCGTGCTCGACGCGACGATCGTGAACATCGCGCTGCCCTCGGCGCAGACGTCGCTCGGGTTCTCGTTCGTGGACCGCCAGTGGCTGATCACCGCCTACTCGCTCGCATTCGGCAGCATCCTGTTCTTCGGCGGCCGGCTGAGCGACGTGATCGGGCGCAAGACGACGCTGCAGATCGGACTGCTCGGCTTCGCGGTGGCGTCCGCCATCGGCGGCGCGTCGACGAGCTTCGAGATGCTGGTAGCCGCTCGAGCCATCCAGGGGGCCTTCGGCGCGATCTTGGCACCCGCCGCGCTCGCGCTGCTCACGACGACGTTCACGAATCCCGACGAGCGTGGCAAGGCATTCGGCATCTACGGATCGATCGCCGGCGCTGGCGCGGCGGTCGGGCTGCTGCTCGGCGGTGTGCTCACCGAGTACCTCGACTGGCGCTGGACCCTCTACGTCAACCTCTTCTTCGCGGGCATCGCGATCGTCGGAACCCAGCTTCTCCTCGTTCGCGAGCGCGGCGTGGCGGCGAGGGGCCTCGACGTCCCGAGCACCCTGCTCATCTCGGGCGGCCTCTTCGGCATCGTCTACGGCCTCAGCCACGCCGCCAACGTCGCGGCGAGCGCGCAAGTGAGCGGCGGATCGGTCACCCTCGCATCGGCGTTCTCGAACGTGACGACCATCGCGTGCATCGTGGGAGGCGCCGCGCTCGTGGCCCTGTTCGTCTGGCGCCAGGTGCGGGCAACGCAACCAATGCTGCCGCTCCCGGTGGTCGCCGATCGAGCGAGAGGGGGCTCGTTCCTCGCCATCTTCATCGCGGCGTCCTCGATGTTCGCCGTCTTCCTGTTCCTCACCTACTACCTCCAGTACGGCCTTGGGTACTCGCCGCTCAAGACGGGGCTGTCGTTCATGCCGATGGTCGTGGCGCTCGTCGTGGCGTCCGCCACCTCCCAGATCGTGCTGTTGCCCCGCCTCGGGCCGCGCCCGCTCGTGCCCGTGGGCATGGTGTTCGGCGCCACTGGCATGTTCCTTTTCACGCACATCTCCGTGGCGGGCGACTATGCGGCGCAGGTACTCCCGGCACTGCTCGTGGCGGGCGTCGGCATGGGCGTCATCTTCTCGACGGCGATGAACACTGCGACGGCCCGGGTGCGACCGGAGTACGCGGGCGCCACGTCCGCGACGGTGAACGTGGTCCAGCAAGTCGGCGGATCGCTCGGCACTGCCCTGCTCTCGACGGTGTCGATCTCTGCGTTCTTGGCCTACCTGACCACGAGCCTCCACACCGCCGCGAACGTGGGCGCGCACCACCTCTCCAAGGCGGCGTTGGCACAGCTGACCAATGCTGCCCAGGTGCACGGCTACAAGGTCGGCTTCACCTGGGCGATGGTGATGTTCGCGATCGGCGCGGTCGTGACCCTCATCGTCCTTCCAAGTGGGAAGCCCCAGCGGTTGCCTGCTGACCACGAGCGCGAGCGCGAGCTCGTCGCAGTCTGAGGAGGTTCACAATGACGGTACGAAGGCTCAACCACGCGGTCCTCTACGTGCGCGACGTCGCGACGTCGGTCGCGTTCTACGAGCGCGCGCTCGGCTTCGAGGTGATCACCCAGATGCCCAATGCCGCGTTCCTGCGCGCGTCGGGCTCGACCAACGACCACGACCTCGGGCTGTTCGCGATCGGGGCGCAGGCCGGCCCGAGCGGGGCGGGGACCGCGACGGTCGGGCTCTACCACCTCGCCTGGGAGGTCGAGACCCTCGCCCAGCTCCGCGACCTCCGCGAGACGCTCACGTCGATGGGTGCGCTCGTGGGGGAGACGGACCACTCGACGACCAAGTCGCTCTACGCGCACGACCCCGACGGCCTCGAGTTCGAGGTGTGCTGGATCGTGCCGGCGGACCGCCTGGACGACGCGATCAAGGACGGCACCATGGAGCTCCGTCAGCTCGACCTCGACGCCGAGCTCGCACGGTTCGGCGCCGACACCGTGGGCGGCCTCGGCGTCAGCTGGCCCGTGACGTCGAGCGGCTGACTCAGACGATCGGCCACGGCCACGGCGGATAGTGGCCCCGTGACTCGGGCTCGGGCAGCACGCCCGTCGCGACCAGACCCTCGGCCCGGCGCTGCGTGGCGGCCACCTCCTCGGAAGCGAGCAGCCCGCGCAGCACCTCGACGTCGCCGTCGGCCACGGCACCGAGTCGCTCGAGGATCGCCGGGTCGATCGGGTCGAGCGCGAACTCCCAGATCACGGTGCGCAGCTTGTCGTCCACGTTGAAGCACAGGCCGTTGTCGATCGCCCAGCACCGGGCGTCCTCCAAGAGCACGTGGCCGGACTTTCGATCCGTGTTGTTCGCGACGACGTCGAACGCGGCGAGCGCTCGGAACCAGTCGGCGAGCGACGGGTCGTCGCGCAGCGTGAGGTAGTGCTCGACCCCGTCTTCATGGACCCACCGCTGCACGGAGCCGGGTCCGTAGTCGGCGTCGTCACGGGCGACGGTGAGTGGCACGCAGCCGGTGCCGAGCAGGCGATCGAGCTCGAAGGCCGCCACCTCCCGGCGCCACAGCCCTGGCGGGAAGTCCCAGAGGGCGCGCTCGCCGCGCTCTGGCTTGTACACCGCGAGCAGCTCGTCGGTCCCGAGCCGTGCCGTGACGAGCAGCGTCGCGTTGGACGAGTCGGGGATCCGACCATGGATCTCGAGGGCGCCCTCGGTGAGGACCTCGGCCGCGCGGTCCGCGTCGAGCTCGCTCACCGAATCGGCGCGTGGTGGCCGTTCGTCCTCGGGCAGTCGTGGCCGCGGGGGTCGAGTGGCAGCCCGCACAGCGGGCAGGGCGGACGCCCGGCCTCGATCAGCTGCACCGCGCGGATGGCGAAGGCCGCGGCCTGCTCGGCGGTGAGCGTCACGAACAGGGAGTCGCCACCTTCCTCGACCGGCTCGATCGCGACGTCGATCGTGGCCGCCTCCTCGTCGAGGGCGACGGTGATCTCGCCGGCGACGAGGTCGATCTCGTACTCGGGCTCGAGCTCGACGTCCATCTCGAGCGCCTCGGGCCGTGCCATCGAGCGCACGACCCTCGCCAACCACGACGCGAGGATCGCGACTTGGTCCTTCTCGACCTTCACGACCACGAGGCGGCGGCCCTCGCGGACCTGGAGCAGGAACAGCCGCTCGCCGACGTCGCCGATCGCCCCGACAGCGATGCGCTCGGGATGCTCGAGCCGGTGGATCACGACGGCGCCAACCCGGCCAGATCGGCGAGCGAGTTCACGCACAGCACGATCGGCGCCCCCTCGCCGACGACGAGGACCGTGACCGAGCACGTCGACACGACGGTTCGCTGGAACAGGTCGAGGGGGATGCCGAGCGCGGCCGCGACGATCGCCTTGATCGGGTCGGCGTGGCTGACCGCGACGATCGTCTCGCCCCGGTGCCGCGCGCCGAGCTCCACGACCGCGTCCCAGCAGCGCGCCTGGAGCTCACTGAACGACTCACCCCTCGGGAACCGAAAGACGCTCGGCGTCAGCTGGACCGAGCGCCACTCCCGGCGCCGGCGAAGCGCGGAGAGCCTCGCTCCCGTCCAGTCCCCGAAGTCGCACTCCAAGAGCCCCGGGGCGGTGCGGACGCGCAGATGCAGGGCCTTCGCGATGGGGGCGGCGGTCTCCATGGCGCGCTCGAGCGGCGACGCGTAGACGGCGCTCGGGGGCCTCGGCAGCGCCGCGATTTGCGCCGCGACCGCGTGGGCCTGCTCGGTGCCGCGGTCTGAGAGGTGCAGCCCGGGCGCTCGGCCCGGGAGGACCTTGCCGGTTGTCGCGGTGGTCCCGTGCCGCACGAGCACGACGGTGCTGGGTCGGTGCACGGCGCGGCCGGCGGGCATCGTGGGGTCAGGCCACCGGCGCGGGCAGACGGCTCGGGGCCGCGACCGCCGTGGCGGGCCACCGCCGCCGACTCACGCGCGAGAGCTTGCGCATGAGCGCGATCGCCCCGGGGTCGTCGTCGCCGGGGCGCAGCTCGACGGCCCCGTCGCGAACCATCGATGCGAGCAGGTCGCGGCCGCGGTCCGTGCGGACGACGACGAGCGTCCAGTCGTTGAACTCGCCGATGCCGCCCGTCGACAGGTCGGCGTGCTCGGCGGCGAAGTCGGGGCACTCCTTGCAGCCCTCTCTGGTCCAGGCGTGGGCCTCTTTGAGGGGCACCTCGAGGTAGCCGCCGTCGGTGAGCCACAGCTGGAAGACGCCCTTGATGTTCATCTTCGTGATCTGGTCCCGGGTGATGCCGTACTTCGCCTCGAACAGCTCCTCGAAGATCTTGTCGTCGAAGGTCTTGGAGCACATCAGCCCGATCGTGAGCGAGAGCCGGCGCGCGATCTTGCCGGCCTTGCGAGCGCCCATCGCCCCAGGAGCGGAGGTCATGCACCCCATGCCGACGAGGCAGAGCCGCTCGAAGCCCTGCTCGACCGCCGCGGGGTACGCGAGGAGGTTCGCCGAGTAGGTGTAGCGCGAGCCGGATGTCGCGAGCACCTCGTCGCGTGTGCGGACGACGGCCGGCACCGCGCGCCAGGTGGACCCGTCGCCCTCGAGCGCCGAGACGAGCGCCGCGTCGATCTCGTCATGCTCGAGCGCGTAGACGAGCAGAGCGGCGACGAAGCCCCCGTCCTGGCCCGCCGCGGCGAGCTCGGGGTCCGTCGCCCTCGCGAGGACCACGTCGGCAGCGACGCCGGCGACCTCGTCGTCGGTGCGCACCCGCCCGAAGCGGAACGTGTCGACCTCGGGCTCCCAGTCCCGGAACCGCGGGCACGCCCGGGTGCACAGGGTGCAGCCCTTCTCGCCGTGCGTGCAGTTCTCCGGGCCGCCCTCGGCGTCGACGTGGAACGGCCGGTAGGTCCCGTCCGCGGTGTCGTAGCCGAGCACGTCGTAGGGGCAGGCGACGATGCACGCCGCGCACCCCGTGCACAGCCCCGACGTCACGACCTCTTGGAAGAGCTCCTTCCACTGCGGTTTGTCAACCATCAGGCCAACCTTACCGACGAGCCCCAGCGGGGCCAAAGGAGCTCACGGCGCCCCGTCGAGCATGTCGGTGAGCCCCGAGGGCGAGTGCGGGCCGATCACCAGCTGCTCGAGGACGCCGATGCCCCGCCGCTCCCCCCAGGTGGCGAGCACGACCTGCTGGACATGGACGTCGTGGAGCGAGACCGTGTCGAGCTCGGCGGTGCCGTGCACCTCGCCGGCGACGACGAGCCCGCCGTGGAAGCGACCGTGCCCATAGACGGGGTGCATGTAGCCCGCGCCACGCATCCGGAACGTGAGCATGGGCTCGAGCTCGATGCTCGACGCGGGCCGGCCCGGCATCTCGATGCGCAACGCCGCGCTCGCGGATCGCCGCAGCCCGCGCTCGAAGCACACCTCGTGGGTGGCGGCCGTCGCGTGCTGCACGCCTCGCGCGTCGACGGGGCTCGCGCCGGGTGCGAGGAGGTCGAGTGCGGCGGCGGTCGTGCTCCAGGCCACGCCGTTGGCATCCTCGAAGGTGGTGAAGTGGAAGCCGCCGTCACCGAAGTTGAGCGGGGCCCACAAGAAGAACAGCTGCGGCGCGTTGGGCGACGGCGCGGCGGCGACCCGATCGCCGACGGGCCGGACGCCCCAGGACCGGTCCTTCGTGCCGTAGGTCGTGGTGGCGCCGAGGTCGATCCGCTCGCCGTCGACCTCGAGCCACCCCGTCCACATCCCGAGCTGCGTCGCCCTTGTCACGTCCATGAACACCCGCGCGCCGTCGTAGCGGGTCTGGCGGGGCTCTTCGAGCGCGACGGTGCGCGCGGTGAAGGTCAGGGCTGCGCGGAGCCCCTGGTCCGGCGCGTCGACGTGCACCGTGGCCACGCGCATCGGCTCGACGAGCTCGATCGAGATGGGCCCGACCCGGGTCGCGCGACCCTCGATCACCCCGGAGGCGAACACGGATCGCTGCACGCCGTGGCGCACGGTGCCGAGTGCGGCGTCCACGACGCCGCGATTCGGGTAGAGGCCGAGCGCGATGCCGAAGTACAGGTCCTCTCGGTACCCGTTGAACCAGAAACGGTCGTAGGCGTCCGGATGTCCGCCCATCGAGTGGGCGAGCGACGTGGGTGCCTGGTGGACCGGCAGGTCGTCGAGCTCGAGCAGCATCAGGTCTCCAGCCGCGCGCGGGCGTCGAGGTCCTCGATGGCCACGGTGCCCCGCTCGATCATGGTGAGGAACATCGCGTCGCCGCGCTCGGTGCGGACCACCAGCATCGCCGAGCACACGAGCATGACGACGCCCTGGAAGGCGTGCCACGCGTAGTCGTCAAACAGACTCTGCGCGCTGTAGTCAGCGACGCCCTGTGCGTGCAGCCGGTCGTGGTAGGTCGCGAGCAGCTCGTGCTCGGTGCGGCGGCGGACCTCTGGCTCGAGGCTCGTGGTGAGCAGGTAGGCGAGGTCGAGTGCACCGCAGCCATGCGCGACGGTCTGCCAGTCGACCGTCGCCATCGGCACCGTGCCCCCACGTCCGCCGAAGATGAGGTTGTCCGTCCGGAAGTCGCCGTGGATGACCGTCTGCGGCCCGCCGCGCCCCGCGAGGTACGTGCCGAGACGGGGCACGAGCCACTCGATCACCGAGCGGGTGGGTGACGTGACCTGGTCGCCGTAGCGATCGAGAAAGCCGGTGAAGAGCGCCGGGACCAGCTGGAGATAGAGAGGACGGAGGGAGTCGGCCACGTCGTCGGCGAAGCAGAGCCCTCGAGAGGCTTCGCCCCACATCGGCCCGTGCAGACCAGCGAGCTCGGTTACCGCGACCGCCGCCAGCCCCCGAGACAGTCCCACGAGCTGGTCGGACGTCTGGGCGGGCAGCATGCTCTCGAGGACGAGAAGGAATCCGCCGGTGGCTGCGTCGAACGTCGAGGCGAAGCACGTCGGCGTTCGGATCGCCACGTCGGACGCGACGAGCTCATAGAACCGGACCTCGCGCTCATACAGGTGCTGGGCGTTCGCGGTCGCGAGGCTCGTTGGATCCGACGACGGGCCTTTGACGACAACGCCGACCGTGCCGTCGCGGCCCTCGATGGTGAGGTCCAGGTGCCAGCACGACGCGACCTGGCCCGCACCAACTCGTCGTCGCTCGATTGACACCACGTCAGCTCCGTTGGTGATCGGGCTGTGGCGGAGCAGCTCGGTCACGGTCACGGAATCGAGCTCGTCGACGGCACACAGCATTCGGCCACCCCCGTGCGCACGCTACCAACGAGGACGACTCGCACTTCTGCGCGGGTGTCGGGGCACGACGTCGCCGTCGGGAAGAATGCGGCGATGCAGAGCTTCATCACCCAACACCTCCAGAGCTCGGGCTACCCCGCCCTGTTCGTGCTCGCACTCCTCGGGGCAATGTGCATACCGATTCCCTCAGAGATCACCTTCGGCCTCGCCGGTGCGCTCTGCTCGTCGTCGTACGTCCTCGCGACTGGCGGGTCGCACCGGCACCTGACGCTGTGGGAGGTCATCGTCGTCGGGACGGTCGCGACGATCGTGGGCGCGACGATTGCCTATGTGGTGGGGCGATTCGGTGGCCGGGCGTTCGTGGACAGGTACGGCCGCTACGTGCTGCTGAGCCACGACGATCTCGATCGGACCGAGCGACTGTTCTCGAGGTGGGGCGACGGGCTCGTCGGCGTCGGACAGGTCATCCCGCTGCTCCGAGCGTTCGTCGGCTTCGGCGCCGGTGTCGCCCGCGTCAGAGCAGTGCCGTTCCTCGTGCTCACCACGCTCGGCGCCGCCGCGTGGGTGAGCCTGATCTCGGTCATCGGCTATGAGGCCAGCGGCAACTACGAGCACGTGGTGCGCTGGTTCGGCGGCGCGGGCTACGTGCTCGCCGCGATCGTGGTCATCGTGATCGTCGTCGGCATCGTGCACCGCTGGCGTCGCTACCACGAGGCCCAGGCGCGTCGCGCGAGGCCCTGAGCCTCACTCGAGCGCTGCTGCCGCCTCGAGGACCTTGGCGGCGTGGCCGTCGGCCTTGACCGAGTACCACGCGCGCGCGATCCTCCCGCGACCGTCGATGAGGAACGTCGAGCGGATCACGCCGACGGACTTCTTGCCGTAGAGGGTCTTCTCCCCCCATGCGCCGTACTTCTCCATCACTGCGTGCGTGGGGTCGGACAGCAGCGGGAAACCCAGCTTGTACTTCGCGATGAACTTCGCGTGCTTCTCCGCGCCGTCGGGCGAGATGCCGAGGACCGCGACGTCGGCGCGGTCGAACGCGCGCAGGTTGTCGTTGAACTGGCAGGCCTCCTTGGTGCATCCCGGGGTGTCGTCCGCCGGATAGAAGTACACGACGACGATTCGACCCGCGAGGTCCTTGAGCGAGACCTTGGTGCCCTGCGCGTCGGGGAGCGTGAACGCCGGTGCCTTGGAGCCCGCTTCGAGTCGTGCCATGTCCGAACCCCTCTCGTCGAGACCGGATGCTAGGACGGCACGACGCCGCGGACGACCGTGACAAACCTGTGACAGCAGTCCATGGCGCCTGATCGTGAGATCGAACCGGTAGGCTTGCCTCGCCGCCCTTGGACTCAAGGGTGTGCGGGCCCAGGACACCTCTGTCACGTGGGCCCACCGAGACCCACGAACTGAGTGTGACAATGCCAGAGGCCCTCGAGGCAACTGTAAGACCCGAATCCGTCACGGAGCGATATTCGACGGACGAGACATTCGAATCCCTTGGCATCAACGAGCAGCTGTGCAAGACGCTCGCGAACCAGGGCATCACGGCTGCCTTCCCGATCCAGGCGCTCACGATCGCCGACGCCCTTGAGGGCCGCGACGTCTGCGGCAAGGCCAAGACCGGATCGGGCAAGACGCTCGCGTTCGGCCTCCCGATGCTGCAGCGCCTCGTGGGCAAGCTCGCAGGACCCGACGGCAAGGTGGTCGGCAAGAAGGGCCACCCCGCGCGTCCTCGCGGCCTCGTCCTGCTGCCGACTCGCGAGCTCGCGGTGCAGGTCTACGACGTGCTGCGCCCGCTCGCCGAGGACCTCGGCGTGCGAATCGTCGCGGTCTACGGCGGCGCGGACATCGAGCGTCAGACCCGTCAGCTCCGCAAGGGCTGCGAGGTCATCATCGCGACGCCGGGCAGGCTGATCGATCTCGGCGACCGCGGGGAGCTCGCCGTCGAGGACCTCGACGTGCTCGTGCTCGACGAGGCCGACCGGATGGCCGACATGGGCTTCATGCCCCAGGTCGAGTGGGTGCTGCGCCGGCTCGTCGGGCGTGTCCATCAGACCCTCCTGTTCTCCGCGACGCTCGACGGCGCCGTCGACCGCCTGGTGAAGCGCTACCTCTCCGATCCCGTGTTCCACGAGGTGGCGAGCGACACCCAGACCGTCGCGAGGATGATCCACCACTACTTCCACGTCCACCAGATGGACAAGGTGAAGGTGGCCGCGGCAATCTGCCGTGCGAACGACAAGGTCCTCATCTTCGTGCGCACCAAGCGCGGCGCGGACCGCCTCGTCCAGCAGCTTGCGGTCGAGGGCGTCACCGCCGGCGCGATCCACGGCGATCTCCGCCAGTCCCAGCGCGAGCGCGCCCTCGCCGACTTCGTGTCGGGCTCGCTGCACGCGATGGTCGCGACCGACGTCGCGGCCCGTGGCCTCGACATCGACGCCGTGGACGTCGTCGTCCACTACGACCCGCCCGAGGACCAGAAGGCCTATCTGCACCGCTCGGGACGGACCGCGCGCGCGGGCACCGACGGCGTCGTCGTCTCGCTCCTGTTGTGGAACCAGGTCGTCGAGGCCCAGGTGACGATGAAGCGGCTCGGGCTCAAGCTGCCGATCGTCGAGGCGTTCTCCAACGACCCCGCCCTCGGGAATCTCGCCGCGCACGTCGCGGACCCGGCACGGTCGATCCTGTGACCCCCAAGCGCCCCAAGGACGAGGAGAAGGCCGCCGCCAAGCGGCCTGTGGCGAACGCCATCGTCGAGTATGTCCCCGACGACACGATCAGGCGTGCGCTCGCCATCGTGGCGCACCCCGACGACGTCGACTTCGGGATGGCCGGCACCGTCGCCACGCTGACGTCCCGGGGCGTCGAGGTGACCTACTGCCTCGTGACCTCAGGCGACGCCGGCGGCGACGAGCTCATCATGCCCCGCGAGGAGCGCGCCAAGCTCCGCGAGGACGAGCAGCGTGTCGCGGCGGCCTGTGTGGGCGTCACCGAGCTGGTGTTCCTCGGCTACGCCGACGGCATGGTCGAGCCGACCCTTGCCCTGCGTCGGGACCTCGCGCGCGTCATCCGCACGGTCCGTCCCGACGTGGTGCTCACCCAGAGCCCCGAGCGCAACTACGACCGGATCTTCGCGTCGCACCCCGACCACATGGCGACCGGCGAGGCCACCTTGCGGGCGGTCTATCCCGACGCGCGCAACCCCCATGCGTTCCCCGCGCTCCTCAACGACGAGGGGCTCAAGCCACACACGGTCACAAAGGTGTGGATCGGCGGCACGTCCGCGCCCACCATGGTCGTCGACACGACCGCCAGCATCGACAAGAAGCTCGAGGCCCTCAAGTCCCACAAGTCCCAGGTCGGCGACGGCGCGAGGCTCGACGCGATGCTCCGCGAGTGGGGGGGGATGATCGCGAAGAACGCGGGTCTGCCGAAGGGCCGGCTCGCCGAGGCCTTCAAGGTCATCGCCACGTCATAGGGCGGATTCCCAGGTCGGCCTGGCTCAGCGAGCCTCGGTCGCGAGCGAGCGCAGCACGTAGTTGAGGACGCCGCCGTGGCGCATGTAGTCCGCCTCGGTCGCCGCGTCGATCCGCAGCCTCGCCTCGAACTCGGTCGTGGCGCCGTCGTCGGCGCGCGCCCGGACCGTCACGGTCTTCGGGACCTCGCCGTCGTTCAGCGCCTCGAGCCCGATGACGTCGTAGGTCTCGCTCCCGTCGAGGTGCCACGTGGCGAGCGACTCGCCGGGAAGGAACTGCAAGGGGGCGATCCCCATGCCGATCAGGTTCGAGCGGTGGATCCGCTCGAAGCTCTCGGCGAGGACCGCGCGGACGCCGAGCAGGAGCGGCCCCTTCGCTGCCCAGTCCCTGCTCGAGCCGGTGCCGTACTCCTTGCCGGCGACGACGAGCAGCGGGGTGCCCTCGCGCAGGTACGCGGTCGAGGCGTCGAAGATGGTGGTCGCGATGTGCTCGGGGAACCTTGTCGTCACGCCGCCCTCGGTGCCGGGGGCGAGCAGGTTCTTCAACCGAAGGTTCGCGAACGTCCCGCGCACCATTACCTCGTGGTTCCCGCGCCTCGTGCCGTAGGTGTTGAAGTCGCCGACCGCGACGCCGTGCTCGAGGAGGTACTCGCCCGCGGGCGAGGTCGGCCGGATCGCCCCGGCAGGCGAGACGTGGTCCGTCGTCACCGAGTCGCCGACCAGGACGAGGACGCGCGCGCCGGTGACGTCGCGGATGGGCGCCGGCTCGATGCCGATGCCGTCGAAGAACGGCGGCTGGTGCACGTAGGTGGACGCCTCGTCCCAGGCGTAGGTCTCGCCATGGGGCACCTCGACCGCGTCCCATCGCTCGCCGCCGTCGAAGACGCTCGCGTACCGCGTCGTGAACTGGTCGGGGCTGAGCGAGGCGCGCACGGCGTCGGCGACCTCCGCGTCGGTCGGCCACAGCTCTTTCAGGTAGACGTCCTCGCCCTTCGAGCCCGTGCCGATCGGCTCGGTCGTGAGGTCGATGTCGACGGTGCCGGCGAGCGCGAAGGCGACGACGAGCGGCGGGGAGGCGAGGTAGTTCTGTCGCACGTCGGGATGGATCCGGCTCTCGAAGTTCCGATTCCCAGAGAGCACGGCCGCCACGGAGAGCCCGCCCTCGGCCACGGCGGCCGACACGCCCTCGAGCAGCGGTCCGGAGTTGCCGATGCACGTCGTGCAGCCGAACCCCGCGAGGAAGAAGCCGAGCGCGTCGAGGGGCTCGAGGAGCTCGGCTCGCTCGAGGTAGTCGATGACGACGCGCGACCCGGGTGCGAGCGACGCCTTGACCCACGGCTTGGTCGTGAGGCCGCGCTCGATCGCGCGCTTGGCGACGAGGCCCGCCGCGACCATCACCGAGGGGTTGGACGTGTTCGTGCAGCTCGTGATCGCCGCGATGACGACGTCGCCGTCACGAACCCGCGTCGCGACCCCGGTGGCGGGGACCTCCTTGGGCGGCCGATTGATCGAGGCGAGCGCGGCGTCGCGCATGCCGCCGAGCTCGACGCGGTCCTGGGGTCGAGACGGGCCCGCGAGGGACGGCGCGACCGTGGCGAGGTCGAGCTCGACGACCTCGGAGTACACGGGCTCGGGGAGCGTCGCGTCGTGCCACAGCCCCTGGCGCTTGGCGTAGGCCTCGACAAGTCCCACGTGCGCCTCGCTCCGCCCGGTGAAGGAGAGGTAGTCGAGCGTGACGTGGTCGATCGGGAAGATCGTGCACGTCGCGCCGTACTCGGGGGTCATGTTGCCGATCGTCGCCCTCGTCTCCAAGGAGAGCGACGCGACCCCAGGTCCGAACGCCTCGACGAACTTGCCCACCACGCCGTGGCGTCGGAGGAGCTGGGTGATCGTGAGCACGACGTCAGTCGCCGTCACGCCCTCGCCCGCGCGCCCCGAGAGCCGAAGGCCAACGACGGGCGGCACCAGCATCGGGGCCGGCTGGCCGAGCACCGCGGCCTCCGCCTCGATGCCGCCCACGCCCCAGCCGACGATGCCGAGTCCGTTGACCATCGTCGTGTGCGAGTCGATGCCGACGAGCGTGTCGGGGAAGGCGGCCCCGTCTCGCTCGATCACGACCTGGGCGAGGTACTCGAGGTTCACCTGGTGGCAGATGCCGGTCCCGGGGGGCACGACGCGGAGGTTCTCGAAGCTCCCCTGCGCCCACTTCAAGAGCTTGTAGCGCTCGAGGTTCCGCTGGTACTCGATCTCCACGTTCTCCGAGAACGCCGTCTCCGTGCCGCTCTTCTCGATGATGACCGAGTGGTCGATGACGAGGTCGACGGGGACCTTCGGATTGATTGACCCCGCCGAGCCGCCCAGCGTCACGATGGCGTCGCGCATCGCCGCGAGGTCGACGATCGCTGGGACCCCCGTGAGGTCCTGCATGAGGACGCGTTCGGGGCAGAACGCGAACTCCGCATCGTCGTCGCCGCCCTCACCGTGCGCCTCGGGGTGCTCCGCCCAGGCGGCGACGGCCTCGATGTGCGCGGTCGTGACCTTCGTCCCGTCCTCGTGCCGCAGGAGGTTCTCGAGCAGCACCTTGACCGAGAACGGCAGCTGGGAGACCGCGAATCGCTGGAGGCCGGGCGCGTCGAGCGCGAAGATCTCGAGCTCGCGCTCGCCGACGCGCATCGTCGTGCGGGCGCCGTAGGTGTTCGGATGAGAAGAGGGCATGGCTCCATTCTGCCGCGTGCAGCTTCGAGCTCACGCGGGCGCGCTCGGTAGGATCAGCCTCGGAGGTCGCGATGCCCATCTACGAGTTCCGCTGCCAGCAGTGCGACGAGCGCTTCGAGGAGCGTCGGACGATGCGCGACGCGGACGCGCCGGCGTCGTGCCCCAAGGGCCACGCCGACGTCGTGCGCCTGGTGCCCGTCTTCGCGACGACGGGTCGCGCCGCCCCCGACTCGTCGGGCTGCGGGGCCGGCGGCTGCTGTGGCGGGGCATGCGGCGCGGCGTGACTGGCTGGCTCGCACACCTCGGTCGTGCCTGAACCCGCGAGGGCGCTGAGGGAGCGACTGCAGCCGGCTTTCGACGCGGTGGCTGTCGGGTCAGATCCCGTCGTGCGCCCGTCGGACCGCGCCGACTACCAGGCGAACGGCGTCATGGCGCTCGCCAAGTTGCTCGGCCGTCCGCCCCGCGAGCTTGCCCAGCAGATCGCGGACGCGGCCGACCTCGAGGGGCTGGCGAGCATCGAGGTCGCCGGGCCCGGCTTCCTCAACCTCACGCTGGACGCCGCCTTTCTCGCGTCCGCCGTCGAAGAGGTGGACCGAGACGGGCGACTCGGGGTGCCCGGGGCCTCCGAGCGCCACCGCGTCGCCCTCGACTACTCGAGCCCCGGCGTCGGCAAGGAGCTGCACGTCGGGCACCTGCGAGGCACGGTGATCGGGGACTCGCTCGGACGAGTGCTGCGCTTCTACGGCCACGAGGTGATTCCGCGCAACCACCTCGGGGACTGGGGCACGCCCTTCGGCATGCTGATCGAGCATCTGCGCGACCTCGGCGCCGACGCCTCGGCCGAGGGGTTCTCGGTCGGCGACCTCGACGCGTTCTACAAGGCCGCCAGGGAGAAGTTCGACATCGACGCGTCGTTCGCCGAGCGCAGCCGCCAACGCGTCGTCGCACTTCAGCACGGGGACAAAGAGGCCCTCGGCCTGTGGCAAGTCCTCGTCAACGAGTCGATCCGGCACTTCGACGCGGTGTACCGCCTCTTGGACATCCGCCTGCAGCCAGAGGACGTCGCGGGCGAGTCGTCCTTCAACGACCAGCTCGACTCGGTCGTCGAGGACCTCGAGCGCACGGGGCTGCTGGTCGAGAGCGACGGGGCGCTCTGCGTGTTCCCGGAAGGATTCTTGAACCGAGAGGGCGACCCCCTCCCGCTCATCGTGCGCAAGCGCGACGGCGGCTACGGCTACGCGGCGACCGACCTCGCGGCACTCCGCGACCGGGTCGACCGGCTCGGCTGCGACCGCCTCTACTACGTCGTCGGCGCGCCGCAGTCCCAGCACTTCGAGATGGTGTTCCGGGTCGCTCGCGCCGCGGGCTGGGTCCCCGAGTCGGTCGTCACCGCGCACATCGCGTTCGGCAGCATCCTGGGCGAGGACCACAAGATGCTGAAGACGCGCTCGGGCGAGACCCCGCGGCTGGTGGACCTCTTGCACGAGGCGATCGAGCGCGCGGGGGCGGCGCTCGACGAGCGGGGTGCCACCTACGAGGAAGGGGAGCGCGCGCACCTCGCCGAGACGATCGGCATCGGCGCGGTGAAGTACGCCGACCTCTCGACGGAGCGGCTGCGCGACTACGTCTTCGACTGGGACCGCATGCTGTCCTTCGAGGGCGACACCGGCCCGTACCTCACCTACGCCCACGCGCGGATCCGATCGATCTTCCGTCGCCTCGGGACCGACGGCGCGGACACGACGGCACGCGTGGTGCTCGCCGAGCCCCAGGAGCGCGCCCTGGCGCTCGAGCTCCTGCGGTTCCCCGAGGCGCTCGACACGACGCTCGAGTGGTACGCGCCGCATCGCCTCGCGGGTTACCTGTTTGGCCTGGCCCAGGCCTTCACCTCGTTCTACGAGGCGTGCCCGGTTCTGCGCGCGCCCGACGACGCGGTCCGCCAGAGCCGGCTCGTCCTGTGCGACGCGACGGCGCGCACGCTGGCCCTTGGCCTCTCGTTCCTCGGGATCGCCGCGCCCGAGCGGATGTAGCCTTCGGTCCACGCGGGCGAGCCCCCGCGCCTGCGAGGAGGGGCCATGAAGGTCAGGGCATCGGTGGTCTTGGGGGCGAAGGAGCCCTGGAAGACCGAAGAGATCGAGATCGACGAGCCGCACGCCAACGAGGTGCAGGTGAAGATGGCCTACGCCGGGCTGTGCCACTCCGACGAGCACCTCCGAAGCGGCGACTTCGGTCTGCCGCCCGAGATCCTCGCGATGCTCACGCCACATGGGTCGATGTACCCCGCCATCGGTGGCCACGAGGGCGCCGGCGTCGTCGAGGCGGTCGGTGCCGACGTCCACGGATTCACGCCGGGCGACTCGGTGGCGGCGTCGTTCATCCCCTCGTGCGGGAAGTGCCAGTGGTGCCTCTCGGGCCGCTCGTACATCTGCGATCTGGGCACGTCGATCGTCGCGGGGCCGATGGTGTCCGACGGCACCTGGCGCCACCACCTGGGCGACGACGTCCTGAACCGCATGTGCCAGCTCGGGACGTTCGCCGAGCGGATCGTCGTGAGCGAGAGCTCGCTCGTCAAGGTCGACACCGGCGTGAACCTCCGAGCGGCCGCCCTCATCAGCTGCGGGGTCGCCACGGGCTACGGGGCTGCCGTCGACCGCGCAAAGGTCCGTCCGGGGGAGTGCGTGATCGTGCTCGGCTGCGGCGGGGTTGGCTCCGGTGCGATCCAGGGTGCGCGCATCGCGGGTGCCGATGTCATCATCGCGGTGGACCTCATTCCCTCCAAGGTGGAGCGAGCGAAGCAGATCGGCGCCACGCACGGGGCGGCGACGCTCCTCGAGGCCACGTTCCTCGCGGCCGAGCTCACCCGCGGCCGCCTCGCCGACGCCGTGATCCTCACGCCGTCGCTCATGACCGGCGACCTCATCGGGCCGGCCGTCGAGGCCGCCGGCAAGGACGGGCGCATCGTCATCGTCGCCATCTCGCCGCAGGGCCAGAAGGACGTCTCGCTCGATCTCGGGACCTTCACGCTCTACAACAAGAACCTCATGGGCTGCATCTTCGGATCGGCGAACCCGAAGCTCCAGATCCCGCGCCTGCTCGAGCTCTACCGGCTCGGACAGCTGAAGATCGACGAGATGATCACCAAGGAGTACACCCTCGACGAGGTCCAGCAGGGCTACGACGACGTCGAGTCGGGCAAGAACGTCCGCGGCGTGGTCAAGTTCGACTGATCGGGGCCACCACGCTCGACGCGGGGCGGAGCCGAGGGCGCAGCGCACCCACCCGGCGTGCCCGCACCGCACCCGCGAGCACGCCCGCGCCGTAGGCGAGGTCGTCGAGCACGCTGAGCGTCGCGAATGCGAGCCCAGGCTGCGGCTTGCCCGCACGCCACCAGCGCACCGCGGTCGCCGCGGCGGCAACGGTCGCGACGGGCCGGCGCATCGCGGGGACCACGATCGCCCCGGCGATGAGCAGCGGCCCGTACGTGCGAAACGTGCTGCGCGCGAGCCCGGGGGCCGCGAGCGCAGTGCCTCGCGCGGCAATCTGGCGTGCGGCGGACTCGTTGCCGCCTCGCATCGAGATCCCGTCGAGCTGCTTCGCGAGCGACGCGGCCGACCAGCTGAGGAGCCCGATCGCCGCGCGCGGGCGCCCGATGAGCACGAGCCCAACGGTCGCGAGCACGCGAGGGTCGGCCCGGAGCGGCGCGACGGCGTCGCCGTGTCGAGCCTCGAGCGGCGCGGCTGAGAGCCCGTAGGCGAATCGCTGTGCGAGCCACCGACCCCAGTTCGGGCGCGCCGCGTGCGTGACGGCGACGGATGGGTCGTAGCGGACGTGCCACCCGTTCGCCGCGAGGCGCCAGACCAAGTCGACGTCCTCCCCGACGCGCAGCGTGGGGTCGAAGCCCTCGGCGACCGCGCTTCGACGGACGATGATCGCGGCGCCCGGTACGAAGGGAACCGAGGTGCCTGGCCGCACGACGCCAGGCTGGTCGCCGAGGTCGAGTGGGGAGGCCGCGGTCTCGAACCGCTCGCGCAGCGACGAGCCGACGGGACCTCGCACCCTCGGTGCGACGGCGCCGACCACGGGGTCCTCGAAGTGTGCGACGAGCTCGCCGAGCCAGTTGACCTCTGGCAGCGTGTCGGCGTCGAGGAACGCGACGAGCGGCGCGGTCGTGGCGTGGAGCCCGGTGTTGCGCGCGGCCCCCGGGCCGCGCGGCACGTCGTGGCACAGAAGTTTCGCACCGTGCGCGCTCGAGATCCGCTCGACGGCAGCCGCGTCAAGCGAGCCGTCATCGACGACGGTGACGCGAGCCTGTGAGGACCTCGCACACAGGCGGAGCACCGCCTCGAGCCCCGACGGGTTGTCACGGACGGGGATCACAACCTCGATCTCCCCCGGGACGAGCGGTCGGGACCTGGTCGTCGGATGGGCGAGTCCGGCGTCAACGAGGCGCCGTGCGAGACCACCGTCCGTC
Organism: Acidimicrobiales bacterium; assembly: GCA_035510855.1. Classification (GTDB taxonomy): domain Bacteria; phylum Actinomycetota; class Acidimicrobiia; order Acidimicrobiales; family RAAP-2; genus Palsa-459. The sequence goes on from DATKGG010000054.1 coordinate 25,595, forward strand.
GGGTTCGCCGAGACGGGCTCACCCTCGAGCCACGCCGCGACGAGCGCGGCGCCCTGATCGGACAGCCGCAGCAGCCGCCACGGCGAGCCGCCGGCGACCAGCGTGTCGGCGAGCCACTCGAAGGACCGGTCGGCGACGAGCCTCGTCCCGAGGGGCATGGGGGTCTCCCCCGAGGACGTGTCCGCGAGGGGCTGCACCTCGGCGGGGGCCATCATCTGAGTCTTCCACGACTGCGCTTTCGGCCGACGGCGAACGAAGCGACAGAATGGCCGCTGTAACCGCCAAGGAGGCTGCATGACGGACCCCACGAAGGACGACGAGGCGCCACCGCGCGACGAGGGACGCCCCGAGGAGCCTGCCGTCGAGCTGCTCGTCGAGGAGGTCTCGATCGACGGACTCTGCGGCGTCTACTGATCACGTGGTCGCACCCTCGAGCACGAAGGCAAAGTTTGACCCCGAGGCGCCCGCGCGGCTCCACCCGGCCGTCGCCTTGCGCGACGAGTCGTTCGGCGCGCTCGCCTACCACTTCGGCAATCGCCGGCTCGTGTTCTTGAAGTCGAGGGCGCTCGTCGAGCTGGTCGTCGACCTCGAGCACCACGACTGCGCCCGCGCCGCGGTGTCGGCCCACGTCGAGCACGACGAGGTCGATGCCTACGTCGTGGCCCTCGGCCGCCTCTATGACTCCGGAGTGATCGATGGGCGCTGACCGCTCGCTTCGGGACCGTTTCGAGCACGGGCTCGGAGCCCCCATCTGCCTCACGTGGGAGCTCACGTGGGCGTGCAACCTCGCCTGCATCCACTGCCTCAGCTCGTCGGGCCGGCGCGACCCCGATGAGCTGACGACGATCGAGGCCAAGGCGCTCATCGACGAGTTCGCGGCGCTCAAGGTGTTCTACGTCAACGTCGGCGGGGGTGAGCCGACGATCCGCGCCGACTTCTTCGAGCTCTTGGACTACGCCGTCGAGCGCAAGGTCGGCGTCAAGTTCTCCACCAACGGCACGAGGATCACCCCCGAGCGAGCGCGGCGCCTCGCGTCGATGGACTACGTGGACATCCAGGTCTCGTTGGACGGCGCGACGAGGGAGGTCAACGACGCGGTGCGTGGCAAAGGCTCGTTCGACGCTGCCCTCGCGGCCATGCGAGAGCTCGGCGAGGCAGGCTTCGGCCGATTCAAGATCTCCGTCGTCATGACGCGGGAGAACATGGACCAGCTCGACGAGCTCGAGGCGCTCGCGGCGCGGTTCGGCGCGCAGCTGCGCCTCACGCGGCTCCGACCCTCGGGGCGCGGCGTCGACAGCTACGAGTCGCTCCGTCCGTCGGCCGCGCAGAATCGCTCGCTGTACGACTGGCTGCTCGCCCATCCCGACACGCTCACCGGGGACTCGTTCTTCCATCTCTCCGCGTTCGGAGAGCCGCTCGAGGGACTGAACCTGTGCGGCGCTGGCAGGGTCGTCTGTCTGGTCGACCCGATCGGCGACGTGTATGCGTGCCCGTTCGCGATCCACGACCAGTTCCGTGCGGGATCCATTCGCACGGACGGCGGGTTCGGCTCGGTGTGGCGCGACTCGGACCTGTTCGCCGAGCTGCGTCGTCCGGGCAGCGCAGGCGCGTGCGCGTCGTGCGGCTCGTGGGACGCGTGCCGTGGCGGGTGCATGGCGGCGAAGTTCTTCACGGGCATGCCCCTCGACGGCCCGGATCCAGAGTGCGTCCATGGGCACGGTGCGGTGGTCGCCCCGGCCGTCGTGCAGCTCCGGCCGAGGGCTCGCGACGACCACTCGAGCGCCCTGGTGGCGGCAGCTCGGACGACGTGAGTCGGGGGCTGTTCGACGCGCTCCCGATCGGCAGTGCGGTTGCTGCCAATCGTGTCGTCTTCGGCCCGCACGTGACCAATCTTGGACGCGACCGGTCGCTCTCGGATCGGCACGCCGCCTACTACGAGCGTCGCGCGCGAGGTGGCTGCGGCATCGTCGTGACCGAGATCGCGTCGGTCCACGAGAGCGACTGGCCCTACGAGCGCGCGCCACTCGCGGCGTCATGCGCGAGCGGCTGGTCCGACGTGTCCACGGCGTGCGCACCGCACGGCACGCTGGTGCTCGCCGGGCTCGGGCACGCGGGCATGCAGGGATCGACGGCGTGGTCACAGGACGTCTTGTGGGCGCCGTCGCTGGTGCCGAACGTGCAGACCCACGAGCAACCCCTCGTGATGGGCGACGACGAGATCGCCCTGCTCGTGAACGGGTTCGCCGACGGTGCTGCGCTCGCGGTTCGCTCGGGCTGCGACGGCGTCGAGCTCAACGCCGGCCAGCACAGCCTCCTTCGGCAGTTCTGCTCTGGCCTCACGAACCTGCGCGCCGATGACTTCGGCACGGATCGCTCGGCGTTGCTGGGAGAGGTGCTGCGGACGGTGCGCGCCGCGATCGGGGGCAAGGTGCTCGGGCTCCGATTCTGTGCCGACGAGCTCGCCCCGTGGGCGGGTATCACCTCGGCGAGCGCGACCGAGCTGCTCGCGAGCCTGGCCGCGGGGGTCGACTACCTCTGCGTCGTGCGTGGCTCGATCTACTCGGAAGCCTCGACCCAGCCCGACGGCCACGAGGTCGAGGGGTTCAACGAGCAGCTGACGAGCGAGGTGCGAGCGGCGCTCCGATCCAACGGCATCGAGACGCCGGTCTGCGCGCAGGGCTCGATCGTCGACGTCGCCCGTGCGTCGCGACTCGTCGCGGACGAGGCCTGCGATCTCGTGGAGATGACGAGAGCTCAGATCGCAGACCCGGACCTCTGCGACAAGACGAAAAAGCGCCGTGCCGATCGGATCCGTCCCTGCATCCTGTGCAACCAGCACTGCCTCGTGCGCGATCCGCGCAATCCCATCGTCTCGTGCTGCGTGAACCCGGTCGCCGGTCACGAGCTGGACGACGCGGCGCTCGACGTCGACGCGAGCGCGGTCGCGCCGCCTGTCGGCCGCAGTGACGCCGTCGTCATCGGCGGCGGGATCGCTGGCATGGAGGCGGCACGCCTGCTCGCCCATGAGGGCCACCGCGTCACGCTGTTCGAGCAGCGTGACAGCCTCGGGGGCATGCTGCGCACCGCGGCGCGCCTGCCCGGTCGCGAGCGGCTCGCGGCGTTGTGCGACTGGCTCGACCGCGAGCTCGGCGAGGAGGGGGTGACCGTCGTGACCGGTCGCAAGGTCGACCCTCGAGAGTTCCCCGATGCCCACGTGGTGGTCGCCGCGACCGGCGGCACGTCATCTGCGCCGTGGCTCCGCGACGGCGATGACGGCTCGGTCGAGCTCTTCGACGCGCTCGCCGCCGCACAGGGCCGCACGCTGCAAGGCGACGTCGTGGTGCTCGACCCGATCGGCGGGCCTATCGGGATCGCCGTCGTCGAGCTCGCGCTCGCGGCAGGAGCCCGCGCCACGCTCGTGACCCCCGACGTGGTGGTTGGTTCGCAGCTCTCTGCATCCGGCGACCTCGTCGCAGCCAACGCGCGGCTCGCGGCCGGCGGGGCGAACGTCGTGCTGCACGCCGTCGCGGTCCAGGTCGCCGAGCGTGCCGTCGTCGTCGAGGACCGATTCACCGGATCGATCACGTCTATCCCTGCCGACCAATGCGTCGACGCGGGACACCGGCTCCCTGGGCGCACGTGGGGGGCGCCCGCTCGCGTGATCGGCGACGCGATCGCGCCTCGAGGCATCCTGGCCACGATGCTCGAGGCGCGCCGGGCCGCGCTCGAGCTCGGACTGGTCACGTCGTGAGCCGCTCCCGTCGCTACGAGCTGCTGTTCACGCCGCTCGAGGTTGGGCCCCTGCGGCTCGCGAATCGCATCGTGTTCTCCGCGCACCTCACGAACTTCGCGGTCGACGGCCTGCCGTCCGCCCAGCACGCGGCGTACTACGCCGAGCGCGCGAGGGGCGGCGCGGGGCTCATCATCACCGAGGAGCACTCCACGCACGCGACCGACTGGCCCTACGAGAAGCTGATCCACGGCTTCAACCCGGCGGTGCTCGAGGGCTACCGGCGGATCACCGAGGCCGTCCATGCCCACGGGACGCCGATCCTCGCCCAGCTCAACCACAACGGCGGCCAGGCCTCGTCGATGTACTCGCGGCTCCCCGTCTGGGCGCCGTCGCCGGTCGCGGACCCGTTGTTCCGAGAGGTCCCCAAGCCGGTGGACGAGTCCGAGATCGAGCAGATCGTCGCCGGCTACGCGGACGTGGCCTCGCGATGCATGGCGGGGGGCTTCGACGGCGTCGAGCTGCAGTGCTCGCACTCCTCGATCGTCCGCCAGTTCCTGTCGTCGGCCACGAATCGCAGGGACGACCGCTGGGGTGGCTCCCTCGAGCATCGCGCACGGCTCCTGGTCACGCTGATCGACGCGGTGCGCGACGCGATCGGCGGTGGCGCCGCGCTCGGGGTCCGTCTCTGCGGCGACGAGCTGGTCGACAACGGGACCACGATCGACGAGGCCGTCGAGGTCGCAGCCTTGGTCGAGGCGACCGGCAAGGTCGACTTCCTCAACACCTCGATCGGCGTCGCGACCGCGTCGCTCTTCGCGATCGAGGCCTCGATGGCGGTGCGCCCCGGCTATGCGCTGTTCATCCCGTCGGCGATTCGCCGGCGCGTCAACCTGCCCGTGATCGGGGTCGGCCGCTTCAAGGATCCGCTCCAGGCCGACCGCGCGCTGCGTGAGGGGCACTGCGACCTCGTCGGCATCGTCCGGGGTCAGATCGCCGACGCAGACTTCGCGCGCAAGGCTCGCTCCGGCCACGGCGAGGACGTGCGCCTGTGCCTGTCGTGCAACCAGGAGTGCGTCGGGCGCATGGGGCTCAATCGCTGGCTCGGCTGCATCGAGAACACCCGAACCGGCAGGGAGGTGCGACCACGTGTCGTTCGCGCTCGGCGCGCTCGACGCGTCGTCGTCGTCGGCGCGGGGCCCGCGGGACTGCAGGCCGCCGTTACCGCCGCACGGCGGGGCCACGTCGTCGTCGTCGTCGAGCGCGAGCACGACGTCGGTGGGCAGGTCACGCTCGCCGCGCGGGTGCCCGGTCGAGCGGAGTTCGGCGACCTCGTTCGCAACCTCGTGCGGGAGCTCGCCTCGCTCGGCGTGGACGTCGCGACCGGCCTCGACGCTGACGCCGACGCGGTCGAGGCCCTCGGTCCCGACGTCGTCATCGCGGCGACCGGCTCGCTCCCGGGGCTCCCGTGGTGGGCGAGCGACCGGCCCGACGGGTCGCCGCAGCTGCTCGACGTGGTCGACGTGCTCCGTGGCGAGGCCGTCACCGGAGGGCGCGTGCTCGTCGTCGACGAGCTGGGCTTCCATCAGGCGACGTCCGTCGCCGAGCTGCTTGCCGATCGGGGACACGCCGTCGAGATCGCGAGCCCCGCGCTCGTCGTCGGACAGGATCTGGGCGTGACCCTCGACCTCGAGCAGTTCTGGGTCCGGGCGACCAGCAAGGGGATCGTCCAGTCCACGAGCACGCTCGTGACGTCGCTGCGGCCCGGCGGGGTCGAGGTCCAAGACGTCCGCACCGGTGCGAACGGCGATCGCGACGTCGACGTCGTCGTGCTCGCCGTGCCCGGCGTCCCTGACGACGCGCTCGCCACGAGCCTGCGCGCTCGTGGTCGAGAGGTGCACGTCATCGGCGACGCGCGCGCACCGCGACGCGCGCATGCCGCGGTGCTCGACGGTGATCGCGTGGGGCTCTTGCTGTGATCGCCGTCATCCCCGTGCGAGGCGGTCGGCTGCCCGTCGGAGCGGACGCGACGGTTGCCGAAGCCGTCGGGCGCGTCCTTGTCATCGGCGAGGGGGCGCTCGCGGCGGCGGCGGCGCTTCGCGTCGAGGTCCGCGAGCTGCGCACGTGCGAGGCCGGACCCTTTGCGCCGGGATCGTGGGCAGCGAGGCTCGCCGAGATCCTCTCGGACGAACCAGTGATCGTCCTGCCCGGCTCTGCGGACGGACGAGACCTCGCGGGCCGTCTCGCCGGCGAGCTCGGTCGACCGTGCCATGCCTGGTGCACCGAGGTCTCGTCGAGCCGCGCGGCCATGACACGACACGAGGGCGTGGTCTCCGTCACGGTGCCACTGCGCGAACCCGTCGTGGCGACGCTGGTGCCGCGGGCGGCCGCCGTCCCGCCGGTCGTGTCGGCGCAACCCAACCCCGTCGTCGTCGAGCTCGGCGCCCCGGCGAGCCGAGACGCCACGGTCCTCGGCGTCGACGACGCGGACCCCGCGGAGCTCGACCTCAGCGACGCCGAGCGCATCGTCGCCGGCGGCGTCGGGCTGGGGGGACCCCACGAGTTCGCGATGCTCGCCGACGTCGCCGACGCCCTCGGGGCCTCGGTCGGGGCCACGCGGCCGATCGCGGATCGAGGCATTGTGAGCCACGAGCGCCAGATCGGTACGACGGGCGTCACGGTTGACCCCCTCCTCTACGTCGCACTCGGCATCTCGGGCGCGGTCCAGCACACCGCGGGGCTCGGCTCGCCAGGCCGCATCGTGGCGGTCAACACCGATGCCGCCTGCCCGATGATGGCCATGGCGGACCTCGCGGTCGTCGCCGACGCCGCCGCAACGCTCCGAGCGCTCGCCCGACGGCTCGCCGTGGCGTCGTGACCACCGACTTCGAGGTGGTAGTCGTCGGCGCAGGCCCGGCCGGGTCGATCGCGGCCCTCCAGCTCGCACGCGCGGGGATCGCCACGTGCCTCCTCGAGCGAGGCCCGTTCCCGGGCTCGAAGAACGTCTACGGCGGCGTGATCTACCCGCGCGTGCTTGACGACGTCCTGCCGGCGTGGCGCGACCACGCGCCCATCCAGCGGGTCGTGACGCGACGCTCGACCATGCTGTTGACCGAGACCCAGTCGGTCTCTCTCGACGTTCGCGTGCAGGCCTGGGGGGTGCCCCCGTACAACGGCATCACGGCGTACCGCGGCGAGTTCGACCAGTGGCTGGCCGACGAGGCCGTGGCGGCGGGGGCCACCCTCGTCACCTCGACGACGGCCACGGGGCTGCGTGTCGACGAGGGCAGGGTCGTCGGCGTCGTCACGGACCGCCCCAACGGCGACCTCTCGTGCTCGCTCGTCGTCGCGTGCGACGGCGTCAACTCGTTCCTTGCGAGGGAGGCGGGGCTCTACGCGTCGTTCTCCCGGCACCATATGACCCTGGGGGTCAAAGAGGTGCTCGCCCTTGATCGCGCCGAGCTCGAGGCGAGGTTCAACCTCACGGGGCGCGAGGGCTGCGACATCGAGATGCTCGGGGCGACCGGCGAGATCACCGGTGGCGGCTTCCTCTACACGAACCTCGACACGCTGGCGGTCGGCTGCGTGCTCAAGCTGGACGACCTGGCGGCGTCCAAGCGCCGGCCCGAAGAGGTGCTGGCGGCGATGAAGGCGCACCCCTCGATCGCCCCGCTCGTGGCGGGCACCGAGCTCGTGGAGTACGCGGCGCACCTCATCCCCGAGGGCGGCTACGACGCGATGCCCACGCTCGGCAAGCCAGGCATCGTGGTCGCCGGTGACGCCGCGTCGATGACGCTCGCGGCGGGCGTGTGGCTGGAGGGCGTCAACTTCGCGATGGCCGCGGGAGCGGCAGCCGCGGATGCCGCCGTGCTCGCGCGTCGCGAACCGGAGGGCCTCGCCGGCACGCACCGCCTCTACACGAAGCTGCTCGCCAAGTCGTTCGTCATGAAGGACCACAAGCGACTGCGTCTCGCGCCGGGCGTCGTGTTCTCCGACTTCGTCCAGCACGTCCAGCCCGGGCTCGTGTGCGACGTCGCCGAGTCGTTCTTCACCGTGGCGAATCCCGCGGCCAAGCCTGGGCTGCTGCGGACGATCCGGCGCACGATGCGCGCGCGGGGCATCGGCACCCTCGCCGCGCTGCGAAGCGCGATCGCGACGATCCGGGTCTTCCGATGACGCCGCACGACGCCTTCGACGGTCTCGACTTCGAGGACCGAATGGCGACGGCCACCTTTGACGTCGCCGCGGACGCGCACATCGTCGTCGACGGCGACGCCTGCGAGGGCTGCACGACCAAGGCATGCGTGTCGGTGTGCCCCGCGAGCCTCTTCGTCGAGCTGTCATCCGGCGGCGTGCTGTTCAACTACGAGCAGTGCTTCGAGTGCGGCTCGTGCTACCTCGTGTGCAACGAGGCCGGTGCGATCAGCTGGCGCTACCCCGACGGCGGCAAGGGTGTGATCGTCCGGCGTGGGTGAGCCCTTCGTCTGCGTTCCGATGAAGCCCGTCGCGCCCGTCATCGGGGTGGACTGGCTGACGGGCAGGGTTCGCCTGGACGTGCGCCACCTGGTGCGGTCCGCGGCGGATGCCGCGGCGTGCGCGACGGGAGCCTCGATCGCCGCGGGGCTCGGTCACGACCTCGTGGTCGTCGCGGTGGCAGGGCCCCGATCCGTCGACGTCCTGGTGACGGTGCTCGCCGAGGGTGCTGACCGAGCGGTCCGCGTGGTCGTTGGCGACGAGGACGTCGACGACGCACACCCCGAGTCGCAGTGGCCGAGCGACGTCGTGGCTGGTGCGCTCGCCGAGGTCTGCCAGGGCGCGTCGTTCGTGGTGTGCGGCGACGCGTCCGGGGACCGGGCGTCGGGCACGGTCCCATCGCTGCTCGCCCAGCGCCTCGGCGTCCCCCAGGGCCTCGGGCTGCGTGAGGCGACGCTCGACGGCGGCCGCGTGCTCGGGGTCCGTCGCCTCGACGCGGGGCGCCGGGAGCGGCTCTCGATCGAGGCACCGTGCGTCATCTCGGTCGGCGCGGTCGCCGCCGCGCCGCCGCGCGCGCCGCTCTCAAAGATGATCGACCTCGCCGCTGGCCGAGGATCGGTGAGCGAGCTGCGGGTGCCGGCGCCAGCCGGGGCCCGGCGCGGCGATCCCGCAGGCGCGGTCCTCGGTCCGTACCGCCCTCGGCCCTCGGATCTCGCCGCGCCGGTCGAACGCGACCCCGTGCGCCGCGCGATCGAGGTGGCGGGCACGCTCACTCGACGCGATCCCCCCGAGCTCGTTCGCTGCGACCCCGAGGCCGCGGCCGTCGCGATCCTCGAGCGTCTCGAGCGATGGGGCATGCGATGAGCGGCGCGGCGCTCGCGGAGCGCTCGACGACCGACATCGCCGACCGAGCGGGGCGGCTCCTCGTCGCCGTGCCCGTCGGGGCGTGCGAGCAGCACGGGCCGCACCTGCCGCTCGGGACCGACTCGACCGTCGCCGCCGCGCTCTGCGGGGCGCTCGCGGCGTCGCGCAGCGACGTGGTCGTCGCCCCGCTGATCGGGGTCGGCGCGAGCGGTGAGCACGCCGGGTTCGCCGGCACGCTCTCGGTCGGCACCGTGGCGCTCGCGGCCTACCTCACCGAGCTCATCCGCTCGGCGAGGTCGTGGGCGAGCGGTGTCGTGCTCGTGACCGGTCATGGTGGCAACGTCGAGGCACTCGAGCGCGTCGCGCGTGTCGCCACGCACGAGGGCGACCGCGTCGCGTGCTTCGTGCCGAGCATCGAGGGAGCAGACGCGCACGCCGGGCACACCGAGACCTCGCTCGTCCTCGCGCTCGACGCGCCGAGCGTGCGGCACAATGAGCTTGTGACCGGCGTGACCACCCCGCTTCACGAGCTGGCCGACGAGCTGCGCCGCGGCGGCGTCGCGGCGGTCTCGCCGACCGGCGTGCTGGGCGATCCGACGACCGCGAGCCTCGAGGAAGGGCGCGACGTGCTCGCCCGGCTCGTCGCCGACCTGTGCGACATGGTCGAGCGCGCGTTCGGGAGCGCGCCGTGAGCCCCGTCGCACTCGTCACGGGAGCGGCGCGCGGGATCGGCGCCGCCACGGTCGACGCCCTCGTCGCGGACGGCTGGCACGTCCTCGCCGTCGACAGGTGCCGCGACGTCGACGGGATCCCGTACGCGATGGCGACGCCCGCCGAGCTCGACGCGGTCGTCGACCGGCATCCCGGCCGGGTGCTCGGGCTCGTCGGCGACGCGCGCAGTGCACAGGACATGACACTGGCCGTCGAGACCGCCGTCGCCCAGTTCGGTGCCGTCGACGCCGCGGTCGCCGCGGCTGGCGTCATCGCAGGCGGCCAACCCCTGTGGGAGACCCCTGACGACGTCTACGACGCGGTTCTGTCGGTGAACCTCGACGGCGTGCGGCGGCTCTTCACCGCCGCGGTCCCCGCCCTGCTCGACGCCCCCGAGCCGAGGCGCGGACGGCTCGTTGCCGTCGCAAGCGCGGCCGCGACGCTCGGGCTCCCGAAGCTCGCCGCCTACTCCGCGGCCAAGCACGCCGTCGTCGGCCTCGTGCGGGGGATCGCCGCGGACCTCGCGGCGAGCGGGATCACGGCGAACGCGATCTGCCCGGGCTCGACGCGCACCTCGATGCTCGACGCGTCTGCCGCGATCTACGACCTCTCCTCAGCGGACGACTTCGCCGCCCAGCAGCCGATCGGGCGGCTACTCGAGCCTGGCGAGCCCGCGGCGCTCATCGCCTGGCTGTGCTCGTCGGCGTCGTCGGGCGTCACGGGCGCCGCACTCGCCGTCGACGGGGGCATGACGACGGCGTGACCCACTGCGCCGCGGCGCTCGGTGGACCGCATTAGGACTCGGCGATCGGCCTCGAGCAGGCCGCGCGCCACAGCGCGAAGTAGTTCTTGTAGGTGATCTCGTTGGTCACGTAGCCGGCTCGGCGCAGCTCCTCGTGGAACGCGGGGAGGTGGCGCCACGGGACGCCCATGTCGACGTGATGCGCGAGGTGCCATCCCGTGTTGTACGGCACGAACCACAGCCGCGCGAGCCAGTGCTGGCGCACGTTGTGCGTCGTCACCCGGCGGTCCTTGCCCGCCTCCATGCCGCCGTGCTCGGCGATCGCGCGCAGGCGGTTGAGCACGCGCCACTGCGTCATCCAGCTCAGCCACCAAAACGCCGGGTAGGCCCACCACGCGCCGGTCACGGCCCACAACGCGCCGAACAGCACGAGCTGCACCGAGAGGATCGGCACGGCGACCGTGCGTCCCTGGGAGGTGCGCGTGGCGAGGAGCAGGACCTTGAAGTTCTTCCACCCCGAGATCCCAGCAGCGTCGCGAGCGAGGCGACGGAGCAGGTCCCGGGGTCGCCCTGGGTAGCCCGAGTAAAAGGCGATGTCGGGCTCGTCTGGTCCGAACTCCTCGCGGTGGTGCGCGAAGTGACTCCGTCGGTACAGCGAGATCGGGACCATCGCGGGGTAGGCGAGGAGCCAGGCGCCGACGAAGTCGTTCAGCTTCTTCGAGGTGAAGAGCAGCTTGTGCGCCGCTTCGTGCATGAGGATCGCGAAGCGGGCGTGGATCGGGCCCATCGCGATGAAGCAGGCCGCCGCGACGTAGGGGTACGGGGACGCGGACCACACGCCGACCTCGATGATCGCGAGCGCCGCGACCCAGAGCCCCACGATGCTGGCGACGTTGCGGGCGTCGCTGATCGTGCGGTACTTGGCGCGCAGCTCGGGGAGGGCGAGGCCCGTCGGGCCGAGCCGCTCGGTCGGCAGCACCGCAGGTCGCGCTTCGGGCGCTGGCACCATCGTGACGGCCATCTGTGTATCTTACATACATCGAACGGCTGGATCAAGATCGTAAGAGACCGCTCAGGGCCCGGAGCGTCCTCGCGAGCGCCCTCTTGGGCGAGTCGCCGCCCGAGCTGGCGGTGCGGCGGCTCGTTCGCATCGCCGGGTTCTTCGGGATCAACGAGAACCAGGCACGCGTCGCGCTGTCACGGATGGCCCAGCGCGGCGAGGTCACCTCTGACGGGGCGGGCACCTACGCCCTCGCGGGCCGTCTGCGCGAGCGCGCCGTCCGCCTCGAGGTCGCCCGCAGGGCACTGACGCGCGACTTTGACGGGTCCTGGCACCACGTCGTCGTGACCTCGACGGGCGACAGCGCGCCGGCCCGCCGGGCGCGGCGCGGAGCACTTCGCGACGCGAGGCTGGGAGAGCTGCGCGACGGGGTGTGGCTGCGGCCCGCGAACCTCGAGCTGTCCTTTGCCCCGGCGTTGCCCGCGGGCTTGGAGGTCTTCTTGTCGGTGCCCGACGGGAACCAGGCGCAGCTCGGCGCGTGGTGCTTCGACCTCGCCGGCTGGGCGTCGCGGGCAACCGCGCTGTGCGATGCGCTCGCCGCGACGCCGCTTCGTGACGAGGGCTCGCTCGCCGCGGGCTTCGAGCGCGACGCCGAGGTGCTGCGCCACCTCCAGCGTGACCCGCTCCTGCCTGCTGAGCTGCTGCCGCGCGAGTGGCCGGGCGACGCGCTCCGAGCGGCCTACGAGACCTTCGACGCCGAGTACCGCGCGCTCCTTGCGGCGTCGCACCGCGCGGCGTCGTCGCGGGAGGACGCCGCAACGCAGCGCGCGTCGCGGCGCCAGGTGCGGACCACCTGGGTGTCGCGGGCCGCGGCGACCTAGCTGTCGCTGCTCGGCGACGCAGTGACGTCCTCGAGGATGACGACCGGGTCGAACACCGCCCGTCGAGAGGCCCTTCGCAGCGCGCCGAGCACTGGGCGGCCGAGCACGACGATCAAGACCGCGTTGGTGGCGGCGCGCGGGAGGTCGAAGCCGAGCGACGTCGTGAGGTCGAAGAACACGAAGCGGTGGAGGTTCTCGAGGGCGCCGCCGCCAGGCAGGTAGGAGAACGACGTCGTCGTGCCCGCCGCGAAGGGCCAGAACCACAGGTTGAGCAGCGCGCCGTAGAGGAGGCTTGCGACGACGGCGTAGCCAGCCAGGATTGCGATCTCTCGCCTGCCCAGCGCTCGAGGCAGGCAGCCCGCGCCGAATCCAATCCAGGCCGCCCCCAGCATCTGGAAGGGGAGCCAGGGTCCCACGCCGCCGGTGATGAGCGAGGACGCGAACAGCGTGAGGGCGCCCAGCACGAAGCCGAAGCCACGTCCGAGCACCCGGCCCGAGCAGATGAGGAGGAAGAACATCGGCTCGAAGCCCGCGACGCCCGGGCTCGGCACCCGCAGTGCGGCACCGCAGGCCGCGAGGATCCCGAGCAGCGCCACTGCCTTCGCGTCGAGGGACCCCTCGGCGATCTCGCCGAGCACGATGGCGAGCAGCAAGGGGAGAAGGGCGACGAAGATCCACGGGGCGTCCGCGGCGTGTGCGAGGTTCGCCCCGGCGCGAGCGTGGACGAGCAGCGGCCAGCCGAACGCGACCAGCCCGATGAGCGACGCGGTCGTGAGCAGCACGGACGCTCGCGTTGTCAGTCGCACCGCGACCCGAGCCCTCGTCGTGCGGTTCATGGCTGCTCCACGAGCTCGTCAGTGCCAGCCAGCGCGCGGCGGACCTCGTCGACGGTGAGCCAGGGGTCAGGTGCGAGGACCTTGGCGACCTGGGGGGCGAACACCGGCGAGTGGCAGATGACCTCGCGCGCCGCGCCATCGGCGACCACCTCGCCGTCGGCGAGCAGCACGGCTCGGTCGGCCACCCTCGCCACGAGCTCGACGTCATGGGTGGCGATCACCACCGAGGTGCCCCTGGTCGTGAGGTCGGCCAGGATCCCCTCGAGCCGTGCCTTGCTCGGGTAGTCGAGGCCCCGCGTGGGCTCGTCGAGCAAGAGGAGCGGGGGATCGTGCGCCAGCACCACCGCCAGCGCGAGTGCCAGCCGCTGTCCCTCGGACAGGTCGCGGGGGTGTCGCTCAGCAGGCACCCCCGACAAGAGCTGGTCGAGCACCCCTCGCGTCGTGCCCGCATCGAGGCCGCTCTCCTTGTCCGACGTCTCGCACTCCTCGGCAACCGTCTCGCGGTAGAGGAGCAGCTGGGCGTCTTGGGGGACGAGTCCCACGGACTTCACGAGCCGTCGTGGCGAGAGCGTCGCGGGCGCCTCGCCACGGACCTGCACGCTGCCCGTGCTCGGTCGGCGCGCACCGGCGAGCAGTGCGAGCAGCGTCGACTTGCCCGAGCCATTGCGGCCCATGAGCGCCACGATCTCGCCGGCGTGAAAGCCGAGGTCGACGTCGCTCAGAGCGAGCACCTCGTCGTAGGCGAAGCTCGCTCGCTCGAGCGTGGCCACCGCCGCTCCTCGCGTGCTGGCGGCCCGTCGCTCGCTCGGCGCCTTTGGCGCCGAGGACAGCCGCGCGCGAAGCGGTGCGGCGACGCGGCGTGCGTCACGCACCGAGAGGGGCACGGGGTGCCAGTCGGCGACGCGAGCGAGCTCGACCAGTGGCGGCGCGACCGGCGAGTCGACCATCACGGCCTCGGGGGACCCGATGCGAAGGGGAGCGCCGTCGCCCGGGACGAGGATCACGCGATCGGCGAACGGCAGCACCCGCTCGAGTCGGTGCTCGGCGATGACGACGGTGAGCCCCACGTCGTGGACGAGCCGCGAGAGCGAGGCCAGCACCTCTTCGGCAGCGGCTGGGTCGAGCGCCGAGGTGGGCTCGTCGAGCACCAGCGCCCGGGGTGCCGCGGTCAGCACCGCCCCGATCGCGACCCGTTGCTGCTGGCCGCCCGAGAGCGAGCGAAGCGGGCGCCCCCGGAGCTCGTGGAGGCCCAGCAGATCGAGCGTGTCCTCGACGCGGCGGCGCATCGCCGCGGGCGCCACTCCAAGGTTCTCCATCGTGTAGGCGAGCTCGTCTTCGACGGCGTCGGTCACGAAGCTGGCCGAGGGGTCCTGTCCGACGAGCCCGATCAGGTCAGCCAGGTCCCGCGGCGCGTGCACGCGGGTGGAGCGTCCCGCCACGCGCACGTCCCCGCCGAGGCGGCCGCCGGTTGCGTGGGGCACGAGACCGTTCATCGCGCGAAGGAACGTCGACTTGCCCGAGCCCGTCGTCCCCACGACCACGCACAGCTCGCCCTCTGGGATCTCGAGATCGACGTCACGCAGCGTGGGGGCGACGTCGCCGGTGTAGGTGAAGGTCACGCCGTCGAATCGGATCATCGGGACTCCCTCGTCGCGACGTCGCGCGGCCGTGCGGCCGACAGGTCGGCATCGCCGCGTCGCGGTGCGCTCGTCGGCGAGACGAGCACGGGTGCGAGCCCGAGCAGGATGCCGAGGCACGGGAGGAGCGGGACCGGTGGGATCCCGAGCGGGTAGAAGCTCACCTGGAGTCCGTCGACGCCGAGCGCGCCGGCGATCGAGAACGCCGTGACGACCGCGGCGCCCGAGAGCGCGATCAGCCACTCCGCGCCTCCCCACCGATCCGGTCGGTAGCGGGTGCGCTGCGCCCGCCTGCCGCTGAGGGCGACGCCGCTGCCGAGCGCGCCGGCCCCGACGAGGAGCGCCGCTGCACCCAGTCCCCACGGCGTCGCCGAGCCCAGCACGTCGTACACGCCGACGAGGACGAGCACTGTGCCCGCGACCGTTGCGAGGGTCGCCCACCGGCGCGAGCCGGTCGCGTTCGTGCGCCGTCCGTAGCCTCTCGAGTCCATCGAGGATGCGAGCTCGAGCGATCGATCGAGCGCTCCTTCGAGGACGGGCACCGCCATGCCACGCAGCCCGGCGAGCCCGCGGATGGGTCGACCACGGAGCCGTCTCGCCTCGCGGACCTGACCGATCGTCGTCACGAGCTCGGGCGCGTAGGTGAGCGCGACGGTCACGGCCACGCCCGCCTCGTAGAGCACAGCCGGCAGGCATCGCAGCAGCCGGTAGGGGCTGGCAAGGGAGTTGGCCGCGCCGAACGCGACCAGCACCACGGCGAGCCGCAGCCCCTCGCACAGCGCCTGGAGGACCGCCTCGGCGGTCACCGGCCCCCCGATGCTGACGCCAGCGGCCCATGAGGGCAGCGAGACCTGCGGCAGTGAGAACATGACGTGCCCGGCGATGCGGTCGCCGAAGAGGACCTGGACCACGACGCGGATCGCGATCACGATCAGTCCGAGTCGCAGGAAGACGACGAGCGATCTCGACCAGGGTGCGGCGCTGCGCTTGGTCGCCACCACGTAGACCACGACGGCCGCGATGAGCGACAGCAGGACCGGGTTGGTCGTCTCGATCGCGGCCGTCGCGAGTCCGGCCGCCCACGCCCACCACGCCGCCGGGTGCAGTGCCCGGCGCCGATGTCCTGGTTCCACTCGTCTCACGTGCGTGGGCGCCGCCGCCACCGGGCTGCACCGGCGCCACCGAGCACGACGACGACCAGCGCAGCGGCGCCGAGCAGCGGCGCCGAGCCTGACGTCGTCCCGCTTCGCGCTGGCATGGGGGATGGACTTGTGGCCGCAGCGGCGCAGGCGGTGGCGAAGTCCGACGACTCCGCGGGGGCGGGGTCGGTGGGATTGGCCGCGCCCTGTGGTTGGTAGCGCCATCCCTCCACGTCCTCGTCGCGAACGGTCCACTCCGCGGGTCCGAGGTCGGCGTAGGTCCAGTGCCCGCCGCCATGCCAGTAGGACCAGTAGGCGTACCCGCGGGGCTCCGGCGTCCCGCACCCCTTCGACGGGTAGCCGTCGATGGAGCACAGCAAGCCGCTCGTGCTGTAGGTGGGCGCAGGCACGTGGAACGAGCTCGCCACGTCCGCCAGCACCACGGAGCCATTGGTGCCGACGGGAACCTTCAGGCACTTGATGACGATCCGGGGCGACTCCTTCGAGTGTGGGCCGAAGTCGACGACGACGACGACGCGGACCGTCGCGGTACTCGTCGTGGCGTCACGCAGCATCGCGTGTGTCGCTGCCGTCGACGGCGAGGCACCGACGCACGCGACGACGGCAGCGACGACGAGCGCGAGCCCGACAGAGCGCCACCGACGTGCTGGCACCCGGCTCAGAAGGGGAACGCCTTGCTCATGAGCGCGGGGATCGCCTGCTCGGTCGCCAGCCCGCTCGCGGTCTTCGGTGCGCCCGCGGCGGGGTAGTAGAGGGCGCCGTCGGCCAGCTGGAAGGCCAGCAACGCCGAGGCCGGGTCCTTGGAGCCCTTGCGGAACGTCGTCGACGAGACCGAGTCGTGCAGGGACACGAGCGCCTGGATCACGAGGGCGGTGGAGTCCGGGTCCGCGGCACCGCCGTAGTAGCCCCAGCCCCCGTCGGCGGACTGCAGCGCCTTGAAGAACGAGACCGCATTGTGGTGGGTCTTCGCGCGCTGTGCGACGAGTCCCTGCACCGCGAGCGCTGTCGAGTTGGTGTCCGGCCCGGTGTAGGTGGCGGGGTCCGATAGCGGGCACGCAGCTGTCGTCGAGGAGCGATACGACTCCCAACCGCCGTTAGCGCACTGCTGGCGCTGGAGCCAGGCGATCGCGGGGGCCAGCTCGCTCGTGGCACGCACGCCAGCGGCGGCGAGCGCCGCGAGCGCGAGGCCCTGGCGGTACGCGCCGTCGTACGTCGGGTCCTGCACGCCGAACAGTCCGGCGTCGGCACCGGTGGTCCGCCTCGTCTTCAGGAGCCGCTTCACGAGGTTCGTGCCGCCGAAGCTCGTAGGGCTCTCACCGAGCGCGCGCGCGTCGAGGATCAACGTGGCGAGCTGGCCGGCGCCGTCATGGCCGCCGTCGGTGACGTAGGCGTTGACGTGGGACTTCAGGTAGTCGAGCGCACGCAGCGCGGTGTGGCGCTCGCCGCCCGCGGCCGCAAGGGCCAGCACCGTGAGCGTCGTGTCCGAGACGTCGGGGTCCCCCGAGAAGGTGACGAAGCCCTTCGCGTTTACCTTCGACGCGAGCCAGACAGCGGCCCTGTGCGCGTCGTGGCTCTGGGGGAGCGTCATGACCGATCTCGGGACCACGCTCGAAGCAGGTGGCGCGCCGCCGGCCCAGGCCGTGCCTCCCGCGCCGAGGGTGCTGATCGCGAGGCCACCGATGACGGCGGCGACGATGGTTCGGGACTTCTTGCTTGACATGGTTGCTCTCTTCCCGGGACAACGACCCGGGAAGGACCTTGGCAAGGGTCTCCGCCGAGCCCCTGCCGCAGTCTCGACGGTGTAGGACTCCCGAACACCGTGCAGGTATCCCGACTCGTGGAAGACGGCGAACCATCTGCCACCAACGGTTGCGGACCAGTGCCGGACTTTGACCGGACTTCCCCTGCAAGGTGCCTCTTGCTGTGCCGTGCCGACGTTAGTGCGCGCGGTCGGCGTCGACAACCAAACGCCACCACGTGCGTCCAGCACCGTGCTCAACGTCGCACGCCGTGCGCTGACGAACCTCGTTCTGCCTAGGTTTGATACGCGCGTGGGTCTACTGTGGCCCGAGATGGTCGGGGCTCGCACCTGCCCCTGGATGACACAGGCGGTGACGGCGTGACCACGAACCTCGACTTCCCTGAGGGCCTCGACGACGCGGAGCACAACGCGTGGACCGAGGTGGTGTCGCTCCTCGAGGAGGCAGCGCAGCTGCTGCACCTCGACGAGGGCACGACCAAGATGATCGTGGCCCCCGAGCGGATCCTCCAGGTCGCGATACCGGTGCGTCGCGACGACGGCGCGGTGGAGATGTACACCGGCTGGCGCATCCAGCACGACACGAGCCGCGGGCCCGGAAAGGGCGGCCTGCGGTTCCACCCGACTGTCGACGTCTACGAGATCGCGGCACTGTCCGCGGACATGTCGGTCAAGTGCGCGGTCGTCAACATCCCCTTCGGTGGGGCCAAGGGCGGCGTCAAGGTCGACCCGCTCACCTTGTCCCACGGTGAGCTTGAGCGGCTGACTCGCCGGTATACCTTCGACATCGCCGCGATCCTCGGTCCGGACCGCGACATTCCCGCGCCCGACGTCAACACCGACCCCCAGGTCATGTCCTGGGTCATGGACACGATCTCGATGATCAGGGGGAGCTCGACCCCCGGTGTCGTGACAGGCAAGCCGGTCGCGATCGGGGGGACCTTCGGCCACGCAGGCGCGACGTCTGTCGGCGTGTCGATCTGTGCCAAGGCCATGTTCGAGCGACTCGGCATCGAGGTGCGAGGCGCGCGTGCGGTCATCCAGGGCTACGGCAAGGTGGGCGCGCCGTTGCTCGGCCTCCTGCACGGCATGGGCATGCGGGTCGTCGCGGTGGCGGACGTCGGCGGAGCGATCCACAACGACGCGGGCATCTACCCCGAGGCGCTGCACGAGCACTTCTTGGAGACGGGGACCGTCGCGGGCTTCACGGACGCAGACCCGATCGAGGAGGTCGATTTGTTCTCCGTCGAGTCCGATCTCGCGGTTCCCGCGGCACTCGGCGGGGCGATCAACGAGCACGTCGCCCAGACCATGACCGCGCAGGTCATGGTGGAGGCGGCCAACGGTCCGACGACTCGTGAGGCCGAGGTCATCCTCGAGAAGCGCGGCATCGTCGCGGTGCCCGACGTGCTCGCGAATGCCGGCGGCGTGATCGCGTCGTACTTCGAGTGGGCACAGGACCTGCAGGGCTTCCTGTGGGAGCGCGAGCTGTTCGCTAAACGCCTCGAGACGACGATGCAGGACGCCTTCGACAACGTCTATGACCGCTCCGAGACGCTGAAGGTGCCGATGCGCCAGGCCGCCGTCGCGCTCGGCGTGGAGCGGATCGCAGAGGCGATCCTGCTTCGCGGGCTGTTCCCCTGAGGTTGTCGACGACCCTCACAGCGACGTGAAGCGCCTCGTCGCGCTCCGCCCCGACGGTCCCACCGCGTTGTAGGCGACGACCCATGCCGTGTAGACGGTGCCTCTCGTCAGGCTGCCCAGTGCGCACGACGTCGTCTCGGACGCGCACGATCGCGACGACGCGCCCGCTGCGACGGCGGTCGCCACGTACCGGGTCACTGGGTCGCCGGGGCTGGCCGTCGATGCGTGCCACCGCAGCACGGCGCGGTCGTGGCTCCGCGAGATGCCAAGCGCACCCGGTGCGCTCGGGGCGGTGCCGGGCACCGCGCCTGGGCTCGGCGCGCTCGCGCGCGACGTGCCGTGCACGTTGGTCGCGGTCACGACCACGGTGTACCGCGTGCCGTCGTGCAGCCCCGAGATGACGCACGACGTGCCCGACGACGTGCACGACGCGCTGCCCGGGGATGCCGTCGCGGTGAACGAGCTGATCGCGGACCCGCCGTCGCCGCCCGGGGCCCAGGTCGCCGTGAGCTCGCCTGGCCCCGGCGTCGCCGTGACGTGCGATGGCGGTGCCGGGTCGGCGACCGGACGCACCGGCGTGATCCTCGTCGCCATCGCGATCGAGCTGATGGTCGTGCCCTGGGCGGAGACCGCCTGGAGGCCCCCGACGCTGACGCACGCATTCACCGCGGGGCACGCGACGGCGGCGAGTCCCGATGCCGGCGGATGCGGGTCGGCGACCGGCAGCGAGCCCACCCGCTGGAGGGGTTGCCAGCGCCCGCCGTCGTCCACGAGAACGACCGGCGCCGAGGTGCCGTCCGATGCCTCGAGCCCGCCGACCGCGGTGCACGCGCGCGTGGTGCAGGCGACGCCACTGAGCGAGCCGGCGGTGGCCCCCGGCGTCATCTTGGGGAAGCCGATCGCGATGACGCGACTCCACCCGCCGTGCGACTCGCGCTCGATGACCGGCATCGTGCGGCCCGCGGCGCTGGTGTCGTAGCCGACCGCGACGCAGTTCCCCGCCGCGGTGCACGACACCGAGTCCAGCGCTGCGCTCCCCGTCGCGGACGCGCCAATGGGCAGCGGCGCACGAACGGCCGTCCGCCACACCCCGGCGGTCTCGGTCGCGTGAAGCGGCACGAACGCTCCGGCGCTGTCGAGGAACGAGCCGACCGCGACGCAGTCCGCCGCGTCAGTGCAGGAGACTCCGGCGAGCTCCACGATGCCGAGTGCCTTTGCCACGGTGCCGGATCCCGCGGGTAGCGCAACCTGTGTCGCCGAGCCCCATGTCCCCGAGGTCGCCGACGCCACCATGAGCTCGGGGTTGCCACGCTGGTCCGTGAACGAGCCGACCGCGGTGCAGGTCCCGACCCCCACGCACGAGACGGACGTGAGGTGGGCGAGCTCGTTCCCGCCGGCGACGGTGGGCAGCCCGATAGTGAAGCCCGCACCCCACGTGCCCGCACCCTGCACGGCCAGCATCGGCAGGACCGACCTCGACGCGTCCTCGTAGGTGCCGACCGCGACACAGCTGTTGGGAGACGGGCACGAGATCCCGACGAGTCCCGACGCACTGTACGCACGGGCGTGGTCCGCCGGCAGCGAAGGCGAGATCGCGCGCGACCAGCCAGCCGCGGCCATCGTCGCGATCATCGGCACGCCCTCTCGCGACGTGGTCTCGTAGGTCCCCACCCCGACACACGACGTCGTCTTGGCGCACGCGATGCCCGAGAGGGCCGAGTGCGACACCATGGTGGCATTGGAGGGGGCGTGCACCTCGACGCTCGGCCCGAGCACGGACTCGGCTCCTGCAACGGCACCGACTGCGGTGAGGAGGCCGACCGCGATGACCGCACCCAGGCTCGCCATCCTCACCCGAGGGTGCCACATGCGGCGTCGCGATCGACACCCTGTGCTCGGCGAGCTTGTTCGAGGCACGAGTTAGACGGGCGCAGGCTCCGTCGCTCGGGCGATCCTCGCGAGCGCCGAGACCGTGCGGGTAATCTTCACGCGGGCGCGCTCTGCCTCGTCGCTGAGGCCCTCGAGCTCGTCGAGTCGCCAGGCCTCGAGGGTCGGGAGCACCACTTGGTTCAAGTACTGCGAGGCGTCGAAGATGCCCGCCTCGGCGATGGTTCGCTCGTGCGCAGCGAAGCCCGGGATGCCCGTGCCGGGCATCCGGAACCCTCGGAGCTGGCGGGAGATGGCGACGACCATGTAGCTCGGATCGCGCTCGATCGCGGCGGCGGCGAGGTCGCGATAGAAGGCGTGGTGGAGCCCCTCGTCGCCGGCGATCTGGGACATGATCTTCTTGCCTCGCAACGTGCGGTCCAGCGCCTGTCCGGTGTTGCGGTGCGCGACCTGTGTCGCGAGCTCCTGGAGCGAGACGTACGCGATGGTCTCGGCGATCGTCGGGGCCTCAGGAACGATGCCGGTCGTCATCTGGACCATCCGGGCATCTTCGAGCTCCCATGGATTGAGCGCCCTGGTTGCGAGGATCCAGTCGCGCATCGCCGCGGAGTGGCGCCACTCCTCGGCCGTCCACCGACCCGACCACTCCCGGAGCGGGTGGTTCTTTGGCGCCCACTTGAGCAGTGCGTTCGTGTAATAGGGAAGGTTGTCCTCGGTGAGCAGGTTGACAAGCAGCGCGCTGCGCACGCCGTCGGAGAGCGGGTAGGCACCTTCGTCCCACTCGTCGCGCGAGAAATCGGTCGCGTGTGCCCAGGGCACGTCCTCGAACGGGTACCACTGCTTCGTGGCCCCGAGGTGGCGCTCGAACAGAGCGGCGGCAGGCTCGGCGAGCTCGCTCAGGAGTGCGCGGTCGCGAGCCTGTTCGTTCGTCGGTGCTCCCACTTGCGGTCCTGTGCCTTTCGCTGGGTGACCCGGCCGGCATCGCCCGCGGCCTCCCCCAAAGGACACGCTGGCACGAACAGGCTCTCACACGAACCAGTGCGTGGGCTAGGTCCATGGGTGCCGCCGGGTCTCGAGCGCTCCCCTCGGCCCCGGATTCCATTGGCGACACCGGGTCTTCGCATTCCTGAGACCACGTGCGGATGTTCGCGGAGGTTTGTTGTCCCGAATGATCTGAGATGTCGCGCGGCGCCCCCGGCAGGACTCGAACCTGCGCTTCCGGCTCCGGAGGCCGGCGCTCTATCCGCTGAGCTACGGAGGCCAGCCCCGAGATTCTAGTGGTGTGTCACCGCCAGAGCCGAAGGACGATGACGTCGCGGGTCGTTTCGTAACCTCTCGCCGTGCCGCGGTCGGCGTCGCAGAACGATCGCACCTCACGTCGCGACGCCTCTCGGACACGTACGCGCACTCGACGGCGTCCGCGCGCTCGAAGTCGCGGGTGTCGTCCTGCACCGCGGCGGCGTGTCGGTGCTGCGCGGGGGGTTCCTCGGTGTCGACGCGGTCTTCGTGGTGTCCGGCTTCTCATCACGTCGCTGCTCGTCGCAGAGCTCGAGCGGCGCGGCCCCTCTCGCTCGCCAACTTCTGCGAGCGGCTCGGATGCGGCCCGGCACTCGTCGCGCTCGGCGCCGCCGCCCGTCATGAAGCGCGCTGGACGTGTGCGCGACCGGGCTGAACGGTGGTGCCCCCGTAGGGTGAGGGAGGTGTCCCTCGAACCATCGACCGCGCCGATCATGCGCTCGCTGCTCCCCGACACCGCGGTCATCGCGGCCGACGGGAGGCTGTCGGTCGGCGGGTGCGACCTCCTCGGGCTGGCTGAGCGCTTCGGCACGCCGCTGTTCGTCTATGACGAGGCGCACCTCGACGCGAGGTGCGCCGAGGCCGCGGCCGCCTTCGACGACGGCGTGGCCTATGCCGGCAAGGCGTTCCTGTGCCGCGCGATGGCACGGCTCGCCGCCCGGGCGGGTCTGTGCATCGACGTGGCGTCCGAAGGCGAGCTGCACTGCGCCCTGAGCGCGGGCGTGGCCGCGGGTCGGCTCGTGCTGCACGGCAACAACAAGTCTGAGGACGAGCTCGCCCTGGCGCTCGATGCAGGAGTCGGACGCATCGTCATCGACGGCCCCGACGATCTCGAGCGCCTCGCCAAGCGCGCCTCGGGTCGCATCGTGCCGCAATCGGTGCTGGTCCGGGTGACCCCAGGCGTCGAGGCGCACACCCACGAGTTCGTCAGCACCGGCCAGGAGGACACGAAGTTCGGCGTCTCGATCGCGACCGGGGACGCCGCGCGGATGATCGAGCGCGTCGCCGCGACGGACGGGCTGGCACTCGTGGGCGTCCACGCGCACATCGGGAGCCAGGTGTTCGACATCGGCTCGCTGGCTCAGGCCGCACAGATCCTCGGGTCGTTCTTCGCTGGCCTCGAGCTCGAGGAGCTGTGCGTTGGCGGCGGGCTCGGCGTCGCCTACGTCGAAGGTGAGAGCGCACCGACGATCACTGAGTGGGGACGCGCCGTCCGTGCGGCGTGCCACGCTGCCGGCGTCGCCGAGCACGCGCGCATCACCGCGGAGCCAGGCCGCTCAATCGTCGCCGCCGCGGGCGTCACCCTCTACACCGTGGGTGCCATCAAGCAGGTGCCGTCGGGACGGACCTATCTCGCCGTCGACGGCGGCATGAGCGACAATCCCCGCCCCGTGCTCTACGGCTCGGGCTACGAGGCGTTCCTGCCTCGGTCGACCGGTGCGGTGCGTACGCGGGCTGTGCGTGTCGTCGGGAAGCACTGCGAGAGCGGCGACGTCCTCGTCGACGATGCTCGGCTACCTGCCGACGTCAAGGTCGGCGACGTGTTGTGCACGCCGGTCACCGGCGCCTATGGCTACTCGATGGCCTCGACGTACAACCGCGTCGGTCGACCCGCCGTCGTGTTCGTCCGCAACGGCGAGGCCACCGTGGTGCTTCGCCGCGAGTCCTCGGACGACCTCGAGGCGCTCGAGTGCGACGACGGCGCCACGTGACCGCGGCACCCGTCCGGGTCGCACTGCTCGGGTGCGGTCACGTGGGAGCGGCGGTCGCCGAGGCACTGTGCGACCCGGTCAGGTCCGCCGGTCTCGCCGACGCGATCGGCGCGCCGATCGAGCTCGTCGGCATCGCCGTGGCCGACGTCACGAAGACGCGAGCGGGGATCGCTCAGTCCCTGCTCGTCGCCGACGCGCGGTCACTCGTCATGGACGCGGGCGCCGACGTCGTGGTCGAGCTGATCGGCAACGGTGCCGACACGCTTGAGCTCGTGACCGCCGCGATCGACGCGGGTGCGTCGGTCGTGACGGCGAACAAGGCGCTGCTTGCCACGCACCTCGCGGCGCTCACTGCACGGGCGTCGGCTCGCGGGGTCGACCTGTACTACGAGGCGGCCGTGGCCGGTGCGATCCCGATCGTGCGCGTGCTGCGCACGTCGCTCGGCGGACAGCGGCTCACGAGGGTGCTCGGCATCGTGAACGGCACGACCAACTTCGTGCTGACGACGATGCAGCGGCAGGGACGCGACTACGAGGACGTCCTCGGCGAGGCGATCGCATGCGGCTTCGCAGAGTCGGACCCAACCGCGGACGTCGAAGGCCACGACGCGGCACAGAAGGCGGCGCTCCTCGCGTCGCTCGCGTTCGGTCGAGCCGTGCTCGACGGCGACGTCGCGCGAGAGGGCATCGCGAAGGTGACCGCCGCGGACCTCGAGGCGGCGAGCAAGATGGGATACGTGGTCCGACTGCTCGCCGTCGCTGAGCGCGTGGGACCCGATGCCATCTCGGTTCGCGTGCATCCCGCGATGGTGCCGAAGGACCACCCGCTCGCGGCGGTGGACGGCGCGTCCAACGCCGTGTTCGTCGAGGGCGCGGCGTCAGGCCCCGTGATGCTCCAGGGCGCCGGCGCGGGCGGACCCCCGACAGCCTCGGCGGTTCTCGGTGACCTCGTCGCCGCGGGGCGGAACCGAGTGGCGGGCACCTGCGAGCACGCGCCGTCGTTCGCCGGGACGTGCCGGCTCGTCGCACCTGGCGAGACGACGAGCGCGTTCTACCTCGCACTCGAGGTCCTCGATCAGCCCGGCGTGCTCGGGGAGGTCGCGACGGTGTTCGGCAGGCACGGCGTGTCGATCGAGTCGATGGAGCAGATCGGCCGGTCGACTGCCGCGCGACTTGTCTTCCTGACGCATCCTGCGACCGAGGCGCAGATGTCGGCGACCGTGCTGCAGCTGCGCGAGCTCGAGGCGGTCGCCGCCCTCGGCGCGCTGCTCCGTGTCGTCGACGGGTCGAGGCGATGACGAGGTACGGCGGGGTGATCGCGCGCTACGGCGAGCTCGTCGGCGTCGCGGACGCGGCCGGCGCGGTCACGCTCCTCGAGGGCGCGACGCCGCTCGTCGCGGCACCGAGGCTCTCCGCTCGAGTCGGCGGGGAGGTCCTCTTGAAGGTCGAGGGCGCGAACCCGACGGGGAGCTTCAAGGATCGAGGCATGACCGTCGCGATCACCAAGGCCCTCCGGGCGGGCTCGCGCTCGGTCGTGTGCGCCTCGACGGGCAACACGTCGGCGTCTGCCGCCGCCTACGCGGGCCGTGCGGGGCTCGACTGCGTGGTCGTCATCCCAGAGGGCAAGGTCGCGGTCGGCAAGCTCGCCCAGGCGCTCGTGCACGGCGCACGCGTGATCCAGATCCGCGGGAGCTTCGACGACGCGCTTACCCTCGTGCGCGACCTCCCTGCCGAGGCCGGGGTCACGCTCGTCAACTCCGTGAACCCCGACCGCCTCGACGGGCAGGCGTCCGCGGCCTACGAGGTCGTCGACGACCTGGGCGGCGTGCCCGATTACCTGTTCCTCCCGGTCGGCAACGCCGGCAACATCACCGCCTACTGGCTCGGCTTCACCCGCTACGCGGCGGCCCGGCGCGCCGCGAGCCGACCGAGGCTGCACGGCTTCCAGGCCGCGGGCGCGGCCCCCATCGTCCTCGGCCACGTCGTCGAACGTCCAGAGACCCTTGCCACGGCGATCCAGATCGGCAACCCGGCGAGCTGGCAGGGGGCGACCGACGCCGTTGCAGAGTCCGGCGGGATGATCGGCTCGGTCACCGACGAGGAGATCCTCGAGGCGTGGCGGCTCCTCGCGCGCGATGAGTCGGTGTTCTGCGAGCCGTCGAGCGCAGCCGGCGTCGCGGGCCTGCTGAAGTACGGCGTGCCCGATGGCGCGCGGGTCGTGTGCGTCCTCACCGGCAACGGGCTGAAGGACCCCGACGCTGCGACGTCGACCTTCGTCGCGCCACCAGTGGTGAATGCCACGACCGAGTCGCTGCTCGGTGTCATCCTTGGCGCGCCGAGTGTGGCGGAGGCGCGGTCGAGCCGCTAGAGTAGGTATATCCCACCTTGTCGGCGGCAGTGCCGCTGACCCAGGGACAAATTCCTTGGAGCGGTGGATCGAGCCGCGTGCGAAGCGCACGTAAGTGTTCCCTCGGTTGGCAAATGAGCTTTTCCGAGGTGAGAGAGAGGACACGAATGACCTCCGGTCCCCAGTTGGAACGGTCCCTCCTTGAGGCCC
>DATKGG010000055.1:0-39821 GCA_035510855.1 Acidimicrobiales bacterium
CACGGCGAACGCGTACCTCGGCGGCTTCGGGATCGCTGCCGCCCTGGCGGCGGGCGCGGAGATCGTGGTGACCGGACGGGTGACCGACGCGTCTCTCGTCGTCGGGCCCGCCGCCTGGTGGCACGGCTGGGAGCCCGAGGACCTCGACGCGCTCGCGGGCGCCGTCGTCGCCGGCCACGTCATCGAGTGCGGGACCCAGGCGACCGGCGGCAACTATCCGTTCCTTCACGAGCTCGCACCGGGCTACCCGGGCTTCCCCATCTGCGAGGTGGCCGCCGACGGCTCGTTGGTCGTGACCAAGCAGCCCGGCACGGGCGGTGCGGTCACCGTTGGCACCGTCACCGCCCAGCTCCTCTACGAGCTCGGCGCGCCACGCTACGAGAACCCCGACGTCGCCGCCCGCTTCGACACGATCGAGCTCGCAGAGGTTGGCCGGGACCGCGTCAGGGTCTTCGGGGCCCGCGGCGAAGCGCCGACCGACACGCTCAAGGTCGCGCTCAACTTCGACGCCGGCTACCGCAACACGATGACGCTCGTGCTCACCGGGCTCGACATCGAGGGCAAGGCCCGCCACGCCACGACGCTCCTCGAGGGCCTCGTGGGCGGCGCCGAGCAGTTCGCGACCTTCGACGCCCAGGTCATTCGCACCGATCGTCGAGATGCCGCGACGAATCCCGAGGCGACGGCCCTGCTGCGCATCACGGTCATGGATCCCGATCGCGACAAGGTGGGCCGGCGGTTCTCCGGTGCGGTCACCGAGCTCGCGCTCGCGAGCTACGCGGGCTTCTTCGCGACGACGCCGCCGGGCGACGCCTCGGCGTACGGCGTGTACTGGCCGCTCCTCGTGCCGAAGCACGTCGTCTCGCACACCGTCGTGTTCCCCGACGGCGAGCGCCGCGAGATCCCCCACGTCACGGTGCCCCCCCGCGCAGTCACCGTCCCCGCGGTCGCGAGCGCCGCGGTCGGCGGCCCCGTCACGCGCCGACCGCTCGGGTCGGTGTGCGGCGCGAGGTCGGGCGACAAGGGCGGGAACGCGAACGTCGGGGTGTGGGCGCTGAGCGACGCCGGCTACACGTGGCTCGCCCAGACGCTCACCGTGGAGCGGTTCAAAGAGCTCGTGGGCGAGGCCGAGCGGCTCGAGGTCCGTCGCTACGAGCTGGCCAACCTCCGTGCCCTCAACTTCGTCGTGGTCGGGCTGCTCGGCGACGGCGTGGCGTCGTCCACTCGCTCTGACCCCCAGGCAAAGGGGCTCGGCGAGTACCTGCGCTCGAGGTACCTCGAGGTCCCCGACGCACTGGTCGCCGGCTGAGCCGGCGCCGCCAGCGGGCCTAGAGGAGGTACGGGATCAGCGCCTTCACTCGCGACCTGTACGCGGGGTACTGGTCGGGGAAGTGCTCGACCATGAGCCGCTCCTCGCGGCGTGCCTTGAAGAAGAACACGACGGCGATGACCGCGAAGCTGACGTAGCCGACGACCGCGGGGTAGTCGAGGACCGTCCCGAGCACCATCGTGAGCATCCCGGTGTAGATCGGGTGCCGGGCGAGCGCGTACGGACCGCTTTGGACGAGCTCGTGGTGCTCCTTCAACACGACCGCCCCGCTCCAGTTGCCGCCGAGGGTGAGCCGCGCCCACGCGCAGAAGGCGAGCCCCGACAGCACAAGTGCGACCGCCAGCACCTGGACCGCACGTGGCGTGATGGCGAGCTGGTGGTCCCACGCCGTGCCCGAGCTGCCGCGCAGGACCAGGTAGATGGCACCCGTGGCGAGGGCCGCCGACCAACTCCACACACCGCCAGACCGCTGGACGGTGCGCTTGGCGGAGAACGCCATCACGAGCCACAGGAGGGCCCACGCGCCCCAGCAGCACTCGATCACCGTCCAGGACCATCGGTGCACGGCGCGAGCGTAGGGACCCTCGCGCCGCGGGTGCGGCGATCAGTCGCCCGGTGCGTCAGCACCGGTGTGTCGGCCGAGGTATGTCAAGCGACGACGGGTGCTCCAGCCGGCTGGACGGCCCTGCTACGCAGCGGCGCAGGTGCACGTCTCGGCGAGAACTGTCGAATCACTGGGCGTCGTACGATTGACGGATGAGGTCCGTCTCTCTTCGATGGCTCGCGGCGTGTGCCACGGTCGCTGCGCTGCTGGCGGTCGCGGGTCCTGCCGGTGCCACGACGGACCGATGCGCCGCCAAACCCAAGCCCGGAGTGAACCTGCGCGGGTGCGACCTGTCGAAGCGCCAGTTCGAGTACGGCGACTTCCGAGGCGCCGACCTGTCGGGCGCGAACCTGACGAGTGCGTCCCTGTTCGACGCGGTGCTCTTCGGCGCCAACCTCAGCGGTGCGAACCTCACTGACTCGAACCTGGCCACCGCGAACTTCACCGCGGCCAAGCTGAATCACGCGACGATCGCTGGCGCGACGATCGTCGAGGCCAACTTTTCCGAGACGACGCTCGCCGGGGTCGCCTCCGGCGGCGTCCATGGACGGCCCTCCGTGCTGCCCACCAGATTCTTCATGAAGTCGGGCCACCTCTTCGGTCCCGGCGTGGACCTCGCGGGGCAGTCGTTGGCCCACCTCGACCTGCACCACGCGAATCTCTCCCGAGCGGATCTCGCTGGCGCGAACCTCTCCGGAGCGAACCTGTCCCACACGATCCTGTCGGGGACGAACCTCGTTGGCGCGATCCTCCGCGACGCGAGGATCACCGACACGGGCTTTCACGGCGCGACGCTCTTCAAGCCGAACCGGCCGGGCATCACGACAGGCGGACTCGTCGGCACCCCGCGGAAGCTTCCCCCGGGCTTCTTCCTTGTGAAGGGCTACTTCGTCGGACCGGGGGCGAACCTCTTCCGGGCTGACCTCGCCCACGCGCTCCTCGCGAAGGTCAACTTCACGGGTGCAAATCTCGACGCCGCGAACTTCGCAGGCTCGATCCTGTGGGGGGCGGACTTCTCCGTGACCGCGATGCGCGACGTCAGCTTCGCGCGGGCGAGCCTGAACAACGCGAGCCTCTCGAACCTGGACCTCTCGACGGCCATCTTGCGGGGGGCGTCGCTGACGGGGATCCGCTCGTCGTCGGTCAAGTCCAAGCGCCTCATAGCCGGCTGGGTCAATGTCAAGGGCCACCTCGTCGGCCCTGGCGCGAACCTTGTAGGCGCGAACCTCAGCCACGGCGCGTTCTCGAGGGTCGTGCTCACCGGCACGGTCCTGACCGGTGCGAACCTGACAGGGGCGAACCTCGCAGCGGCGCGCCTGGCGAGGTGCTACTCGGGGCGCCTCATCATCCGGGGCGCAGCGCCAAAGCTGCCGCACGGCTGGATGTTGGAGCGCGGCTTCCTCGTGGGCCCCGGGGCCAATCTGCCCGGCGCCCGGTTCGAGAACGCCAAGCTCGAGCACGTCGATCTGGCCTCGGCGGCGCTGTTCGCGACCGACCTGCAGAACGCTGACCTCGCGTACGCCAACTTCACGCACGCGGTCCTCGTCGGCGTGAACCTCCAGCACGCGAACCTCGCGCACGCGGCGCTCGGCGGCGTCGTGTCGAGCAGGCTGAGGGGGACCCCCGCGGCACTGCCGCCGCACTGGGCAATCGTCGCGGGCGTGCTCGTGCACCGGTGATCGCCGTGCACGACACTTCACCATCCGGATCGCGCGATGAGAGCCCTTGTACCGTCTATCGACCATGACGCGCCCCCTCACCGAGCCGCTCGGAGCCCGACGGAGGCGACGCGTGATGAGCGGTCGCGTGCTGCTCGGCGCGGCGCTCGTCGCCGCCGTGCCCTTCGCCTTGGGGGCCGCCCATCCCTCCGCGGCAGCCACCCAGCCGACTGCCCGGATCCTTGCGGACAGCGCGCCGTCGGCGATCCCGCCCGGCGCCCGTGTCATCGGCGCGGAGGCGCCGGCCACGAGGATCGACGTCGACGTGGCGCTCAACGCCCGGAATCCCGCGGAGCTCCAGGCGATGCTCGCGGGCGTCTATGACCCTCGCTCGCCGCTGTTCCACCACTTCCTCGCTCGCGGCGAGTTCGCGAGTCTGTTCGGGGCGACGAACGGCGAGCTCGCGGCGATCGAGGCGTGGCTCCGATCGATCGGGCTGACCCCGACGGGCGTCGCAGCGAACCGGCTCACGGTCCACGCGACGGGCACCGTCGGCGTCGCGGCCAGGGCGCTGCGCACGTCGTTCGCCGCGGTCAGGGTCCCAGGTGGGCAGCTCGACTTCGTCAACCGCACGGCACCGAGCGTCCCGGTGGCCGTGGCGAGCTACGTCCAGGGCATCATCGGCCTCGACGACCTGCCCGCGGTGCACAGCGACCTCGCGCACGCTCCCGCGCACCGCGCCGCCGGGCGCGCCACCCGCGTCGGCCACGGACCCATCGCCTGCAGCGCGCTCGCGACGGCCGCGTCGTACCAGGGGTCCTTCACCGCGGGCGGGCTCGCCTCGTACTACGCGATGTCGCCGCTCTACTCGCTGGGTGACGACGGCCAGGGCGTCCGCGTCGCGATCGCGGAGTTCGAGCCGGACTTGCGGACTGACGTCGCGTGGTTCGAAGGCTGCTACAAGGCCACCAACGTCGTGAACTACGTGCACATCGACGGGGGTTCCGGCCCGCCTGGCCCGGGCTCGGGGGAGTCAGCGCTCGACATCGAGAACGTGATCGGCCTCGCGCCCAAGGCGACCATCGACGTCTACCAGACGCCCAACACGGACCCGGGCGCCGAGGACATGTACGCCAAGATGGTCTCGACCGACGTCGACAAGGTGATCACGACCTCGTGGGGCTCGTGCGAGCCCGCAGGTCACACCGACATGTCGGTCATCCTCTCAGAAGAGACCACATTCGCCCAGGCGAACCTCCAAGGCCAGGTCGTGTTCGCCGCGGCCGGCGACTCGGGCTCGACGGACTGCTTTGGGGACATGATCAACTCCGACCAGTCGACGCTGACCGTCGACGACCCCGGCAGCCAGCCCTACGTGCTGTCCGTCGGCGGGACCTCGGCAGCCCCGCACGCAGAGGTCGTGTGGAACTCCGATGGCTCGGCCGGCGGCGGCGGCATCTCGAGCATCCACTGCATGCCCGCGTACCAGGACAACGTCTTGGTGCCCGACCTCATCAACGCGGACTCGGTCCCCGACACGACGATGTGCCCGTCCGGCTATGCGCGTCAGGTCCCCGACGTGACCGCGATGGCCGACCCCAGCACCGGCTACACGATCTACCTCGACGGCGGCCTGACCTCGATCGGCGGGACGAGCGGGGCCGCCCCGCTCTGGGCCGCGGCCGCCGCCCTCGTCTTGACCTCGCCGTACTGCAGCTTCGACCATGCGACGGTCGGCGTCTCGCCCCAGTCGCTCTACGCGTTCGCGGCAACGCCGATGTACGGGCGCGGGCTGCACGACATCACCTCGGGCAACAACGCGGACTCTTCGTCGGGGTACCTGGGGGGCCTCTTTCCCGCACTCCGTGGCTACGACGAGGCGAGCGGGCTCGGCTCGCCCATGCTCACGCTCGGAGGAGGCTCCTCCGACAGGCTCTTCCAGCCGGGGCTCGCCTCATTGCTCTGCCACGCCCAGGGCTCCGTCGTTCCCGCGCCCGTGGTCACGAGGGTCGTGCCGAACGTGGTGGCGAGCGCCGCGCCGACGACCGTCACAGTCCTCGGGACGGGCTTCATGCCGATCGCCGGCGCGGATCGCGTCACGTTCGACACGAGGTCGTTCCCCGCGACGTGCTTGACGTCGACGCGCTGCACGGTGATCCTGAATCGCCTGGCCCCGGGCATCTCGGACGTGCGCGTGAACGACCAGACCTACGCCGAGAGCGCCGCCACGACGGCCAACCAGGTGACGATCTTGCCGTCGCCCACGGTCAGGTCGCTCACGCCCAACACGGGCCCGACGAAGGGCAGGACGCGTGTCACGATCCGAGGGACGGGCTTCACGCACAAGGTGTCGGTCCACTTCGGCACGCGCGCGGCGACGCAGGTCACGGTCGTGTCGTCGACCAAGGTCGTGGTGACCGCGCCCGCGGGGACCGGGTCGGTCTACGTCGAGGTGACGGCGCCCGGTGGGGTCAGCAGGCGCAGCCCCTCGGGGCTCTACCACTACTGATCTGGTCGGGCTGCCCGGATTTGAACCGGGGACCTCTGCGTCCCGAACGCAGCGCGCTAACCAAGCTGCGCCACAGCCCGTCGCGGGTTGCCCCGCGGGACTTCGAGCCTAGACGAGGGGGCGGCGGGACTCGCTGGCGAGGCGAGGACGGCGCTCGCGATATCGTCCGGACCGGTCGGGTCAGCGGGCTCGGGCACCACGGTCCCGAGCAAACGACCACCAATCCGGCCGCGCTTCCGCAACGAAGAAACAAGGGCGATGGATGATCTCGAGCTGTTGAGCGACTCCGCACTCTGCGAGGCGCTCGGCGGCGACGACGAGCGCGCGCTCGCGGAGGCCTATCGCCGGCACGGCGCGTCCGTGCACCACCTTGCGCGCCGTGTGCTCGGGTCTCGCGACCTCGCCGACGAAGTCACCCAGGACGTGTTCTTGGACCTGTGGCGCCGGCCCGAGCAGTTCGATGCGGGGCGAGGGACCCTCCGGACGTTCCTCGTCACCCGCGCGCACGGCAGGTCGGTCGACCTCGTTCGCACCGAGACCTCGCGGCGCTCACGGGAGCGGCGCAGCGCCGCGGACACCGCGCTCGCGGGCTACGACCTCGATCACTTCGTGTTCGACTTGGCCACGGCGGACACGGTCCAGGGGGCCGTCGCCGCCCTGCCCGCCGACGAGCGAGTTGCCATCGAGATGGCCTACTTCGAAGGCATGACCTACCGAGAGGTGGCCACGACGCTCGGCGCGCCAGAGGGCACCATCAAGTCCCGGATCCGCAGCGGCCTGCAGCGCCTCCGAGCCACGCTGCGCCAGCAGGGGGTGTCGGCGACATGAGCACGCACGACGAGATCCGCGAGCTGCTTGGCGCCTTCGCGCTCGACGCCGTCGACGACCAAGCGGCAGTCGAGATCCGCGCGCACCTCGCTCAGTGCACCGCCTGCGCGACCGAGGTCGACCAGCACCACGAGATGACGGCCATGCTCGCCAACACCGGCGGGGACGCGCCCGCGCACCTGTGGGCGCGCATCGAGGCCCAGCTCGAGACCGCCAGGCCCGCCGGCGACGCGCCGACGGACCGCGACGAGGTGGCTGCGCGCCGCGCGACACGATCGGCACACCGCGCGGCGAGGCTGCGCGTGCGTCTCCTCGCGGCCGCCGCGGTCGTGGTCCTCATCGCCGCGCTCGCGGTCCAGGTGGTGCGCCTGGACGACAGGGTCGGTGTGCTCCAAGGGGCGAGCCTCCAACAGCAGGTGGCGCGCGCGGCGCACCGCGCGATCGCTGACCCCGCCGCCCAGCACGTCGTGCTGGACTCATCGATCTCCGGTCGGCTCGCTGTGATCGCGGTGCTGCCCACAGGCGCGGCGTTCCTCGTCAACGACGCGCTTCCGTCCCTGCCCCCCGATCGCACCTACCAGCTGTGGGGGCTCGTCGGGAGCCGGCTGATCTCGCTCGGGCTGCTGGGCGCGCGTCCGACGGCCGTCAGCTTCGATGTCGGCAGGCTGGGGCTCGTGACCAAGTACGCGATCACCGCCGAGCGCGCAGGCGGGGTGGTCCAGAGCACGCACCAGCCCGTCGCGGTGAGCGCCTGACCGACGCGGGGCGGCCGGCCTAGGTCGTCAGGTCGGGCCCCGCCGGCGCGGTGCGCCGGGCGACCACCTCGGTGATCCGGCGCCTGTCCATCGACTGGATGCGCAGCTCCCAGCCGGCGACGTCCACGGTGTCGCCCGGCTCGGGGATCCGATCGAGGCGCTCGAGGAGGAACCCGCCAATGGTCACGTAGTCGCCCTCGGGCACCTCCACGCCCAGGTGCTGGGCCACGTCGTCGATGCCCGCCTGGCCGTCGATCAACCAGCGGTTGGCGTCGATCCTCGCGAACTCGGGCTCCTCGTCCTCGTCGAACTCGTCGGACAGGTCGCCGACGAGTGGCTCGAGCAGGTCGCGCAGGGTCGCGACGCCCGCGACGCCGCCGTACTCGTCGAGCACGACCGCGAAGGTGCGTCGCCTCGCGCGCATCTCGGCGAGCGCTTCGAGCACGCCCATCGACTCGGGCAGGAGCAGGGGCGGCCGGCGGACCTTGCGCGAGATCTCGTTGGTGTCGGGCAGCGACGTGGGGAGCGACCGCGCGCCCTTGGAGCTGCGGAACAGGTCGCTTACGAACAGCACGCCGTCGACGTCGTCGAGCTCGTCGTTGAGCGCGACGGGGAACGCGCGATGGCCGCTGTCGCGGATGGCGTCGGCGACGGCTTCGGGGGTCACGGGCATGGACAGGAACGTGACGTCGACCCTCGGGGTCATCACGTCCTTCAGCTCGGTCTCTCGCAGCGTGCCGAGCCGCTCGACGATGAGTCGCTCCTGGACCTCGGCGGGCTTGTCGTCCTCGCGGTGCCGGCGGAGTCGGCCGCGCGAGGAGGGCGCGTCCTTCCCGGGTTCAGCCATGCGCGGGCGCGCTCGGCTGACCGACGGTCACCGGGCGCCAGGCATCGTCCTCGAAGGTGCCGCCCTCGAGGACGATGCGCGCCGCGCGGCGCAGGCGCACCGGGCCGAGCGGCTTCACGCAGAAGCCCTCGGCGCCGCAGCGCCGGGCCAAGAAGACATCAGGACGGCGGTCGAGGAGCATGAGCACCGGGACGTGCAGCGCCGCGTCGTAGGACTCCAAGTTCCGCAGCTCCGAGCAGATCGCGACGCCGCCCATCGCGCCGATCTGCATGTCAAGGATGGCGAGCTCGACCTCCTCGTCGACGGCCACCCTGATCGCCTCGGGGCCGCTCGAGGCCTCGACGATCTCGAGCTCAGGGCCCTCCAGGGTCGCCCGCACGCTGGCTCGGAGCGAGGGCAGGTCGCTCGCCACGAGCACGAGTGCCATCGCTCGGATCGTACTGGACTCGACGCCGAGCGCCCCGCTCGTGCGTGGCTCAACGGGCGAGCTCGTCGGCGATCGTGCCGAGCCCGCCGACGTCGCGCGCGGGCGCGGCCGACATCGCGACCGCCGACACGTTGGACGGGCCAAAGCGCTCAGCGATCAGCGCGACCACCTGGGCGTCCTCTCGCGCGGCGCGCTCTCCTGCACGGAGCACCTCGAGCTGGGTGTGCGCGGGCCCGTTGAGCGAGGGGATCGCGGCCACGTCGGCGTCCGTGAAGCTCGGGTGGCAGCGATTGACGACCGCGGCGGTCGGCCGCACCCCGCGCGACGAGAGGTGCTCGGTGAACCAGGCGGCCTCCTCCACGGCGTCGGTCGTGGGGGTCGTGACGAGCACGAAGCCCGTCGAGCCGGCGACGAGCAGGTCCTGGACGTCCGCGGCGCGCTCGGCGAACCCCTCTTGCATGCCGGCGAACGCGCGAAAGAACTCGACGGCGTCGTCGACCAGCTCGCCGCCCACGACGGCGGCGACGCCGCGAAGCAGGGCCGTCGTCGCCGCGGACACCGCGCGAAGTGACAGCCTGGTCGGGGCGAGCAGCCCCCGGACCGCGCGGTGCGAGAGGAATCGCAAGAGCCGCTCAGGCGCGTCGAGGAGCTCGAGCGCGCTGCGCGTCGGGGGCGTGTCGACGACGACGACGTCGAAGTCGCCGCTGTGGTGCAGCTCGTAGAGGCGCTCCATCGCCATGTACTCCTGGGTGCCGCCGAGTGCGGTCGCGAGCGAGCGGTAGAGGGGGTTGCGCCGGATCGCGTCGGCCTGCGCGTCGCTCGTCGAGTGCCGTGTGATCAGGGCGTCGAACGTGGTGGCGGCATGCAGCTGCACGGCGTGCAGCCGACCGGGCCACGCGCCAGGGACCTCGACGGGGACGTCGTTCGACGAGTCGATGCCGAGCGCGCCCGCGAGGCGGCGTGCGGGGTCGACGGTGAGCACGCACACGTTCGCGCCGCGTCTCGCGAGCCCGATGCCGATCGCCGCCGACACGGTGGTCTTGCCCACCCCGCCGGCGCCGCAGACGATCACGACGGGATTGTCCCTAACCGCGTCGAGCACGCCGCTCACGACGGCGCCTGCATCGTTCGGATCTGCGCGAGCAGCGCGTCGGCGAGCGCACGGGTCTCTGCGAGTCCGATCCGGTCGGCCCCGAGGCGCGGCAGCGCGAGCTGGCGCAACGGGAGTGCCTCCCCGAGGCGGTCGACCTCGGCGGCTGCTGCGTGCTGCCGGGAGGACTCGAAGCGGCGCGAGGCTTCGACGGCGCCGGCGATCGAGGGCGCGAGCGCCGCGGCGTCACCGGCGTTCAGCGGCTCGTCGAGTGCGGCGTCCGGCGCGACGTACTGGTTGACGATGACCTCGGACAGCTTGACGCCTGCTCGGTCCTCGACTTCGAACGCCGCTTCGATCGTCTCGTCGACGGCGAGCTCGCGAGGAAGCGTCACGAGCACGACGCGGCACCGCGCAGGGTCGCCGAGCATCTGGGTGACCTCCTCGGCGTTGCGACGCACCGGCCCTCCCCTCGCGATGCCCGTGAGGCCTGCGGGCGAGGTGAGCAGCGTGATCGCGTGCCCCGTCGCGGGCGCGTCCACGACGAGGAGGTCGAAGTCCCCCGTCCGCTCGAGCGCCTTCAGCTTGCCGAGCACCAGGACCTCGCGGATCCCCGGGATCGCGAAGGCCACGACCTCGAGCGCGCCCGAGGTGCGCAGACGCCGCACGACGGGCCCCAAGGCGTGGGCCTGGAGCCACTCGACGAGGGCGTCGTCGGGCCGGATCCGCCTCGCGGTGACCGAGCCCCCTGAGGGGTCCTCGAGCGCGTCGCGCTCGTCCCAGGTGAGCGTCCCGTCCAGCCCGAGCGCCCGGGGGAGCTCGCCTCGGCCCTCGAGCTCGACGGCGAGGACGCGCAGGCCGCACGACGCGGCGGCGACGGTGATCGACGCGCTGACGGTGGACTTGCCGACGCCGCCCTTGCCCGCAACGACGAGGACGGAGGAGCGCTCGAAGAACGCGACGGGGTCCACGGCCGGAGGGTACCGCCTGCGGACTGAATTTCCGTTGAAGAAGACCTGTTCAGGGGCCTTGTCGGAAGTTTGCACCCTCTGTACGGTTTCGAGTTCGGAGGAGCGTGCCCGCAACGTGGGGGTGGGGCGATGGCAATAGTCACGCAGGAGTGGCAGCACCATGCTGCCTGCAAGGGTCCGAAGGCGGAGCTCTTCTTCCCGCCACCGGCCCCCGAGCGCAAGGAGGAGCGTGCCGCGCGCGAGCGCGACGCGAAGGCGATCTGCGCGTCGTGCGCCGTGGCGCCCGAGTGCCTGGAGTACGCGTTGAAGATCCGCGAGGCACACGGGATCTGGGGTGGCACGACCGAGCTCGAGCGACGCGCGATCTCGGAGCGACAGGCGAGCTGAGCCGCCCCTAGCTCTAGCCGGAGAGGCCCAGCAGCGAGTCAGCCTTGCGCACGCCGATCGAGCCGCACACCGTGCCCGGCCGTTTGCCGTCCACGTGGCAGATCGACGCGGTGAGCTCGTTTGCCGCCACGAGGATCGCCTGGGTCACCGCGCTCGTCGGATCTGAGAGACCCGCGGCGATTTCGTCGCGCGTGAGTCCCGCCAGCGTCTCGGGGCTCAGGTCTGCTTGGCGCACCACGACGCGGTTCGCCACGTCGACGAAGGGATACGTGGACGTCGGGTCGAATCGCGCGAGCACCGCGCGCACCGCGGCAGGGACCCGCATCAGCTGGTTGTAGCCGCGTGGGCCGAGGACGTCGGACTGGACCTCGAAGGGGCGGAACGCAACGTACGTGGACTCATAGGACGTGCCGCGGAACGTGAAAGTGGGCGTCCCCGGCGCGTAGTCGACGAGCGAGGACTGCATGTTGAAGAGCGTGTCGAAGGTCCCGAACCTCGAGAGCGCGACGATGAGGGGCCAGCGCTCCGCGGCGCAGAACGAGCAGAACTCCGTACCGACGTAGAGCACCTCGGGCAGTCGCGCGCCGTCCGGGGCGCGCGCGATGAGGAGGGGCGCGCGCGACACGACCGTCGGGGGATGCACCGGGACTGTCGGTGAGGCGACCCCGACCGCGTCGGTGACCGACGCGGGCACACCTGTCACCTCGTGGAGGATCTGCGGGGAGGTCGCGACGAGCGACGCGCCGGTCAAGTCCGAGCCGCCGATTACCTTGACCAGCAGCAGCGTGCCGAGGAGCGCGACGACGACGCCGAGCGCGAGCCAGGACCACAGCGCCACGGGCGCGTGCACGGGCCGCACGGTGGGCTGCACGGTCGAGACGGGCGGGGAGCCGCCCTCACTCCCTGGATCATCGTGCTCGGGCACGGCGGCTCCCGTCGTCTGCGAGGACGAAAGTTACCGTCCGCTCGCTACGCAGCGGCCCGGCTGTCCTCCGCGGGCTCGGTCCAGCCGAGCATGGCCGGCACGGTCCGAATGACGCAGATGAAGATGAGGAACGTGACGACGTGCACGCCGGAGCACCACAGGCAGAACGCCTTGATGATCAAGGCCTCTGCGGAGAAGAGCCACAGGACGAACCCCATGCCGACGACGGCGAAGGCGAGCCTCGCGAGGTGGATCTCGCGTCGAGAGGAGCGCCACGCCCACGGCGAGCACAGCCCGACCATCGCGACGTACTGCAAGAGACCGAGCACGGCGACGGGGATGTGGAGGAAGTACGACTCACCCGAGGTCGTGACCTTGACGCAGTTGAATCCGCTGTGAGCCACGCAGGTGATCGTCACGGCGGTGTCGAAGTGCACGATCGTCAGGTACGTCGCGATTCCTAGTCCGACGAAGGACAGCACCCAGGTGACGACGATCACCCACGATGGCGCGGTCTCGACCGTGCCTTCGCGCAGGGCGCCGAGCTTGCGAAGCGCAATCGCCATGACGAGCTCAGAGCTTGAGCTTCATCGTGGCGGCCGCGGCCGCCACGCCGCTCGAGTGGCACACCGACGTCGGCTGGGAGTGGGTCATCGCGCAGATCCCGGCCGAGACGTAGTTCGCCGTGGCGATGATGGCCTGTGTGACCGGGATCGAGGGATCGTTGAGGCCCGCCGCGATGGTCGCCCGCGACACGTTGGCGAGATTGGTCGGGTCGAACTCAGATCCGGTGATGAACACGTGATTGTTCATGTCCATGAACGGGAAGCTGTACCGGCCGTTGTTACTCGGGTTGTCGTAGGTGTTCACGAGAGTGCCGATCTGCGTGGTCACGGGCATGAAGTTCTGGTAGTTGCGGTTCTCGACCTCGTAGGGCTTGAAGACGAGGTACTTGGACGTGTACGTGACGACGTCGTTCACCTTCTTGCCCACGAAGCTGAAGGTCGCGGTGTTGGGCGCGACGTCGATCCCCGATGACAGCATGTTGTAGAGCGTGTTGAACGTGCCGAATCGAGACAGGGCGACGATCATCCCCCACCTCGTCGCGGCGCAGTACGGGCAGTACTCCGCCCCGTAATAGAACGCGCCAGGAAGCACCTTCTTGCCGACCGTGAACGTGAGCGCTGGCTGGTCCTTGGCGGTCGAGAGCGTGACGACCTGGACGGCCGGCGAGCTCACGCCGACCGCGTTGAACACCGATGTGGGCACGCTCTCGACCTCGTGGAGGATGGTGGGGGAGGTTGGCCCGAAGTACGTCTGCTCGGGGCCGCTCGAGCTGAGCTGCGTCACGAGGACGATCGCGAGCACGACGACGACGACGAGGCCGATCGAAACCCACATCAGCTTCCCGTTGTTCTTTCGACCGCGCTTCACCATGTCGGGCTCCCAGAGTCGAACGTCACATCAGTCCTTCCGCGTCAGCCCACACCGCCCGCCTGCAGGATAGTCAGCGCGCGGCGGCGACCGACTGCATCGCTCGGTAGGTTGAGGTCATGGCTGAAGCTGGTGCACCACGTCCTGCCGCGACGGTCATCGTCGTCAGGGATCGTCCTGCGTCGACATACGAAGTTCTTATGTTGCTCCGGAATCTGAAGAGCGACTTCGTCGGCGGCGCGTACGTCTTCCCCGGCGGCGGCGTCGATCCCCACGACTCGAGCGACGAGGCGGCGTCTCTGTGCCGCGACCTCGACGACGCGCGCGCGTCGGCCCTGCTCGGGCTCGACCAGGGCGGTCTCTCCTACTGGATCGCGTGCGCGCGTGAGCTGTTCGAGGAGGCCGGCCTCCTGCTCGCGACGCGCGAGGACGGCGGGCCGATCGACATGGCGGACCCCGCGATGACCGCGCGCTTCGAGGCGCACCGCCGTGATGTGAACGACGGCACGCGCAGGTTCATCGACGTCCTCGCGACCGAGCGCCTCGTGCTCGACACCTCGGCGATGTGCTACTTCGCGCACTGGATCACGCCTGTCGGGCCCCCGCGCCGCTACGACACCAGGTTCTTCGTCGCCGCCGCACCCGTCGACCAGGTGCCTGTGCACGACGACAAGGAGCTCGTCGCGAACACCTGGGTCACGCCGACCGAGGCGCTCGACAAGCACCGCCGCGGCGAGATGCAGCTCATCTTGCCGACCATCAAGAACCTGGAGGCCATCGAGCGCTTCGGGTCGTCTGCGGCGCTGCTCGACGCCGCGAGGCGCGCGACGGCGATCCCGGCCATCGAGCCGCGCATCGTCGCGGACGGCACGGGTGTGCGGATCCTCCTACCTGGCGACGAGGGCTACGACGAGCACTCCGACGCCGCGGACGACGTCGTGCCCGGGTCGATTGCCAACGCTGACATCGCCGCGGCGTCACGGGAGCCCACCGCGACGTGACGCGACCCACGGCGCTCCCCGATCACGCGGTGGGCCCGGCGTGCGAGCCCGGCGAGCCGGTCGTGCTCGACGCGATGGTCACGAGGGTCACCGCACCGAACCCCTCGATGATGACAGGCCCGGGGACCAACGCCTACGTGGTCGGGACCGACGAGGTCGTGGTCGTCGATCCGGGGCCGGTCATCGACACGCACCTCGACGCGCTGCGCACCGTCATCGCGGGGCGCCGCGTCGCCGCGGTCGCGGTGACGCACCATCATCGAGACCACGCACCTGGCGCACGGGCGCTCGCCGACTCGGTCGGCGCGCCCGTCGTCGGCCACGGCCACGACACCCTCGCCGTCGACGTCGCGATCACCGAGGGCGCCGAGCTGGGCACCGGTGCCCACGTGCTCGTCGCGTGGCACACCCCCGGGCACGCCTCGGACCACCTGTGCTTCTACGCGCCAGCCTCGGGATGGCTGTTCACCGGCGACCACGTGATGCAGGGCTCGACGGTCGTCATCGGACCCCCCGACGGCGACCTGACCGCGTACCTGTCGGCGCTCGAGCGCATCCGCGACGCCCCCGGGGTGCGTCGCATCGCGCCCGGCCACGGCCGGGTGCTCGAGTCGCCTGCGTCGGTCGTCGCGGCGATCTTGGCGCACCGTCGAGCGCGGGGCACCGTGGTGCTCGAAGCGCTCCGCGAGCATGGGCCGGGCACCGCCGCGCAGCTGCGGCCGTTCGCCTATGCCGACGTCGGGAGCGATCGCGACGTCGTCGCGACGGCGACGTGCTGGGCGCACCTGCTCGCCCTCGTCGAGGCGGGCACGGCCACCTCGTCGTCGACGCGTGACGACCCCGCGGCAGTGTTCAGCGCGACCGCCGCCCCGTAGGGGTCAGTCAGGCTCGCTCGACCACGCGCTCCAGCTGGTCCAAGAGACGCGCCGTGCAGCCCTGCGCGCCGGGGGGTGGGGCGAGCTCGGTCGCGACCAGACGCGCGAGCTCTCGGAACGCGCGCCCTGCCGCGGTGTCGAGGAGCGCGGCCGCCTCGCCCACGTCGGCGCCAGCCCCGAGCGCGGCGTCGAACGGCACCGAGGCGAGCAGCTCGACGCTGAGCTGCTCGGCGAGGCGGGCACCCCCCCCCGCGCCGAACAGCTCGTAGCTGACCCCGTGCTCGCAGACGAACGAGCTCATGTTCTCGATCACGCCGAGGACGCGGAGGTTGGCGCGCCTCGCGAGGTCGCCGGCGCGTGCGGCGACCAGCTGGGCAGCGAGGGGAGGCGTCGTGACGAGCAGCAGGCCCGTCTGGGGGAGCATTCGCGCGAGGCCCATCGGCACGTCGCTCGTCCCGGGCGGCAGGTCGACCAAGAGGTAGTCGATGCCCGTCCAGTCGGCGTCCTCGATGAACTGCTGCACCGCCTTGTTGAGGATGAGCCCGCGCCAGAGCAGCGCCTGGTCCTCCTCGGCCAAGAACCCCATCGACACGACGCGCAGCTCGCCCTCGCCGATGCGCTTGGAGCGCGGCACGAGCCGGC
Source organism: Acidimicrobiales bacterium (assembly GCA_035510855.1). GTDB lineage: Bacteria > Actinomycetota > Acidimicrobiia > Acidimicrobiales > RAAP-2 > Palsa-459. Next base: position 16,284 of record DATKGG010000055.1, read on the forward strand.
CGCCTCTTGCCTCGAGTGGGCCGGACATGCCGAGCAGCCGGGGGAGTGAGAAGCCGCCGACGTCCGCGTCGATGATGCCGACGACGTGGCCACGTGCGGCGAGCGCGACCCCGAGATTCGCCGTCAGCGAGGACTTGCCGACCCCGCCCTTGCCCGACGCGATCGCGAGGACCGGCACGGTGCCCGGGATGGTCGTGGTTGGGGATCGCTCCTGGGCCACCCGTCGGGCGATGTCCATGAGTGCGGCCTTCGCCGCGGGCTCCAGCACGCCCATCTCGATGACGACCTCGTGCACCCCGTCGAGCCCGGCGAGCGCGGAGCGGACGTCGCGCTCGAGGCGCGCCCGAAGGGGGCAGCCGACCGTCGTGAGGCCGACGGCGACCGTCGCGGTCCCCGCGGGGTCGATCGAGGCCGCGGTCACCATGCCCAGCGTCACGATGTCCGCGCCCAGCTCGGGGTCGACCACGCCTCGGAGTCGTGCGAGAACGGTCGCATCGAGCGTCACCGTCACCATGTCGACCCTAACGGCGCCCGTGCGCCGGGTCGCGGCGAACGCCGCTACGATTCGGGGTGCGGCGGGCGCGGTTGTGCGCCCACCGACAGGTCTCAAGGAGGCGCCATGTCGAGCACCGCCACAGTCTCAATCACCCGCAAGAAGGAGCCGATCACGCTCACGGATACCGCCGTGAGCAAGGTCGCCGAGCTCCTCGCGGCCGAGGCGGACGCCGAGCAGCTGGCGCTGCGCGTCGCGGTCAAGCCGGGCGGGTGCTCGGGCTTCTCGTATGACATGTTCTTCGACACCGAGGTCGCCGACGACGACCTGGTGCGCAACTTCGGGTCGGTCCGGGTCGTCGTCGACGAAAAGAGCGCGGCCCTGCTCATCGGGTCATCGCTCGACTACGCCGACGGCCTGCAGGGCGCGGGGTTCCACATCACGAACCCGAACGCGACCCAGACCTGCGGCTGCGGCAGCTCCTTCAGCTGACCGAGCCGTCCCCGGCGGCTGGGGCCGTCTCCTTCCGAGTCAATGGGGCCCGTGTCGACGTCGACGCTGCCGGCACGCTGCTCGACGCCCTTCGCGACACGCTCGGCCTGACCGAGGTGAAGGACGGGTGCGCACCCCAGGGCCAGTGCGGCTGCTGCACCGTGCTCGTCGACGGCCAGCCCCGGGTCGCGTGCGTGACCCCGGTCGCCCGTGTCGCGGGACGCGAGGTCACCACGCTCTCGGGACTCGATCCCGAGGTGCGAGCGCGGCTCGTCGAGGCCTTCGACGCGGCCGCGGCATCCCAGTGCGGATTCTGCACGCCGGGCATCGTCGTTCGGCTTGCCGCACTTGGTCGCCGTGGCCAGGTCGACGAGCACCAGGTGCACACCGCGCTCGCCGCGCACCTCTGCCGTTGCACGGGCTTCCAGCCGATCGTGGAGGCCGCACTCGCCGCCTGGGGTGTGGTGCCCACGAAGCCGCCTCGTGACGAGGCGAGGGCGTCGCGACGCGCGACACTCGAGAGCGGGACGACCCAGCTCGCCGGCCCCGCCGTGGTCGAGGGCCTCGCCCCGTTCGCCGACGACACCCGGCCCAGCTCATGCCTCGTCGCGATCGCGACGGGAAAGCGCGGCTACGAGGTCGCATCGAGCGCCGCGGAGGCACGACGCCGTGCCGGGACCAGACAGGGCCGCAACTCGACGGTCGCGCTCTCGCACCCCGTCGAGATCGCCGACGGGGACTTCGACATCGTCCTGCAGACGACCTGGGTCGAGCCCGCGTACCTCGAGCCCGACGCGAGCTGGTGCGAACCCGATGGCGCCCCCGCGTCCCCCTTCGGCAACGCGGGGGCGTTCGGCGCGAAACGCCGCTCGCCGGTCGCCGCTGACGCTGCCCGGCTGACCGCCGAGCACGGCGTCGCGGTGGCCGCGCGATGGACGCGAGAGGCCGTGGTGCTGCGCGGCGCCAAGCGGCCCCCGATGTCGATCGGCCTGTGTCGCGACGGATCCGGCGTCGTCCGGCTCGGCTGGACAGCGGGCTCGGAGCCCCTCGACGCGGTGTGCGACGCGATCCGCGTGGCCGTGCCGCGGGCGCTCGTGGAGATCGTCGAGGTGGCCGGCCCGCGCGTCGGCACCACGCACCGCGGGGCCGGCGTCGCCGAGGTGCTCGCCGCGGCCGCCGTCCTCGCCGCGACCGCTGACGGGACCTGCGAGGTGGCAATCGGCGGCGCGCGCGCGTCGGTGCGCGCGACGGGCGAGGGGATCGTGGCGTCCGTCGACGCGGGCGACCCGATCTGTGGCGCCACGACGCGCAGCTACGTCATCGGGGCGGTGCACCAGGCGTTCTCGATGGTCACGACCGAAGGGATCGCCCTCGACGCCGAGGGCACGCCGGTCGACCTCACGATCCGGTCATTCGGGATCACGCCGGCTCGGTCGTTCCCCCACGTCACCGTCGACGTGGCGCAGTCCGACTCGGCGCCCGTCGCGATCGGGACCGCGGCATTCTCGGCCGCGCTGGGCGCGGTGTGGTTTGCTGAGGGAGCCGGCCCACGCTGGCCCACGCGCCGTTGAGGAGAATCATGCCCGCACCAATCGGTCCCTACAGCCCGATCGTCCGAGCGGGCGACCTCGTCGTGACCTCCGGGCAGCTCGGTGTGGTCCCGGGCCCTGAGGGGGCCTCGGTGCTCGTCGACGCGTCCACGACCGCGCAGCTCACCCAGGCGCTCCAGAACGCCGCGGCTCTCTTGGAGTCCGCCGGCGTGCGCAAGGACCAGGTGATCAAAGCGACGCTCTTCCTCGTCGACATGGGCGACTTCGCTGCCTGCAACGAGGTCTGGGTCAGCTTCTTCGGCGACCATCGCCCCGCGCGGACCGCCATCGGCGTCGCGGCGCTGCCGCTCGCGGCTCGTGTGGAAGTCGAGCTCTGGGCGAGCACGACCGCTCGATGAGCGTGTCGCCAGGTCAGCCGAACCGGTAGCCGACGCTGCGCACCGTCGAGATCAGGTGCGCGTGCTCCTCGCCGAGCTTTGCGCGCAGTCGACGGACGTGGACGTCGACGGTCCTCGCGCCCCCGTAGTACTCGTAGCCCCACACGCGGTTGAGCAGCGTCTCGCGTGTGAGGACGCGCCCGGGGTTCGTCGCGAAGAATCGGAGCAGCTCGTACTCCATGTACGTGAGGTCGAGCGCGCGGCCGGCGATCGTCGCCTGGTAGTTCTCGAGGTTGACCGTCAGCTCGGCGTGCTCGACCACCGAGCTCGTTGCCGTCGAACCGCTTTGGACGAGCACGTGTCGCAGGCGAGCGGCGAGCTCGCGCGGGTCGGCGCTCGAGACAAAGAAGTCGTCGAACAGCTCGTCTCTGAGCGACAGCTCGTCGAGCTGTTCGAGCGCCACGACCACGAGGATCGGGGCGAACGGGGGGTCGAGGCGGCGCAGCAACTTGCAGGCAGCCATCGCGTCGGCGGGCGAGCACCTCGTCGCGTCGACCACGACCGCGGCGAGGTCGTTCGGCGCGGCCGCCAGGCGAGCCGCGAGCACCGCGACGTCGGCAGCGGCCTCGGCGAGCAGTCCCGCGAGCCGGCCGGCCGCCGCCAGCTCGTCGGTGAGGGCCGGGATGCACGCGACGGTGCGCGTCCTGTCGGCGCCGGGGCCGCTCACAGCAGCGGCAGGTACCGGTCGAGCTCAAAGGGCGTCACCGTCTCTGCATAGGCGGCCCACTCGGCCCGCTTGTTGCGCAGGAACCACTCGACGAGGTGCTCGCCCAGCGTCTCGTGCAAGAGCTCCGAGCCGGCCATCGTGTCGGTCGCCTCCTTCAGGCTGGTCGGCAGCATCGGCAGGTCGCTGTCCTCGGTGTGCGTGAACAGGTTGCCCGCCGCCTCGGGCGGCAACTCGTAGCCCCCGCGGATGCCGGCCATGCCCGCGGCGAGGATCACTGCGAAGCACAGGTACGGGTTCGCCGCGGAGTCCGGCGCGCGGTACTCGAGGCGCGTGGAGGTGACCTTGGTCTTCTTCACCGTCGGCACGCGCACGAGCGCGGAGCGGTTGTTGCGAGCCCAGCTCACGTGCACCGGCGCCTCGTTGCCCGGGACGAGCCGCTTGTAGGAGTTGACCCACTGGTTGGTGATCGCGGTGATCTCCTTCGCGTGGGTGAGCAGCCCCGCGATGAACTGGTGCGCGAGCGGCGACAGCCCGTAACGGTCGCCGTCGTCGAAGAAGGCGTTCGTGTCGTCGCGCCACAGCGACAGGTGGGTGTGCATGCCCGATCCCTGGACGCCCGCGAGTGGCTTGGGCATGAAGCTCGCCGCGACGCCAACCTGACGTGCGAGCTCTTTCACCACGTGGCGCACCGTCATGACCGTGTCGGCCATGGTCAGTGCGTCGGTGTAGCGCAGGTCGATCTCGTGCTGACCCGGCGCATCCTCGTGCTGTGCGTGCTCGACGGGGATGCCCATCTCTTCGAGCGTCCGCACCGTGTCGCGACGGAGCCGGCCGACGACGTTGTCGGTCCCCAAGTCGAAGTAGCTGCCGAGGTCGACCGGATGGGGGGGGCCGGCGGACTCGAGCGAGTCGAAGTAGAAGAACTCGAGCTCGGGGGCGACGAAGAACGTGAAGCCCTCGTCGTGCGCGCCGCCCAAGATCCGGCGCAACCGGTTGCGCGGGCACCCCTCGAACGGTGCCCCGTCGACGGTCGCGATGTCACAGAAGACGCGAGCGACGCCCTCGCCCTCGGTGTGCCACGGCAGCAGCTGGAACGTGTCGAGGTCGGGCATCGCGAGCACGTCGGCCTCCTGAACGCGCGAGAAGCCGTCGATCGCGCTGCCGTCGAAGGTCATGCCCTCCTCGAGGGCGTCCTCCAGCTCGGCAGGGGTCACGTGGAACGCCTTGAGGCGGCCCAGGACGTCGGTGAACCACAGCTGGACGAACCTGATCCGACGCTCCTCGACGACGCGAAGGACGTAGTTGGCCTGCTGCTCGCTCACCGACGTCATTGTCGCAGGTCCTCGCTGTGTCCTCGCCGGCGAGGACGTTGGATCAGCTCGCCTTGGCGAGTCGCTTCGTCGCCTTGGCCGCCCGTGCGCGCTTGGCGGGGACCGGCTGCTTGGCACGCGCGCGGGTCGACGTTGCGCTCGGCGTCGCCTTGCCGTTGCGTGTGGGGGCGCGCCGTCCGTTCGCGCTGGCGGCGCCGCACACGGTCTCGACCATCAGGCGGCTCACGACGTAGGGGTCCATGTTCGCGTTCGGCCGACGGTCCTCGAGCCAGCCGCGCTTGTCGCGCGCCGTGCCCCACGGGATGCGGATCGACGCGCCGCGATCCGACGTGCCATAGCTGAACTTGTCAAACCGCGCGGTCTCGTGGGCGCCGGTGAGCCGCTCTTCGATGCCGATGCCGTAGTTCGAGATGTGCTCGCGGACGCGGCCCTTCAGCGCCTCGCAGCCCTCGATGATCGCGTCCCAGCCGCCTGGCGCGCGCATTGCCTTGGTCGAGAAGTTCGTGTGCGCGCCCGCGCCGTTCCAGTCGCCGAGCATCGGTTTGGGCTCGAGCGTGGCGAACACGCTGAAGTCCTCGGCGATGCGGAAGAGCAGCCACCTCGCCATCCACAGCTGGTCGCCGATCATCGGCGGTGCGAGCACGCCGATCTGGAACTCCCACTGCCCCATCATCACCTCGGCGTTGGTGCCCTCGATCGCGATCCCCGCCTTGATGCACGCGGCGGTGTGCGCTTCCACGATCTCGCGGCCGGGCATCTTGTCGCCGCCGACGCCGCAGTAGTACGGGCCCTGCGGCGCGGGGTAGCCGTGCTCGGGCCACCCAAAGGGTCGGTTGTTCTGGATGAAGGTGTACTCCTGCTCGATGCCGAACCACGGCTCGAACGCGGCGTACTTCTTCGCGGTCTCGGCGCACGCGGCGCGCGTGTTCGAGACGTGCGGGGTCATGTCCGTGTTGAGCACCTCGCACATGACGAGCTTGTTGTTGTCGCCGCGGAGCGGATCCTTGGCGACGAACACCGGCCGCAGCACGCAGTCGGAGTTGGTGCCGGTCGCCTGGTTGGTACTCGAGCCGTCGAAGCCCCAGATGCCCGGCTGCTTGCCGTCGGCGATGATCCTCGTCTTGCTCCGCACGAGAGGCGACGGCTCGGTCCCGTCGATCCAGATGTACTCGGCCTGATAGGGCACGGCTGCTCCTTGTGGTTGGTCCGGTCGTCTCGGTCCGCGCCGACCTCGCGGCATGCGCTCCCAGTCTCGCAACTCGGCCCGCGCGAATTGCCATCCACGCGTTAACAACGTGTGAAACCCCCCGGGGCGCCGGGGCGGCCCCCGTTAGGCTCGGCTCGTGGCGACGATCCGCGTCGGGCTCGCCCAGCTGAATGTCACGGTCGGTGACGTGGACGCCAATGCCGCGGCGATCCTCACGGCCCTCCGCGAAGGCTGTGAGCTCGGCTGCGACCTCGTGGTCACCCCTGAGCTGGCCCTCGTGGGCTACCCCCCCGAGGATCTCTTGTTGAAGGACGGCTTCATCGAGGACGCGGCCGTCGCCCTCGGCACGCTCGCCACGGCGTCCCCGGCCTGCCTGGGCGTGGTGGGCACCGTGCTCGCCGGCGACTCGCGGCTGGTCGAGCTCGCCGAGCCGTCCGACGCGCGAGGCGAGGCGCTCGAGCGGGAGGGCACGGCGCACCGCGGCTCGGCGAACGCCGCGGCGCTCGTCGGCGCAGGCCGGCTCCACGGAGCGGTCGCCAAGCGCCAGCTCCCCAACTACGGAGTCTTCGACGAGCGTCGGTGGTTTGCCCCGGGGACGGGGCCGTCGGCCGTCTACGAAGTCGGCGGCGCGGCCGTCGGCATCGCCATCTGCGAGGACGTCTGGATCGACGGCGGACCCGCCGCGGCCCTCGCCGCCGCGGGCGCGTCCCTGCTCGTCGTGCTCAACGCCTCGCCCTACTCGAGAGGGCGATTCGAGGATCGTCGAACGATGCTCGAGCATCGCAGCGCCGAGACCGGCTGCGCCGTGGCCTACGTCAACCTGGTCGGCGGCCAGGACGAGCTCGTGTTCGACGGGGCGAGCTTCGTCCTCGATGCGACCGGACGCCTGGTGGCCGCCGCACCGCAGTTCGAGCCCACCCTGCTCGTCTGCGATCTCGAGCTGCCCGACGCGACCGGCGCCGTGTCCCTGGCCGAGCTCTCCGAGCCCCGGACGCGCGCGCCGATCGCCCCGCCGGTGATCGCCCCGCGGCTCGACCCGATCGCCGAGGTCTACGAGGCACTCGTCGTGGGCACCCGCGACTACCTGCACAAGAACGGGTTCGCCGAGGCGGTCATCGCGGTGTCGGGGGGCATCGACTCGGCGCTCGTGGCGGCGATCGCCGTCGACGCGCTCGGCCCCGAGTGCGTGCTCGGCGTGTCCATGCCCTCGAGGTACAGCTCGGAGCACTCGAAGACTGACGCCTTCGAGCTCGCGCTGCGCCTCGGCATGCGGTGCGTGTCAGCCCCGATCGAGTCGGCGCACGCCGCGCTCTCCTCGGTGCTCGACGGCGTGCTGGGCGGGGTTCCCGCGGGCCTCACCGACGAGAACCTGCAGTCGCGGATCCGGGGCGTCGTGCTCATGGGGATCTCGAATGAGACGGGCGCGATCGTGCTCACGACCGGGAACAAGTCCGAGCTCGCGACCGGCTACTCGACGCTCTACGGCGACACCGCGGGCGGCTTCGCCGTGATCAAAGACGTGGTCAAGACGCTCGTCTACGAGCTCTGCCGGTATCGGAACGAGCGCGCGATCGCACGGAACGAGTCCCCGCCGATCCCAGAGTCGATCATCACCAAGCCGCCGTCGGCCGAGCTGCGCCCGAACCAGGTCGACGCCGACTCGCTGCCGGCCTACGAGCTGCTCGACCCGGTCCTGATCGCCTACGTCGAGGGGGACAAGACAGCCGCCGAGCTGATCGCAGACGGCAACGACCGCGCGCTCGTCGAGCGCGTCGCGGCCCTCGTCGACGCCGCGGAGTACAAGCGGCGCCAGATGCCGCCAGGCGTGCGCATCACGACGAAGTCGTTCGGCAAGGATCGGCGTCTGCCGATCACCAACCGCTATGGCGCGCCACGGCGTCCGTGAACACGACCGCGACTGCGGCGGACCGATTCGTCGCGCTGAGCTGCCGAGTGAGCCGTCGACTCTTCGAAGTGTGCGGTCAGGGTGCGTCACGAGCCGCACCCGAGCTCGCCGCCGCCCTCGCGCCGCTCGCGGGGATGTTCGCGTGGCACGCCGAGCTGCTCTATGACGTGCTGCCCGTCCGGGCCGGCATCGACCGCGACACGCTCGTCGACGAGGGCGCCGACGGTGCCGACGAGGCGATGGACCTCCTCGACGAGTTGGTCGCGAGCAAGGACTCGGCTGCGCTCCGGTCGTCGCTCACACTCGTCGTCGACTGGCTCGAGGTCCACGTCGCGCGGGAACGACACTCGGTCGAACCGTTGTTGGAGGGACCGCGCGCCCGCGCGTTCACGCTGATCGCCCGCGACCTCGACGACGTGAGCACGACACTCGACTCGATTGCGACCCGTCTCACGCACGACGCCGCGCCGAGCGCGGGCTCCTTGGAGGCCGTCGTGCGAGTCGGGGCAGCACTCGGTGCGTCGTCGGCGAGCGGTGCCGAGGCGCCGCGGACGAGCCGGCTGGAGGGGTTGACGGCACCAGTAGAGTGACTTCCCACCCCGAATGGGGAGGGACGGGGGGAGGCGGCAGAGCCGCCCGGACGTTCTCAAGGAGATCGAACTTCGTGGCGAAAGACCGCATCGAGCGGGACGATGAGGACCTCGTCCGGCTTTACCTGACCGACATCGGCCAGTACACCCTGCTCACCAAGGACGACGAGGTCCGGCTCGCCCAGGCGATCGAAGAGGGCCGCAGCGCGGCCCAGGAAGTCGAAACGGGCACGAAGCTCACGACGTCGCGCCGCCAGCAGCTCCGTCGAGTCGCGAAGAAGGGCGACGACGCGCAGCGCGAGTTCGTCCAGTCGAACCTCCGCCTCGTCGTGTCGATCGCGAAGAAGTACCAGGCCTCGGGCCTCCCATTGCTCGACCTGATCCAGGAGGGCAACCTCGGGCTCATGCACGCCGTCGAGAAGTTCGACTGGCGAAAGGGCTTCAAGTTCTCTACCTACGCCACGTGGTGGATCCGCCAGGCGATCACGCGAGGCATCGCGAACACCGGACGCACGATCCGGCTTCCTGTGCACGCCGGTGACACGCTCGCACGCGTCCAAAAGGCCCAGTCGCGACTCGAGCTCAAGTTCGGCCGCCCGCCAACGATCCGCGAGCTGTGCGTCGAGTGCGAGATGCCCGAGGACAAGCTCATCGAGGCGCTCCGGTTCCGCGCCGAGCCGCTCAGCCTCTCTGAGCCGCTGCGCGAGGACGGCGACGCCGAGCTCGGCGACGTCGTCGAGGACCGCTCCGCGGAGTCGCCCTTCGAGGCCGCCGCGATCGCGGTGCTGCCCGAGGAGATCCGTCGACTGCTGTCGCCGCTCGACGAGCGCGAGCGCGAAATCCTCCGACTGCGCTTCGGGCTCGATCGCGGCGAGCCGCGGACGCTCGAAGAGGTCGGCGAGCACTTCAACCTGACCCGCGAGCGGATCCGCCAGATCGAGGCGAGGGCGATGAGCAAGCTTCGCCACCCGTCCTCGGACACTGGCGCGAGGGACCTGCTGACCGTGTAGCCGGCGCGCCGCCATGCGCGGTGCGAGGTTCGCGGAAAGCGATCAAGACTTCGCGTCGGAGCGCCTGGACTGTCGAACGTACGGGTCGTACCGGCGGACGCTCGTCAATGCGGCGATCGAGGCCGCATCGGGCGAGGGGCTCGCCGACGACCCGCTGGATTGGTTCGCGGCCTGATCGCCTCGTCGGCTACGCGGCGGCCTTGCGCGTGCGTCCGAGCCCGGCGAGCAGCAGTCCGACCAAGACGAGCGCGCCCGTGACCGCGGGCAGGCGCACCGAGGCTCGGTCGCGCAGCCGCACGGGGTTGGAGAACTGCAGGATCTCCCACCCACGCTCCCTCGCCTCTTTTGCGAGCGCCCGGTCGGGGTTGACGGCGAACGGATGTCCGACCGCCTCGAGCATCGGAAGGTCGGTGACCGAGTCCGAGTACGCGCTCGACTCGTCGAGGTCAAGGTGGTGCGACTCGGCAAGCGCTCGTATCGCGGTCGCCTTGCCCTCGCCCTGGGCATAGAACTCGATCTTTCCCGTGTACCTGCCGAGCTCGTCGATCTCGGCCTTGGACGCGATCGCGCCGTCGACGCCCAGCATCGCCGCCAGGGGCTCGACGATCTCGGAGGGCGCGCTCGACACCAGCCAGATTCGGTCGCCGGCCGCGCGGTGCAGCGAGATGAGCGCCTGGGCCTCCGCGTAGATCAGCGGCTCGATCACGTCGGTCAAGGTCTCCTCGACGATCGCGCGCACCTCGTCGCGGTCCCAGCCCGCGGAGACCTCGAGCATCGACTCGCGGATCTTCGACATCTTTTCCTCATCGGCGCCGAACCACAAAAACAACAATTGCCCAAGCACTGCGCGCGCGACGGTGCGGCGATTGACGAGTCCCCGTCTGCGCAGCGGTCCGCCGAAGGCCACGACAGAGGCGCGAGCGATGACCGTCTTGTCAAGGTCGAAGAATGCTGCGCGCACGCTTCCAGCGTACGGCTAGTGCGAGTCGTGTCGTCAACAGATTTGTGACCGAATTGCAATCGGTTCGCCAAGTGTGTGACCGGCGGACTCGCACGCGGCCTCATCACTCTCCGATGAAGACCTGCTCGATCTCGCTTTCCGCGCCGTGCGTCGCGAGGACGACGACGTGGTCCCCTTCCGACAGGCGTGTGTCATCTCTCGGGATGAGCACCTTTTCGTCCCGGACCACCGCGACGATCTGGGCGTCGGCAGGCAGCTCGAGGTCCCCGACGGTGCGGTCGCCTTGGATCGCGGGCGCGTCGGCATCGAGGGTGACCTCGACGAGTGCGGCGCCGGAGCGGTCGAGCTGCATGAGCCGGACGACCGAGCCGATCGCGACGGCCTCTTCTACGAGCGCGGTCAGCAGTTGCGGCGTCGACACGCTGACGTCGACGCCCCAGGTCTCGTTGAACATCCACGCGTTCTTCGCGTTGTTGACGCGGGAGATGACGCGAGGCACGGCGAACTCCTGCTTCGAGAGCCAGCTAATCACGAGGTTGTCTTCGTCATCGCCCGTCGCCGCGACGACGACCTCCACGTCGCGGAGCCCGGCTCGCTGGAGGGACGACACCTCGCAGGCGTCGCACGTGAGCACGTCGACGCCATGCAGGTCGGCGCGAATCACCTCGGCGCGAGCCGGGTCGGCCTCGAGGACCTGCACGGCGTGCCCGTTGTCGCGGAGGTCCGAGGCCATTGCGATGCCGACGCTGCCACCCCCGGCGATGACGACGCGCATCAGCCGACCTTGCCGAGGCGCTCGTCGAGCTCGGCGACCGCGTCGCGGAGGACGATGATCTGCAGCACGTCGTCTTCTTGGCCGATGAGCGTCGCGACGTCGAGCCGAGGCTGGTTGCTCCGCATGACCGAGACGACGTTGAACCTGCCGGGCGAGTCGAGCTCCTCGAGGCGCGTGCCAGCCCAGGCGTCGGGGAGGATTCGCTCCACGAACAGCAGCGATCCGGTGGCGTCGCGCCACTCGACCGAGTCGTCATGGGGCAGCAGCCAGCGGAGCACCTGGGTCGTCGTCCACGAGACTGTCGGGACCGTGGGGATCCCGAGCCGCTGGTAGATGACGGCTCGCCGGGGGTCGTAGATGCGCGCGACGACGTTCGCGATCCCGTAGTTCTCCCTCGCGATGCGGGCGCACAGGATGTTGGAGTTGTCACCGTTCGTGACGGACGCGAGCGCGCTGGCGTCCTTGGCGCCCGCGGCGTCGAGTGCCTCGCGGTCAAAGCCGGAGCCGATGACCTTGGTCCCTTTGAAGTCGGGCGGCAACCGGTCGAAGGCACGCTTCGACCGGTCAATGATCGCGACCGTGTGACCCAGGGACTCGAGCTGTACCGCGACGCCGGAGCCGACCCGACCGCAACCGACGACCACGACGTGCACCGCGAGATGTGACCACGATTCACGGTCGCTTGTAAAGCGGGCCGAACGGGTGCACGGCGCAGACCTAGGCTGACCTCGTGGGTGACGTGATCGACGCGGAGCCTGCCGCAACCCGACTCACGCCCACGGCGTCGCTGGCCCGCAACCTGTCAATCGAGTATCCCGAGTCGCGCGGCTACCGGCTCAAGCGATTCCTGCTCGGCAAGCCCCTCACCTCCGAGCAGCTGTCGAGCGAGCGGCTCTCCCGACCGATCGCTCTCGGCGTGCTCGCCCCTGACTGCATCTCGTCCTCGGCGTACGGGACCGAGCAGATGCTGACCCAGATGACCCCGGCCATCGGGCTCGCGGCGTTCAGCCTGCTCGTCCCCATCACTTTCGTCATCCTTGGCGTGCTACTGGTTGTCACGCTCAGCTACCTCGACGTCATCGGGTTCTACACCTCGGCGGGCGGCTCGTACGTCGTCGCCCGCGACAACTTCGGACCGAAGGTCGCCCAGATCGCCGCGGTGGCGCTCCTCATTGACTACTCAGTGACCGTCGCCGTGCAGAGCGCAGCAGGCACTGACGCGCTCGCGAGCGCGTTCCCCGGGCTCAACGGATGGGTCCTCCCGATCACCCTCGGCATCGTGCTCCTCTTGATCTTCGGGAACCTTCGGGGGATCCGCGAGGCAGGGAGGATATTCGCCCTCCCGACCTATCTCTACGTGCTCCTCCTTGGCTCCACGATGCTGGTGGGCTACGTGAAGTTCTTCAGCGGCGGGCTGCATGTGATCCCGACGCCCCATGCGAGCCAGCTGTACGACGGCACGTTCGGCACCCGGGGCGTCGGCGTGATCTACGGACTCGCGTTCATCTCGCTGCTCCGTGCCTACGCGAACGGGGGCTCGTCGCTCACCGGTCTCGAGGCGATCTCCAACGGCGTCGCGTCGTTCCGTCGCCCGCAGGGTCGAAATGCCCGCGTCACGCTCGTCATCATGAGCTCGATCCTCGGCTTCCTTGTGCTGTCGACGACGCTGATGGCGAAGTGGATGCACGCGCTCCCGCGAAGTGGCGGCATCCCGACGGTCGTCTCCCAGGAGGTCAACGGGATCTTCGGTGCCACGGGATTCGGCCACGTCCTGTTCTTCTGCGTCCAGTTCGCGACCGTGGCGATCCTGTGGACCGGCGGCAACACGAGCTTCAACGGCTTCCCATTCCTCGCCAACTACGTGGCGACCGACGGGTACCTGCCTCGGCAGCTCACGAAGCGCGGGCATCGCCTTGCCTTCTCCAACGGGATCATCGTCCTCGGCGTCGTCGCTCTGGTGCTCATCTTGATCTTCAAGGCGAACGTCACCGGTCTTGTCTCGCTCTACGCGATCGGGGTGTTCACCGGGTTCACGATGGCGGGCCTCGGCATGGTGGCGCACCACCGGCGCGGGGACGGGCCGCATCGGACACGCGGCATCATCGTCAACACCATCTCGGCGGTGACGACGTTCGCCGTGGTCTTGATCTTCGCAATCGCGAAGTTCACCGAGGGAGCGTGGATCGTCGTCGTCCTCGGCCCCATCATGTACTTCAGCCTCATCCGCTTGCATCGCCAGTACGCGACGGAGGAGAAGGCACTGCGTGCAGGTACCGAGGCCGTCTCGAGCGCGACGCCGCTCCGTCGCAACGTCGTCTACGTGCTCGTCGACAGCTACGACCTCGCCGCGGCGCGTGCCCTGCAGTACGCGCGCTCGCTCAACCCCACCGAGCTGCGCGCGATCCACTTCGACATCGACCCGCTCGTCACCCGCGAGCTCGAGGCGGTCTGGGCCGACGTCGGCCCGAGAAACCTCGCCCTCGAGGTGATCGAGTGCCCTGACCGCCGGATCGAGCGCGCGACGCTCGAGCTCGCGGCAGAGGCCGCCCGGCCCGAGGACACCGAGTGCAGCATCGTGCTGCCACGGCGCAACTTCCCGACCCGCCTCGAGCGAGTGCTGCATGACCGGACTGCCGACTCGATCGCCGAGGCCGTGACGCTCGTCCCCCGGGTCACGGCGACCGTGATCCCGTTCCGCCTCGACCTCGCCAAGCGCCGGCGCGTCCGCGCGGCGAGCGAGGCGGCGCGGCCGCCGGCACGCAACGACGCGCCGGTGCTCAGGGCCGACGTGATTCTGAAGCAGCGCTCCGAGGGCACGACGCCGGTGTGCGACGCGATCTGGCGAAATCGATGCAAGTTCTCTGGGCGGATCCGCTCGCTCAGCGTCCGCAAGGTGGACGGCGCCCCCGTGCTCGAGTGCACGCTGTCGGACGGGACGGGCACGATGCTCCTCGTGTTCCAGGGCCGGAGCCACATCCCGGGCATCGAGCGGGGTGCGCGGGTGGTCGTCGAGGGCACGGTCGGCTCCTGGCAGCGCAAGCTCGCGATCATCAACCCCGACTACGAGCTCGTCGCGCCGCCTGAGTCCTGAGTTCTTGCCCTAATCGACAGGTGACCGCTAGCCTCTCGTCGCCCTAAACGAGGCAAGCAGGTTCTCGACACAGGGGTACCCACGACGCCGTGCGTGTTGCGGCACCGACGCAGAGAGGCACCCACCGAGATGAACGGTCTTCACCGTTTCGCCGCCGACGGCGGCTACCAGAACTTCGTGCTGAGCGGGAATGACCGGCTGATCCTGTGGGCGATCATCGCCTGCGGCATCATCGGCATCGCCACGGGTCTCTTCCTCGTCCGCGGCGTCATGGCGGCCGACGCGGGCTCGATCAAGATGCGCGAAATCGCCAAGGCGATCCAAGAGGGCGCGGAGGCCTTCTTGAAGCGCCAGGCGAGGGTTGTCCTCATCATCGTCGTGCCGCTCGCTGTCCTCATCTACTTCACCGCGACCAAGGTCGTCCGAGACAACGGCTCGGTCGCCATGTCGTTCACTGAGAACGGCATCTGGCGCGCGGTGTGCTTCCTTTTGGGCGCGGCCTTCTCGGGGCTGACCGGCTTCATCGGCATGTCGATCGCCGTGCGCGGCAACGTTCGCACCGCCGCGGCAGCCGTCGCCGGCAAGGGCATGCCCGGGGCACTGCGCGTCGCGTTCCGCACCGGCGCGGTCACGGGCCTTTTGTGCGTCGGGCTCGGGCTCACGGGTGCGGCGGGGATCTTCTTGATCTTTCAGAACTCGGCCACCGCCGTCCTCGTCGGCTTCGCCTTCGGCGCCTCGCTCATCGCGCTGTTCATGCGAGTCGGCGGCGGCATCTTCACCAAGGCGGCCGACGTCGGCGCGGACCTCGTGGGCAAAATCGAGGCGGGCATCCCCGAAGACGACCCCCGCAACGCCGCCACGATCGCCGACAACGTCGGGGACAACGTGGGCGACTGCGCAGGGATGGCCGCGGACCTCTTCGAGTCCTACGAGATCACCATCATCGCCGCGCTCATCTTGGGCTGGACCGCCTTCGCGAAGCCGGACATCAAAGACGTGCTGTTCCCCCTCATCGTCCCGGCGATCGGCATCCTCGCCTCGATCGTTGGGGTCTTCTCGGTCCGGGCGCGCGCCCACGAGCGCAACGCGCTCAGCCCCATCAACCGGGGCTTCTGGCTGTCCTCGGCGCTCACCATCGTCGGCGCGTTCCTGGTCGCCCAGTTCTACGTGCACAACCTGCGCCTCTTTTTCGCCGTCCTCACCGGCGTCGGCCTCTCGCTGACTGCCAGCCTGATCACCGAGCACTTCACCTCGACGGAGCGCAACCCGGTCAAGGAGATCGCCGAGTCCGCGCGCACGGGGCCTGCCACGACCGTGCTGTCGGGCTTCGCGATCGGGCTCGAGTCCTCGGTGTGGGCGATCATCGCGATCGCGATCGCGATCGGAGTCGCGCTGGGGCTCGGCCAGGGCAACATCCACGAGGTCTTCTTCTTCGTGGCCCTGATCGGCATTGGCCTCTTGTCCACGGCAGGGATGATCGTGTCCGAGGACAGCTTCGGACCGGTGTCGGACAACTCGGCGGGCATCGCCGAGATGGCGGGCGAGTTCGAGGGCGATGCCCAGACCGTGCTCGTGAGCCTCGACGCGGTGGGCAACACGACCAAGGCGATCACCAAGGGCGTCGCCATCGGGTCCGCCGTCATCGCGGCCGTCGCGATCTTCGCGTCGTTCATCCAGACCGCGGGCGAGCAGCTGCACCTCCCCGCGGCGGTCTCGGCGTTCTCCAGGATCCAGATCAACGTGGCCGACCCGAAGACCTTCATCGGTCTCCTGCTCGGCGGCTCGGTCGCGTTCCTCTTCTCCGCACTCGCGATCCGGGCGGTCGGCCGGTCCGCGGGCACCGTCGTCCAAGAGGTGCGCCGCCAGTTCCGCGAGCACCCCGGGATCATGGACTACACCGAGAAGCCCGAGTACGGCCGGGTCATCTCGATCTGCACGGCCGCGGCCCAGCGCGAGCTCGCCACGCCCGCACTGCTCGCGGTGCTCGCCCCCGTCATCGTCGGCTTCGGGATCGGCTACCTCGCGCTCGGTGCGTTCTTGGCCGCGGCGATCCTCACCGGCCAGCTCATGGCGAACACGCTGTCGAACTCCGGCGGCGCGTGGGACAACGCGAAGAAGTTCATCGAGGACGGCAACGAGGGGGGCAAGGGCTCCGAGGCGCACAAGGCAGCCGTGATCGGCGACACCGTCGGCGACCCGTTCAAGGACACCGCCGGACCCGCGCTCAACCCCCTGATCAAGGTCATGAACCTCGTGTCGCTCTTGGTCTTGCCCGCCGTGATCACCCAGCAGCACCACGACGCCGTCAGGTACACGATCGCAGGGGTCAGCCTCGTCGTGCTCATCTGCGCAGTCGCGTTCTCCAAGCGCAAGTCCGAGTCCATGGCCAGCGACACGCCCGTGCCTGCCCCCGCGGCGGCGCCGTCCTGAGGTAGCCGCCGGGCGGTCCCGGCCGATGTCTAGGGTTCCGAGCACCATGACCAAGGGGCCGAGCACGTTGGACGAGCGCGTGGATCCTCGACCCCGGGCACCGGTGGGGCGGTAGTGGGCGCGCTCGTCATCGTCGAGTCGCCCACCAAGGCGCGGCGCATCGAGAGCCTCTTGGGCGAGGGCTACACGGTGCTCTCCTCGATCGGCCACGTCCGTGACCTGCCGACGTCGGCGACCCAGGTGCCCAAGAGCGTGACGGACCCCGAGGTCCGCCGCTTGGGCGTCGACACCGAGAACCACTTCAAGGCCTTCTACGTCGTGACCGACCCCGCCAAGGTCCGGCCCCTGAAGGACGCGCTCAAGCACGCCGACGAGTTGCTGCTCGCAACCGACGAGGACCGCGAGGGCGAGGCGATCGCCTGGCACCTCTTGGAGCTGCTGCGCCCGACGGTGCCGGTGCGTCGCATGGTGTTCCACGAGATCACCGAGGACGCCATCCGCCACGCGCTCACCCAGACTCGCGACATCGACGACAACCTCGTCAACGCCCAGGAGGCGCGCCGGATCCTCGACCGGCTCGTCGGCTTCGACGTGACCAAGGTCCTCTGGCGGGTGCTCCCCGGGGCGCGCTCGGCCGGACGGGTCCAGTCCGTCGCCATGCGGCTCGTCGTCGAGCGCGAACGCGAGCGCATCGCGTTCCGCGCCGCGACCTGGTGGGGCGTGGACGCCAAGGTCCGCGCCCAAGCCGACGCCTTCGACGCGCGGCTCGTCGAGGTCGACGGCGACCAGCTCGCCGATGGGTCGGACTTCGACCAGACCGGCCAGGTGAAGGGCGCCGCCACCGTGCGGGTCCTCGACGAGTCCGAGGCAACCTCGGTCGTGGCCGGGCTCGGAGCGGCGATGCTGCGCGTCGAGGCCGTCACCTCCTCGCCGCGCACCGAGCGCCCCCGGCCACCGTTCATCACGTCGTCGCTCCAGATCGAGGGCTCGCGCAAGCTCAGCTGGTCGCCTGACCGCACGATGCGGGTCGCCCAGGAGCTCTACGAGGCCGGGTGGATCACCTACATGCGCACCGACTCGACGACGCTGTCGTCCGAGGCCATCGACGCCTCGCGCGCGGCGGCGCGCTCCCTGTACGGCGTGGACTACGTGCCCGACCAGCCCCGTCGCTACGACAAGAAGGTGCGCAACGCCCAGGAGGCCCACGAGGCGATCCGCCCGTCGGGCGAGGCGTTCCGGCCGATCGACGAGGCCCAGCGATCGCTGTCCACGGACGGGGCCAGGCTCTACGAGCTCATCTGGAAGCGCACCGTCGCCTCCCAGATGGTCGACGCGCGCCTCTTGGGCCAGCAGGTCCGGCTCGCCGGCGTGCTCGACGCCGCCGCGGGGCCGCTCGCGGGCTCGCCCGTCGCGCTTCGTGCGACCGGACAGCGCGTCGTCTTCCCGGGCTTCCGCCGCGCCTACGTCGAGGGTAGCGACGACCCCGACGCCGAGCTCGCAGACCAAGAGCGGCTCCTGCCCGAGCTCGCCGAGGGCGGCGAGGTCCGCGTCGACGAGGCGACCGCGGCGTCGCACGAGACCAAGCCGCCCGCGCGCTACACGGACGCGACCCTCGTGCGGCGCCTCGAAGAGCTGGGCATCGGGCGGCCGAGCACCTACGCGAACGTCGTCAAGGTGATCCGTGACCGCGACTATGTCTGGAAGAAGGGCACCGCGCTCATCCCGTCGTTCACGGCGTTCGCGGTCACCAACCTGCTCGAGCGCTACTACGCCGAGCTCGTCGACTACGGGTTCACCGCGGCGATGGAAGACGACCTTGACTCGATCGCCGCGGGCGAGAAGGACCTCGACGGGTGGCTGCGTCCGTTCTACTTCGGCGATGCCGCCGGGGGCACCGAGCTCGCGCGCCTCGGGCTGCGACGCGCGACCGGCGGGGAGATCGACTTCGACCTGCCGTCGATCTACACGATCCCGATTGGCACGGACGAGGACGGCACCGACGTCGTCGTGCGCGTCGGGCGCTACGGCGCGACGCTGCAGCGCGGCGAGGAGCGCCGGCCCGTGCCGGCCGAGACCGAGCCCGACACGCTCACCCTCGAGCGCGCGCTCGAGCTGTTGGCCGAGGGAACGGGGGACCGCGAGGTGGGCGTGGACCCCGAGTCGGGGCTCATGGTCGTCGCGCGCCAGGGGCGGTTCGGCCCCTACGTCCAGCTGGGCGCGGTGGGCGCGGTGGGCGCGGTGGGCGAGGTCGAAGGGCGCCCCAAGACCGCCTCGTTGTTCCAGACCATGACCCCTGCGACCGTGACCCTCGACGAGGCGCTCTTGGTCCTGTCGTTGCCCCGGGTCCTCGGCCACGACGCCGACGGCAACGAGGTGACCGCCCAGGGCGGCCGCTACGGGCCGTATCTCAAGGCGGGCACCGACACGAGGTCGTTGCCCGACGAGCCGTCGCTGTTCACCGTGACGCTGGACGAGGCGCTGGCGCTGTTCGCCCAGCCCAAGACGCGCGGGCGTCGCGCCGCCGCGCCGCCCCTGCGTGTCGTCGGCGACGACCCCGCCACGGGCAAGCCGATCGAGCTCAAACAAGGACGGTTCGGCCCCTACGTGACCGACGGGGAGACCAACGCGTCGCTTCGCACCGGTGACGACCCCGCGACCGTCTCGCTCGCGAGGGCTGCCGAGCTGCTCCAGGACCGTCGTGATCGCGGCCCATCGACCCGCCCGGCCCGAGGCCGCGGCGCGAAGAAAGCTGCGAAAAAGGCGCCTGCGAAGAAGTCCGCCGCGAAGAAGACCGCGAAGAAGACATCTGCGAAGAAGGCAACGGCGAAGCAGGCGGCGGCCAAGAAGGCGGCCGGTGCGGCGTCGAACGCCGCGCTCGCCGCGACGGTCCACCCCAACGGGGCGTCCTCGACCGACCCGACGGCGTGACACCGCGGGGCACGTTCGTCGCCTTCGAGGGCATCGACGGGTGCGGGAAGTCGACGCAGGCACGACGAGTCGCGGACGTACGAGGCGCGCTCTGCACCTTCGAGCCCGGTGACACGCCGCTGGGCAAGTCGCTGCGCGCCGTCGTCCTCGACGCCGCGATGGGCATCGACGCGGCGGCCGAGCTGCTGGTGATGGCGGCGGACCGTGCCCAGCACGTCGCCCAGGTCATCGAGCCTGCGCTCGCGGCAGGTCGTGACGTCGTCTGCGACCGCTTCAGTGGCTCGACGCTCGCCTACCAGGGCTACGGGCGGGGCCTCGACCTTGAGTCCATCCGTCGCGTGCTCACGGTCGCGACGGGTGGCTTGGAGCCGGACCTCACCATCCTCCTCGATTGTCCTGTCGCGGTCGCCCGCTCGCGGCGCGCCCGCAGGACGACGTCGTCGGACCGCTTCGAGTCCGACGACGGCTTCTCCGAGCGGGTGCGAGCAGGGTTCGTGGAGATGGCCCAAACGAGCGCAAGCTGGGGCGTCGTCGACGCCGAGGCACCCGTGGCGACCGTCACGCGCGCCGTGGACGAACTCATCGCCACGGCCCTCTCGTGAGCGACGTGCTTGCGCCGGACCTCTTCAAGGACGTCGTCGGCCAGTCCCGGGCGATCGCCCAGCTGCGCGCTGCGCTCGCGCGCCCGGTGCACGCGTACCTGTTCGTGGGGCCTGCGGGGTCGTCGACGGCGGCGGCCTCCTTGGGCTTCGCGGCCGGCCTCGTGTGCCCCAACGGCGGGTGCGGGCGGTGCGACAGCTGCGCGAGGGCGATGCGCGGTGTCCACCCGGACATCTCGACCGTCGAGCGCACGGGTGCAGCGATCACGGTCGACGAGATTCGTGACGTCACCACCCGAGCGCTGCGACGGCCGGTCGAGGGAGTCCGTCAGGTGCTCATCATCGACGACGTGCACCTCGCGCTGCGCAGCGCGCCGGCGCTCCTCAAGACCCTCGAGGAGCCGCCGTCCAAGACCGTCTTCGTGCTCACCGCGGAGGACGTGCCGCCGGGGCTCGCGACCATCTCGAGTCGCTGCGCGGTCATCACGTTCGCTGCCCTCGGCGAGGCCGATGTCGCGGACTGGCTCATCCATCGTGGTGTCGAGCCGCTGCACGCGAGGCTCGTCGCGGCCGGCGCCGCGGGCGACCTCCAGCGCGCCGAGCTGCTCGCCGAGGACGCCGACTACCTGGTGCGCCTCGCGAGGTGGCGTGACGTGCCTTCGCGGCTCGACGGCAGCGGGGCCTCGGCTGCGATCGCGTCCGATGAGCTGCTCGGGAGCCTCGATGACGCGCTCGAGCCGCTGCGGCGCCACCACGCCGCCGAGCTCAGCACGCTCGAAGAGGAGGCACGGCAGCACGGCGAGCGCGGGCTCCCAGGGCGAAAGGACATCGTGGATCGCCACCAGCGCGCCGAGCGACGTTGGCGAACCGACGAGCTGCGAAGCGGCCTCGCGGTCCTCCAGCGCGCCTATCGGGACCGGCTGCGTGCCGTGCTCGAGCAGCTCGAGGAGCAGCCAGGGAGCCCGAGGCTCTTGGACGAGGCGCAGCGCGACGCGATGGCCGTCGAGCGGATCTCGAGCGCGTCGGTGGCCCTGGGTCGCAACGTCCAGGCGCCGCTGCTGCTCGCCTCGCTCCTCGCCCAGCTCGAGACCGTGGGCTGAGGCGAGCACTGGTTACGGCCCCCGAACACGCAATCCGGGCGATGCGGTGCTAAACCATCTCGAATGCGCACCGGCCTGACCAAGCTCGTCACAGGCGCGCTCGCGCTCGCCTCCCTCGGTGTTGTCGCCACGATGTCCTCAGCCGGCGCCACCGCGCACACGACCTACCCGGTGACCAAGATCACGATCTCGATGGCGAATGCGTACAAGCCGGCGCCGCCGAAGGGCGCGACGGACGACTACCACTGCTCGCTCATCAACCCGAACGTCAAGAAGGACTCGTTCATCACGTCCACGGACTTCAACCCCGGCGACAAGAGCTCGACCGAGGTGCACCACGCGATCCTGTTCCTCATCCCGCCCAGTTGGGCCGCGGCGGCCGAGACCGCCAACAACGGCGGCAAGGGCTGGACGTGCTTCGGCGAGACGGTCCTCACCGGTGAGCAGCTGCAGCTGCCCGGTTCGAAGGGCTCGAGTGGCAACCCGACCTGGCTCACCGCGTGGGCGCCGGGCCACGACGTGAACACGTTCCCGCCGGGCACCGGCGTGATGCTGCCGAAGGGCAGCCTCGTGGTGCTCCAGATCCACTACAACACGCTCGCGGGCAACGCGGCCATCAAGAGCTCGCTGACGCTCAGCACCGTGCCGATTGCCGACCCACTGCTGCCACTGTCGCTCGACCTCTATCCCGCGCCGCCCGACGTCCCGTGCCTCGCGAGCTGGAAGCCCAAGACGACGCCGCTGTGCAACCGTGCGAACTCGCTCAAGTACCTTGCCGCGCGCTTCGGGCAGCAGGCCGTGGACTTCGTCAACGGCCTCGAGTACATCTGCGGACGCAATCCCAACAGCCCGCCGCAGGGCGACTCGACGAGCTGCACCTGGACGAACCACCGCACCGCCCGGATTGTCGCGCTCGGCGCGCACATGCACCTGACAGGGGAAAAGATCAAGATCGTGCTCAACCCAGGGACGAGCCGACAAAAGACGCTCATCAACGTCACCAACTTCAACTTCGACTACCAGCGCGGCTATGACATGAAGCCGTGGATCCAGATCAAGCCTGGCGACAAGGTCAAGGTCTCCTGCACGTTCAACCCGAAGCTCACCGACGAGCTCCCGCAGCTGCGCCAGACGCCTCGTCGCTTCGTGACCTGGGGAGATGGGTCCTCAGACGAGATGTGCCTCGCGCTCGTCTACACCGTCACGGGCTGAGGCCCGGGGGTCAGTCGCCCCGCCAGCACGCGAAGATCGCCTCGGCCACCGTGATGGCCACCTCGGCGCGGGTGGTGGCGGGATGCCCGAACTCCGCGGGGAGCATGCCGACCTCGACGACCAGGACCTTGTTGTCCTTGCGCGAGACGGCCGAGCCGTTCGACGCGGCGAACGCGCCCTGACCGACGTTCGCGATCACGCCGGTGTCCCCGAGCGTCTGCTGCAGGCCCGACATGTACGAGATCGTCTGGGCAAGCGTCGGGAGCTCTTGGACCCAGAGCGTCATGGTTGCGTGCCGGTACCGGTACGTGCAGGTGTAGCGATGGTTCCGCCAGATCGAAGTGGGAGTCGAGACGGTCGATACGCCGAGCGTGTAGTCGATGTCGCCGACGGCCTGGGGCCGGCAGATCATCTTCGCGGACACCGACGGCAGGGGGCCGTAGGTGTAGCGCGCGGCGGGCTTTGTGGGCGAGGACCCGCCGCATCCGGCAAGCACGGAGGCGCTGAGCGCCGCGAGCACGAGCGGTCGGAGCCTCACGTCCAAAGGGTATCGAACGGTCCGAGGAGGGACCCCTGAACTAACCTGCACGATCTCGCCTGGGTAGCTCAGTGGTAGAGCAACGCACTCGTAATGCGTAGGTCATGGGTTCAAATCCCATCCCAGGCTCCACAGTCTCCGGATCGTTCGCCCAGTTCAGACTCTGCATGCGCGTGCTTGCTCTGCGACGCCCTGCACTGTGCGCGCCTTCCCTCTCCTAC
>DATKGG010000056.1:0-48686 GCA_035510855.1 Acidimicrobiales bacterium
GGGAAGGAGGACCTGGGGGATCGAGGCTCAGGCGAGCAGCGACGGCGCAGATCAGGACCTGCTTCTACGCACGCCAGGCAACGCCGGAACGATTCTGCTGCTCGTCGAAGCCAAATGGAACGTCCAGGCGAGAGACGTCAAACCGCTTCTCGAAGGCCCGTGGCCACGGTGGCGCCGGCGTCTCGGCAACCAGCCCGTCCTCTTCATCAGCCGGTATCTGACACCCAAAGTCCGATCTCTTCTCGCGGCGGAGAACATCAACTACGTCGACCTCACTGGCAACATCCGAATCAGCCTGGACTATCCGGGGGTCTTCATCGAGCTGCCCGGCGCAGATCGCGACCCACGGCGTACTGAGGACACCACCCGTGGCCTCCGGGGAGCAAAGGCAGGCGCGGTCGTTCGGTTTCTAACCGACTTCAGACCTCCCTATACCGCATCGACCATTGCCCGTGCATCTGGCGTGAGTGAGGGCTACCTGTCAAGGCTTCTGGACTCCATGACTTCTGAGGGACTCGTAGACCGCGACGGCTCGGGCCCGATCCTGAATGCCGACTGGGCCGCACTCCTCCGCCGCCGGTCTCGTGCCATCTCACTCTTTCGGTCGAACGCAACGTTTCGCTACATCGCTCGACGCGGTGCCGCCTCGGTTGTCAAAGATCTACAAGAAAGAAGGCTCGGCATTGACCCCATCCCCACGATCACTGGTTCATTCGCGGCCAGCCGGTTGGCACCGGTGGCCGCTCCATCACTTCTCGTCATCTATTGCATGGACCGACGAGCGCTCGAATCTGAACTGGACCTGCTCCCAGCAGCCGAAGGAGCTGACACCGTCTTGATTCGACCTGATAACGGCGTTGTCTTCGAGCGTTCGGAGGTGGAATCGGGCATCGCTTGGGCTGCACCAGGCCAAGTGGTCATCGACTGCCTCTCAGGGACAGGCAGGATGCCCTCGGAAGGAGAAGCGCTCATCGGCTGGATGCAGAGCAACGAGGAAGCATGGCGGCGGCTCCCAAGCGATGACGAGCGCTAAGGGGCGGTAGAAAGTGGCCGTTGACCCGATCTATGTGAGTGCAAGAGCAGTGCTACTCGACGCACTTCAAGCTCTCGGCGAGCAGGTCGACGGAGTGGTGGTCGTCGGAGCTCAGGCGATCTATCTGCGCACTGGTGATCTCCAACTTCGCACCGCCGCCTACACGACCGACGCTGACTTCGCGCTCGCCCCACTGAAGCTCTTGAACGAACCTCACTTGGATGTGGCTCTTCGAGCAGCCGAGTTTTACCAAGGGTCTGATCCTGGCATCTGGTTCAAGCGGGTTGAGGTCGGTGGTGTCTCAAGGGCAATCGAAGTCGACTTGATGGTTCCGAGCGGATTTGCGTCACGCGAAGGTAGAAGGGCCGCTCGGATTCCGCCTCACGATCGAAACACGGCTCGAAAGGTTGATGGTCTCGAGGCCGCTCTGGTCGATCACGACCGGATCATCATCCCGTCGCTCGATGGGGACGGGCGAGGGTTCGCGGTTCGTGTCGCGGGTCCGGCGGCGTTGCTTGTCGCGAAGGCATTCAAGATCATCGATCGCCTATCGGATGCTGCGGAAGCCCGCATCCTGAACAAGGATGCCGAGGACGTCTTCCGGTTGATGCTGGCCATGTCGATCGCCGACGTCGAGCAACGGTTAATCGGTCTTCTTACCCACGAAGTTGCCGGGCCACCGTGCCGTCAGGGACTCACCTGGCTCGGGGAGCTTTTCGGCGTCCGAGCCGGTCGTGGCATCGCGATGGCGGCTCTGTCGCTAGAGGGGGACACACCGATCGAGCGAATCGCGGACGTTTGCATTCCGTTTGCAAAGTCCCTCGCAGAGCTCGTCGACGGTCCCCCGAGCGCACCCTCTCGACGAACGTAGAGACGGGATGACAATCCAACAACTCTCCAGTCATTGACACCTGATCCGAGGCGGGCGCGAAGCGCCCGCCTCGACATCGCTTGTGACGCGAGAAATCTTGGCAGATAGATCTCGCCGCGCGACTAGGAATTTGTCGATTCGGGGCCTGTTTTCTGCCCGTTCTTCTTGGAAGCGGAAGTTCCGCGGCCGGTAGGAGCGACGATGGACCATCGACTGGACGCTGTTTCACACGAGGCGATGCTGCAGGACGACGTCCGGGAGCAGCGGCACCTGGAATTGGTGAGGTTGCTCTACACGCCTGACGAGGCGGCGAGCTGCCTTGCGATCGGACGGACGAAGCTATTCGCACTGATGGCTGACGGGACATTGCCGTCAGTGCTCATCGGGCGATCGCGTCGGATCAGAGCATGCGATCTCGAAGCGTTCGTCAGCGGAGCTGATGGTGCTCGGCAGCGACACAACCGTTGCGTATGTTCGTGTGGGAGGAGCGATGTCGCGTAGAGGCCGAGGAGAAGGTTCGATCTACCGCCGACAGGACGGCACCTGGGTTGCCACTGTCGAGCTCGATCCGGAGTCGGGCACCAGGCGGCGTCGCTACGTCTACGGCAAGACGCGCGGCGAGGTTGCCTTGCGGCAGCGGGACGTGCTCGGCCTCGCGACCAAGGGCGTGCAACTCGCGCCGGAGCGTCTCACGGTCGGGGAGTACCTCCACGCGTGGGTCACCGACCGCGTCCCGGGGACCGTTGCCGCCCGCACCGCCCACCTTTACGCACACGCCGTCGAGCGCTACCTCGCGCCGACGATCGGGCACCGCCGCCTGACGCAGCTCTCGCCAACGGACGTAGCGCGGATGCTCAGCCACCTCGAGGCGAAGGGCTACTCCCCATCAACGAGGAGGATGGCCCGGGCCACGCTCCGCAGGGCGTTGCGCGTCGCAGAACAGGACGGTCTCGTCGAACGTAACGTGGCCGCCATTGCAGATGGCCCCAAGGTCCCGAAGCGCGAGGGGCGGACACTCACCCCCGAGCAAGCACGCACGTTCGTCGAAGCGGTTCGCGGGGAGCGCCTGGAAGCCGCCTACGTCCTTGCACTCACCCTCGGGCTGCGCCGTGGCGAGGTCCTTGGCCTTCGATGGCTAGATCTCGAGGCGCAAGGTGACGACCTCGTCGTCCACGTTCGGCAGCAGCTCCTTAGAGACCACGAGGGCGTACGACTGGCCGAGCTCAAGACTGCTGGCAGCCGTCGCTCTCTCCCACTCTCGAAGCCAGCCGTCGACGCGCTGGAGCGTCACCGCGTGCGCCAGGAGGCTGAAGAGATCGTTCGGGGGTCCCGATGGCGAAACGAGGCCGAGCTGATCTTCACCTCCACGATCGGCACCCCTCTCGACCCTGAGGCGTTCGGGAGAACGGTGCCGAAAATCACCAAGTCGGCTGGACTCGGACACTGGTCGATCCACGAGCTGCGCCACTCCTGTGCGTCGTTGCTACTCGCGATGGAAGTGCCGCTCGAAGTCGTCGCCGACCAGCTCGGCCACTCGTCGATCCGCGTCACGAAGGACGTCTACGGGCACTTGCTGCCCGGCGCGCGAGCGAAGGCTGCCGAGGCCATGCGTCGCATCATTGAGGGAGACGAGCCTTCGGCGCCAAGGACTTTGGCTGTACCCTTGGCTGCAAGTTTGGCTGCAAGTTTGGCTGCACGGGATGCAGCCGATGATGTCTCGGTGCCGCTGATCAGCGACTTCGTGGGCCGCCCGGGTCTCGATCCCGGCACCTTGGGATTAAAAGTCCCCTGCTCTTCCGGATGAGCTAGCGGCCCCTGTCAGACCGTATCTGAGAGCCCGGCTCAACTTCGGACCGGGTCCGCGTACTCACCACGCGCCAGCAGCGCGAGTCAGGACTGCTGCTGGATCGTAATAGCGATGCGTCAGGCCCGGAAGATGTAAACGCGGCCGATGTTCGTGGCGTGCTCCGGAGCGCCCACTGCCACGGTGGCAACTGACCCTGCAACCGACAGGCTCACCCAACGACCGAACACGTCGCCCGCCGCCGTGTCCTTGCCCTTGAACTCCGCCTGCTGCTTCCAGGCGGTCCCTGAGCGAGTGAACACGTACGCCATGCCCCCAGGAGCGTGGCGGTCCGCCCCCACCACGATCGTGCTGCCGTCAATCGCCTCTCCAAAGCCGAAGTGGTCGCCCGCCACCGTGTCCTTGCCCTTCAGCTCTGCCTGCTGCTTCCACTTGCTACCGGACCCGGTGAAAACATAGGAGGCGCCGGCTCCAGCGGCGTGGAGCGGCGCTCCCACGAGCACGTCCGTCCCCGACGCGGCGAGCTCGCCGATGCCGAAGTTGTCACTGGCAACGGTGTCTCTGCCCCTGAACTCGGTGCGCTGCTTCCACGAGCCGCCAGAGCCCGTGAAGACGTAGACCGAGCCGGCAGTCGCACCGTGGAACGGCGAGCCCGCGAAGAGCGTGGACCCGTTGAGCGCGAGTGTGTAGCCGAAACCGTCACCATTGGTCTCGTCGCTCGCGGTCAGCTGCTTGCGGAGCGTCCATTTGCCGAGCCCGGACTTGGTGAAGACGAACGCTGCGCCCGAAACGTTGGGCGCCCCCGCCACTATGGTCGACCCCGAGATTGCCACGGACCAGCCGAACTGCCCGTAGGTACCGGCCGGGGTGACCGTGAGCTCCTGGGTCTGGGTCCAGGACTTCCCCGATCCCGTAAAGACGTACACCGCACCATGAGCCCCGTTGTGGCCCTGCGCCCCGACGACGAGCGTCCTGCCCTCAAGCGCCACGGCGTTGCCGAATCCGTCGCCGCCGGCGCTGTCCTTGCCGGTCAGTGTCGCCTCTTTGACCCAGCTGGAATTGATCTTCATGTAGACGAAGACGGCGCCAGCGACGCCGTGGTTCGCGTCGCCGACCACCAAGGTTTTGCTCTGGAGTGCCGTGTCAAAGCCGAAGAGGACGCCGGCTCCCGAGCCGGACAACGCCCATTGCTGCTTGACGGAAACAGAAGCACCAGCTTCCATCGGCACCGCAACCGTGATGAGACCGGCCGACAGAGCACCAACCAAGAGACGGGACATTCCGAAGAGTCGCACGTTGCCCTCCCGTTGTGAGCCTCAGTCATGAGGCAGACGCTGGGACATTACCGAACCATGCATAGTTGCGCTGAGCGACGGCTGGTCTTCGCGAGCTGATCCCCTCACGTCCTGCAGCGGACGGCTGAAGGGAATTCAATCGAGCGTGGAGTCCCCATTCGTCGCGCATTCTGACCAGTGGGTCCGATAAGAAGGCACTCGGAGCCTGTGAGAAAACTTTGTGGAAAGTTGCTGGCCGGTCCCGACAGGGGCAAAGAGAAGCCCCGGGCTCGCGAAGGTGAGGGTCATGACCGATACGGACCGAGAGGCACGGTTCTCTCGGCTCGTGCACGACCACGGCGACGCCGTGCATCGTTATCTACGTCGTCGCCACGTCGTGGGCGACGCGACGGACGCCGAGGACCTCTTGGCCGACGTCATGGCCGTCGCGTGGCGCCGTCTCGACGACATCCCGGTCGGAGCCGAGGCCCCGTGGCTGTTCGGTGTGGCAAAGCACCGACTCTCCAACGCTCGGCACCGCAGCACCCGGCGGGACCGCCTCCTCGCGCCGATTCGACCACGGGCTGCTTCTCCTGCCGCCGAGGACGTCGCGATCGCGGACCTCGGGCTTCGAGAGGCGCTCGATCAGCTGTCCGACAAGGAGCGCGAGGCCTTGTTGCTCACGGCGTGGGAGGGCCTCGGGCCCGAAGAGCTCGCCATCGCCCTCGACGTGTCGGTCAACGCCGCGGCGATTCGGCTCTCAAAGGCGAAGGCGCACCTGCTCGCGATCCTCTCCGAGGAAACCCCGGAAAGTCTCCCTGCCTACGCAACAGGTACTCGGTAGTCGCACAAGAGGAGGACGCAATGGAGCGTCTCAACGGTCATGATGAATTGCTGTCGAGGATCGCCGCGGTCGATCCCGCAGCCCGGCTCGCGCCGATGACCGAGGGCTCGCTCGACCGAGTCTCGCGATACGCCATGAGCCCGATGCCGAAGCCGTGGACCTGGCAGCGCTTCCGCTTCGCCTCGCTCGGCGCGCTCGTCGGATCCAGCGGGCTGGTCGTCGCAGGCATCCTCGGCATCCAGGCAGCCGGGCAGGGCCTGCCGATCCTCGCGCTCGGACAGAGCGCGGCCAAGAGCGGCCCGGTGGCGCCGGGCTCCAGCTCGACCTCGCCAATTGCTGGCCCGATGATGCTCCCCTACGAGACGTTTCAGTTCACCTCGGACCCGAGCCTCTCGTCGGCCGTGGGGTCGGGCACGGCCTATGAGCTCTCCTCGAGCATCGATGCCTCAACCGCTGCGAGCCAGCTCGCACAGGCCCTCAGCGTGCCGGGCGACGTGATTGACCAGGGCGACGGCTCCTACCAAGTCGGACCCGACAACGGCCCCGACGTCTCGACGTACACGTCGAATGGGGTGGTCAACTGGTACTACGAGAGCGCAACGCCCACCGCGATCTTGTCGCCTGACGGCGCCACCACCACCACCACCACCACCACCACCACCACCATCACGTCGACTGACCCGACGGGACCGCTGCCGACGAACGACCAGGCGTCACAGGAGGCAGTCGCGCTGCTTGGCACCCTCGGGGTCTCGAACGACCTCGGGGCGCCGTCGGTCTCGTCCTTTGACACCGAGGTCGACGTCACGATCCCGATCGTCGTCGACGGGCTGTCGACCGACCAGACCTTCTACGTCTCGTACGGGCCTGACAGCGTGCTCAACTCGGTGAGCGGCGAGTACCTGACCGCGACGCCCGAGACGACCTATCCCACGATCGCCCCGACCGACGCCGTCAACGTGCTCATCGCGCACAACGGCTTCATCTTCTACGGCGGGGTCGTGCCGATGGGTGCGGCGTCGCCGGCCAACGCGTCGAGCTCGCCAGGCAACGCGCCGACCGACACGACGCCGACGACGGACTCGGGCGCTGGTTCGGGCTCGGGCGACTCGACCACGACGACGGTGCCCGGGGACCCGACGACGACGATCCCCGAGCCCGTGGTCAACGTCGACATCAACCAGGCGACGATGCAGCTCTCGAGCTACACGCTGACTGACGGCACGAGCTGGTTGCTGCCGACCTGGGCGCTGTCAGGGCCCGAGACCGGCACGACCATGTCGCCCGGCGACACATACTCGAACAACGTGCTCGCGGTCGACTCCCAGTACGTGCAGCTCCAGACCGGCCCGATGGTGTACTGAGGGGGAGACCCTCAGTACCATCGGGCCATGGACACGCGCCCCGAGGTCATTGACGAGGCGACCGCGTTGCTCGACGACGTCGACCGCGCGCTCGTGCGGCTCTCCGACGGGACGTATCGGTCGTGCGAGGTCTGCGCCACGCCGCTCAGCGACGAGGCACTCGCTGCGGACCCAACGCGGCGTCGCTGCGACGAGCACCCCGGGACACTCGCCGAGTAGCTCGCGCTGGCGCTACTTCTTGGTCGCCCAGAAGATCTCGGCGATCTCGTCGATCTCTGCCAGCAAGCGGTCGCCGACCGCGACGTCGTTGGTTTTCTTCGCCTCGCCGGCGGTCTTGGTCGCCTTCCAGAACAGCTCGTGGAGGTTCGGGTACTCCTTCAGGTGCTCGGGCTTGAAGTAGTCGGTCCACAGCACCCATAGGTGGTGCTTCACGAGGTCGGCGCGCTCCTCTTTGATCATCGTGGCGCGCACCTTGAAGTCCGGGTCG
Source organism: Acidimicrobiales bacterium (assembly GCA_035510855.1). Taxonomy (GTDB): domain Bacteria; phylum Actinomycetota; class Acidimicrobiia; order Acidimicrobiales; family RAAP-2; genus Palsa-459. The sequence continues at coordinate 7,678 of DATKGG010000056.1, forward strand.
CTCGACGCGGCGTACTTCTCCATGGTGCCCTTCACGCTTTGTGCCTCGATCCGCGCCTGGGCCGGGTCGTAGACGCCGCAGGGCAGGTCGCAGTGCGCGTGGACGTGTCGGGGAGGCGCGAGGTGGTCGAGCATCCGGAGCGAGGTATCAAGCAGCGACATGGTCGTGGCCTTTCGTCGAGTTGCGGCGGTCAGGTGACCGCGATTCGATGGAGTCGTGACGAGGTTAGCGAGGCGCGTCCTGGTCCGGGCGTGCCAGTTGTCCGTGGCCGCTGCGGCACTCGTCGCCTGGGGCGTCGATCGCGTCGAGGTGGTCGGCTCGTCGATGGCGCCCACGTTCGGAGCCGGCGATCGCCTCGTGCTGGTCCGGCGATGGCGCCCGCTTCGCGCCGGGGACCTCGTCGCCTTCGCGGATCCGACATGCCCGGAGCGTTGGCTGGTCAAGCGCGTTCGCACCGTTCACGGCGGGTCCGCGACGGTGCGGGGGGACAACGAGGCTGCCTCGACGGACTCGAGGAGCTTCGGTGCGGTCCCCGTCGGCTCGATCCGCCACCTCGTCGTTCGCACGTACGCCCGCGGGGACGGGGCATAGGCTCCGGCCGTGCCGAGGGAGCCCTCCGACCGACTCGCGGAGCTCGGCGCGTTCATCCGCGAGCAGCGCGAGAACGCTCGACTGTCGGTGCGGCGCCTGAGCGAGCTCGCCGAGGTGTCGAACCCGTACCTCAGCCAGATCGAGCGTGGGCTGCGTCGGCCGTCCGCCGAGATCCTCCAGCAGATCGCGAGGGGCCTCAAGATCTCCGCCGAGACGCTCTACGTGCGCGCGGGCATCCTCGACCCCCGGCATCGAGAGGGACTCGAGGACGCAATCCTGCACGACCACCGGATGACGCGCGCGCAGAAAGAAGCGATGCTCGGTGTGTACCACTCCTTCGTCGGGACGCCCACGGCACCCGAAGAACCCGAGGCACCTGAGCCCGAGAGCGAGCCCAAGGGTCGCCGGTAGGCTCTCGCTTCCATGGCGCGCCTCGCCGTCTTGAGTTTTCATACCTCGCCGCTCACCCAGGCCGGTGCCGGCGACGGTGGCGGCATGAACGTCTACGTCCGCGAGCTCACGGCCGCGCTCGCCCGCAACGGCGACGAGGTGGACGTCTTCACGCGCTTGGAGTCACCCACGGCTGCCCCGGCTGCCGAGATCGAGCCGGGCGTGCGGCTGCACCGCGTCCCCGCGGGGCCCGCGGTGCCGATCGACAAGGACGAACTCGTCGACCACGTCGACGCCTACACCCGCGGCGTGCTCGCTCGCATGCTCGAGAGCCCTTATCCCTACGACGCGATCCACGCCAACTACTGGCTCTCAGGCATCGCAGGGCACGCCCTCAAGCACGAACTCGACGTGCCGCTCCTCGTCACCTTCCACACGGTCGAGCGCATCAAGGCGGGCTGTGCAGCGGACCCCGCGTCGCCGCGTGCCGCTGCCGAGGACGCGATCGTGGCGTGCGCCGACGCCGTGCTCGCGAGCTGCGACGTGGAAGCCGCGCTGCTGGCCGGTGTGCTCGGCGTCGACGCCGATCGTGCGGCGGTCGTGCCCCTGGGCGTCGACCACGCGTTCTTCGGACCCGGTGAGCGCACCCAGGCGCGCAGGGCGCTCGGCATCGACCCCGACGGGCCTTTGCTCCTGTTCGCGGGCCGGCTCCAAGAGCTGAAGGGCGCTGACCTCGCCGTCGCGACGCTCGGGGAGCTCGCACGCCGCGGAGGACAGCACCGCCTCGTCGTCGTCGGCGGCCCGAGCGGCCCCGCGGGGTCTGCCTACGAAGTGGCGCTGCACGAGCTCGCGGCGTCCGTCGGTCGGGGTCGCATCCAGTTCGTCGCGCCCCAGCCCCACGAGCTCTTGAGCACTTACTACCGCGCGGCTGACGCGTGTCTGGTCCCGTCAAGGGCCGAGTCGTTCGGACTGGTCGCCTTGGAGGCCTCTGCGTGCGGCGCGCCGGTCGTGGCGGCCGACGTCGGCGGCCTCGCCGCGCTCGTCGACCCGGGGACCACGGGGCTGCTCGTCGCCGAGCGCGACCCACGCGTGTGGGCCGACGCCGTCGAGTGGGTCACCGCGGACCCGCTGCGCTCCATGCGGCTGTCGACCGCGGCCGTGCTCCGCGCGCAGCGCTACACGTGGCGCGCAGCCGCGGCCCGCTTCGACACGATCGTGCGGACCGCTCGGGCGTCTCGGCTCGTCAGCTGCGCCTAGTGCCCGAGGCGCCGCTCACCGCGGACGCCGACCGCGAGACGGTCGCCGCCGCGATCGCGGCATTCGAGCGCGCCTGGGAGGGCTCCGGCGACCTGCTCGGCATCGAGCATCGAACCGTGACCGACCGGACGGCGACAGACCGCTGGGTGTTGCGGTTCAAAGGCTCGGAGAAGGACGTGATCGCGATCTGGCTGACCCTGGGCCAGCGCACGCTCGTGGCGGAGGCCGAGGTCATGCCCTCGCCCGACGAGTCGGCCACCGACATCTACGCGCTCATGCTCGCGAGGAACGCGTCGCTCCTGGGCACCGCCTACGCGATCGGGCCCGAGCAGGGGCTCTACCTCGTCGCACGCGTGCCGGCGGCGATCGTCGACGTCGACGAGCTCGATCGGCTGTGCGGCGCGATCGTGGGCGAGCTCGACGAGGTGTACCCGACCGTGATGGCCCTCGGGTTCCCCGCGCACTACCGGCGCCGACGGCGGCAATGAGGATCTGCACAGTCGTAGGGCGCCCTGCCGGTTCTCCGAGGCTGCTGCATGCGCCGGATCAGGCGTCTGGCGGAACGGGGCTGAGGTCTGGCCCTTCGTGCTCTCGATGTCCGCTCGGGATGTCGCTCGGTTGACGGTCATGCCGCGTCTGCGGCCGATGACCGAAGAGGACCTCCCGACGGTCGACGCGTGGCTGCGCCAGCCTCACGTGTCGCGATGGTGGACGCCCGAGACGACCGCCGAGGCGGAGATCAGCCGTTATCGGCGCCGGGTTACCGGGCCGGAGCCGAGGACGCACATGCTGGTCGTCATCGAGGGTGACATCGAGATCGGTTGGTGCCAGTGGTACCGCTGGGCAGACTATCCAGCAGAGGCTTTCGCCATGGAAGCCGCGGATGGCGAGGTCGGGATCGACTACGCACTCGGTGAGCCGACGCGGCTCGGACAAGGTGTTGGCACGAAGTTGATCGCCGCGCTCGTGGCCGAGCTGCGTCGGCAGTGTCCTGGCGTTGGCGTGTTGGTCGACCCTGACGCCACCAACCTGGCCTCACGGCGAGTGCTCGAGAAGAACGGATTCCTCCTCGTCGGTGTCCGTCGGGTGGACACGGAGCCGACCGACACGCCGATGGCCGTCTACCGGTTACCCGCCATCGCACGCAGCCACTTCTAGGACCCCCAGGCCTCGCTCGTCGGAGCGTCAGTGCTGGACCCGGCCTCATGCCGATACAGGCCTGGGTGGCTCTTGCTGGTCACTGGAGCCACCCATTCGAGCACCGATGCCGTTTCACGAGGCAGCACTAGTGGCGGAAGTGGCGGTCGAGCTCGCTCGCGTAGGTGCGCCCGAGCTCGTCTGCGTGCTCGCCGAGCCACGCCGACAGACTCGTGTGGCCCGTCGCCGGCTTGTCTGAGTCCGCGAGGCCGTCGGCCATGGAGTGGAACTCGTCGGTCGTGAGCACGATGTCGTGCAGTGCCCTTCCGAGCGCCCTGGACCCCGCGAGCAGTGCAGGGCCCGGGACGTGCACGATGGCCGATCGGCTCGCGACGGCGTCGCGGATCTCGCCCACGAGCTCGTTGAAGGTCGGGCGCTCCGGTCCCACCGCGTCGACGGTCCGGTCCTCGGTCCAGGCGGCGGCGTCGACGGCCAGGCTCGCGAAGTCCACGACGTGGATCGGACGCACCCGGTAGTCGCCTCGTCCGCCGACCGCGAAGACGGGGAGGCGTCGCAGGAGCCACGCGATGTTGTTGAGCAGCACGCCGTGCTCGTCGAACAGGACCGACGGGCGGAGCACCGCGGAGGCCAGGCCCGTCTGTGCGAGCGCGCGCTCGCAGAGCGCCTTGCCCCGGAAGTACGGGTACGGCGACGACGACGAGGGGTGCAGGATCGAGACGTGCACGATCTTGCGGACGCCGGCGCGCCTCGCTGCCCAAAAGAGCGTCTTCGTGTTCTCGACGGCGCGCTCGTGGGTCATCGTGCCGTGGGCGAAGCGGACCCAGTAGGTGTTGAAGAGGGTGGTCGTGCCCTCGAGGGCGGCGACGAGGCCGTGCGGGTCGTCGAAGTCGAGCGGCCACGCCTCGATCGCGTCGTCGTGCGCACGCTCGGGGTGCCCGGTGAGCGTGCGGACGCGTCGCCCGCGTGCAGCGAGCTCGGCGGCGATCGCGCGGCCGGAGTAGCTGAACGCCCCTGTCACGGTGTCGACGCCAGTATCGGCGTCATGTCCTGGGGGCTTCGCGGCGCGGGTCTCGGTGCTGGTCATCATGTCGGTGCCTTTCGCATGGGGTCAGGGTTCGTCGCGGGTGACGAGGAGGATGCGAGGAGGTCCGCGAGCGACGAGAGGCCCCGGACCTTCTCGAAGACCGCGATCGCCTTGGTCGTGTCGTGGTCGAGGTGGCTCAAGAGCTCGAGCCCGAGGTAGAGGGCGACGACCGCATCGGCGAGCTCGTCGGCGCCGACGAGCCCGAGCAGCGGCGAGCTGGCGAACGCCGATCGGAGCGCGTCGGTCGCGAACTCGCTCCACGGCTCGACGCGCGCCTTGACCCCCGCGCCCAGCTCGGGATTCGACACCGAGCCTGCGATCATCTCGACGAGCAGCGCGGCGTCCCCGGACGCGACGTCCTCGGAGAAGACCCGGACGGCGAGCTCGAGGAGCTCGCTCGGGGAGTGCACCGACGCGATCGCGGCGTCGTAGCGCGCGCGTCGCTCGGCGCTCACGTGGTCCATCGCGGCTAACAGGAGCTCGCTGACCGAGCCGAAGTGGTAGAAGACGAGGCCCTGGTTGCAGCCCGCGCGATCGGCTAGGTGCCGGGCGGTCGCCGCGGCGAAGCCCTCCGTGCGAAGCACGTCGACGGCCGCGGCGACGAGCGCCACCTTGGTGGTCGAGAGGCGCGCCTTTCCCTTGGGGCTCCGCGGCCTCGCGCTCACGTGCCGCGACCTAATTGAGCAACTGCTTTAAGCATGTGCTCAACATAGCCGCCCCGTGGCGACCCATGTCGCGCTTCCCCAAGAAATGGGCCCCGGGCACCTCGCAGGTAGCGTTGCTGCATGCCGCTCCGACTCGTGATCGTCGGGGGCGGCCAGATCGGCGGTGCGATCGCCGCAGGGCTCCTCGAGGCGTCCTGGTGCTCAGCTGGCCAGCTCGGGATCGTCGAGGTCGACCCCCTCCGGCGTGCCGGGCTCACCGAGCTGCACCCTGGGGTGGCGATCGGCGACTCCGTCGCGCTCGACGAGGTGGACGCCGAGACCGGGGCAGTGCTCTCCGTCAAGCCCGAGGCTGCCGAAGGGGCGGCTCGCCTCCTGGGAGCCGCCGGCGTGCGGCGGGTCCTCTCGGTCGTGGCAGGCATGTCAACCCAGCGCATCGAGGCGGTCCTGCCCGGGCAGGCCGCGGTCGTGCGGGCGATGCCGAACACCCCGGTCCTCGTTCGCAAGGGCGTGTCGGCGATCTCGGGCGGGAGCCACGCCACGTCGGCGGACCTCGACTGGGCGTCAGGGGTGCTTGGCGCGCTGGGCGCCGTCGTCCGGCTGCCCGAGCGCCAGCTGGACGTCGTCACGGGGCTCTCTGGCTCGATGCCGGCGTACCTGTACCTCGTCGTCGAGGCGCTGATCGAAGCCGGCGTCCTCCAGGGGCTGACCCGCGAGATCGCGACGACGCTCGTCGTCGGCACCCTCGAGGGCTCCGGCGCGCTCCTGGCCGCGACGGGGCAGTCCCCAGAGTCCCTGCGCGCACAGGTGACCTCGCCGGGCGGGACGACGGCCGCGGGACTCCGCGCGCTCGAGGCCCGCTCGGTCCGCTCGGCGTTCATCGAGGCCGTCGCGAGCGCGACGGAGCGGTCACACCAGCTCGGTCGGTGACGCTCACCGTCTTCCTCGCGTCGGACTACGGCTCCGACGACGAGTTCGTCGGCGTCCTGCACGCGGTCATCGCGCGACTCGCGCCCGACGCGCGCGTCATCGACCTCTCCCACGGCATCGCGCCGTTCGACGTGGCTGGCGGCGCGGCGCTGCTCGCGCGTGCCGTGCCTGCGCTCGGCGACGGCGTCGTGTGCGCGGTCGTCGATCCGGGCGTCGGAAGTGATCGCCGTGCGGTCGCCCTGGAGGTGTCCGAGCCGCCCCGGTACCTGGTTGGCCCCGACAACGGCCTGCTCGGCTGGGCCGCGGCCGCGCTCGGCGGGATCCGACGAGCCGTCGAGCTCTCGGGCCCGGCCATGCAGGGCAGGCCGACCACCTTTGACGGTCGCGACGTGTTCGCGCCGACAGCCGCGAGGCTGGCGAGCGGCGACGCGCTCGATGACCTCGGCGTGGCCTTCGACGCCTCCGAGCTGGTCGCACTGCCCGAGCCGCACGTCGCGGCGCGGACCCTCGAGGACGGGCGCGTCGTGCTCTCGGGCAGCGTTCGCTGGATCGACCGCTTCGGCAACGTGCAGCTGTCGCTGCCCGGTCGCGTGCTCGCGGCTGCGAGCACCGTGGGTATCGCCGTGCGCGGAAACGACGCGCTGGTCCGCGTCGTCCGCTCATATGCAGAGCTCGAACCCGGCGTGGTGGGACTCCTCTGTGACGCGAACAACGCCGTCGCGCTCGTCGTCGGCCAGGGCAGCGCCGCGGAGCACTTCCAGGTCACCATCGGTGACCACGTCGAGCTCGTCGGTGACTTTGGGTCGCTGCGGTGACCTCGGAGTACGCTTCGCGCCGTGCCAGGAGCGCACCGGCGTCCTCGGCTGCTCCCTGAGCCGACGATCGCGAGACTCCCGATCTATCAGCGGATCGCCGAGGAGCTCGTGCGCCGAGGGTTGGACACGGTCTCGTCAGACGACCTCGGCCGTCTCGCGGGGGTGTCGGCTGCGACCGTGCGCCGCGACCTCTCGTCGATCGGCCCGTTCGGCACGCGAGGCTCCGGCTACGACACCGCGCACCTGTCGCGACGAACGGCCGAGCTGCTCGGCGGCGACAGCACGTTCCCGACGGTGATCGCCGGCATCGGCAACCTGGCCAAGGCCCTCATCAACTCGCCGCTGTTCGGTGACCGCACCGCGAAGATCGTCGCGCTCTACGACGTCGACCCCGAGATCGTGGGCACGTTCGTCGGCGGCTTGCAGGTGCGTCGACTGGCCGACGAGGACGGCACCTCGTTCAGCGAGCCCCCCGCCATCGGCATCCTCACGTGCCCCGCGAGCGCCGCCCAGGACGTGGCCGACGGCTTCTGCGACATGGGGATCCGTGCGCTCATGACGTTCTCGCCGAGGGTCCTCGAGGTCCCGCCCGAGGTCACGGTCCGCTACGTCGACGTGTCGATCGAGCTGCAGATACTGACGTACCACCTGGAGCACGGCAGGGGCCCGCTCAACGGCGGGCTGTTGCACAACCTCGGCGTGTCGCCCGTGCGCATCGCCTCACGCCCGTAGCCTCGGGTCCGGAGGTCGATATCTGATGGCGGTCATCTCGGTGGGCGTGGACCACGAGCACGCGTCCCTCGCGCTGCTCGCCGAGGTCACGATCCCCGAAGACGACCTGCACAAGGTGCTCGCCGAGCTGACCGCGCTCGAGGACGTGGGCGAGGTGGTCGTGGTCTCCACCTGCCTGCGCACCGAGGTCTACGCGGTCATCGAGCGCTTCCACGGTGCGTTGGACGGGATCACGGGCGTCCTCGCGGGTCGCGCAGGGGTCGAGTCGCCCGAGCTCGCCCCGTCGATCACGGTCCACTTCGACCGTGGCGTCCCCGCGCACCTCTTCTCGGTCGCCGCGGGCCTCCGATCGGCGGTTCCGGGCGAGACAGAGGTGCTCGGCCAGGTCCGTCGAGCGCTCGAGCGCGCCATCGACGAGGGGTCGGCGGGACCTGAGCTCACCGAGCTGTTCCGCCATGCACTCACCGCCGGACGCCGCGCGAGGTCCGAGACGGGCATCGCGCGGGGCACGACCAGCTTCGCGCACGCGACGATCGCCATGGCCGCCGACGACCTCGGCACCTTGGACGACACCTTGGTCGTCGTCATCGGCGCGGGCCAGCTCGCCTCGGGCGTCCTCGATGGGCTCTTGGAGGGCCGCCGAGGCGTGCCGAGACGGATCGTCATCGCGAACCGGACGCCGGGCACCGCGCACGCGCTCGCCGATCGTGACCCCGCACGGGTGGCCGCGATCGGACTCGACGAGCTCGGCGGCGCACTCGTCGGCGCGGACCTCGTCGTCGCCGCCGTCGAGTCGTCGCACCCGATCGTCACCGCCGAGCTGCTCGGTCGAGTCGGCGGCCCGGTCCTCGTGATCGACCTCGGGATGCCCAAGTGCGTCGCCCCCGACGCCCTCTCGCTTTCTGGCGTGCGATTCCTCGACCTCGCGCACCTCCGCGACGTCGTCGACGCCGCGATGCACACCCGGCGAGGCGGCTTCGACGCCGCGGAGCAGATCGTCACCGACGAGGTCGAGCGGCACTTGGAGCACCATCGGACCCGAGGCGCGGCGCCACTCGTGACGTCGCTGCGCGCGTGGCTCGAGTCGCTGCGAGCCGCCGAGCTCGAGGGCCTCTCTAACGAGGACCGCGCGATCGCGGACCGTGTGACGAGGTCCCTCGTGGCGAAGATCGCACACGAGCCCACCGTCGCGCTGCGCGAGAGCTCGGGCACCGAGCGTGGGCAGCGCCTGGCTGACGCGACCCGCGCGCTCTTCGACCTGTGAGCCCGCACCTTCGCCTCGCGACGAGGGGGTCGCCGCTCGCGCTCGCACAGGCAGCGATCGTCACCGCCAAGCTCGACGCGATCGGCATCAGCTCCGAGCTCGTGGTGCTCGACACCGAGGGCGATCGCCACGGCGACGTGGCGCTCGCCTCGATCGCAGGCCAGGGCGTGTTCACGAAGGAGGTCCAAGCCGCGGTCCTCGACGGCCGGGCCGACGTTGCGGTGCACTCCGCGAAGGACTTACCGTCCCTCACGCCGCCCGGGCTGGTGCTCGCCTCGGTGCCCGAGCGCGCCGATCCGGCCGACGCGCTCGTGGGCGTCCCGTTGCAGGTGCTCGGCCCTGGCGCGACTGTGGCGACGGGTGCGCCACGACGCCGTGCCCTGCTGCTGTCCGAGCGGCCCGACCTGCACGTCGTCGGGCTGCGGGGCAACATCGAGACGAGGCTCGCCGCGCTCACGAACGGCGGCATCGACGCCGTGGTGGTCGCGGTCGCCGCTCTCGATCGCCTCGGGCTCCACGAGCGCATCGCCGAGCGCCTCGAGCCTGAGTACTTCATCCCCCAGGTCGGCCAGGGCGCGATCGCCCTCGAGTGCGAGTCGTCGTCTGGCGCCCTCGAGGCGCTGACGGCGATCGACGACCGCGACGCGCACCGTGCCCTGCGCTGCGAGCGGGCGTTCCTCGCCGAGCTCGGCGCGGGCTGTGAGCTGCCCGGCGGGGCGTACGCGACGTGCGACGACGACATGGTCATCGTCCAGGGCGCGCTCATGGTCGAAGACGGCTCTGCGATTGCGCGGGGACTCGACTCCGACGAGGAGCCCGAGCTCGCCGGCCAATCCCTTGGCGCCAGGCTCCGACGCGAGCTGGACGATGCTCGCGGCGGTTCGTGAGTCCCCGGACGCTCACGGGCTCATCGGTCGTCATCCTGCGCGTCGGCGAGGGTCCTGATGCCGTGGCCGACGAGCTCGATCGAGAGGGTGCGTCGGCGAGCACGGTGCGCGTCGCGACCGTGCGGGACCGAGCAGACGACGAGGTCGCCGTCGAGGTCGGCGCGCTCGAGGGGTTCGCCTGGGTCGCGGTCACGTCGCTGAACGCGGCGAGGCGGCTCGCACTGTGGTCGGCGCAGTGGCCCAATGCGACGCGCATCGGTGCAGTCGGGCCCGCGACGCTCGCGGCGGTCGAGGCGCTCGGGCTTCGCGGCGACGCGGTCGCCGCGGGCGGGACGGCCGTCGACCTCGCTCGGCACATTGACGCGGGCCCGGTGCTGTTCCTCGCAGCCGCGAACGCGCGGGGAGATCTCGCTCACGAGCTCGCGAGGCGGGGGATCGAGGTCGCGACCGTCGTCGCCTACGACATCGAGCCCATCGCGCTCGACGCCAGCATGGTCGCTGGTGTCCTCTCGAGCGACGCGATCGTCGCGATGGCGCCGAGCGCGATTGACGCGCTTGTGTCGTTGGACGAGCGCGCACGACGCACCGCGCGTGGCATCCCGCTCGTCGCGTTCGGGCCGAGCACCGAGCGGCACGCCATGAGGATCGGTTGGCCGATCGCATCGGTCGCCGTCCGACGCGATCCCCAGGCCGTGACCGACGCCGTGCGAGTCGCGCTCGGCCGCTGAAAGGATCGTCTGCGCGTGACCACGTCGAGCGGTACGGTGGCCTGGGTCGACCAGAGGAGGCTTGTGGCGAGCAATCCGACCGGCAAGGAAATGCTGCGCGCGTCGCTGGGGTTGTTCAAACAGGATCGACACCTGATCGTGCTGCCACTGCTGGCGGCGGTCACCGCGCTCGTGACGTTGGCCGCGGTCGGCCTCCCGGTCGTCGCGGCGCTCGGCACGAACCGCGCGGGCGTCATCGTCGCGCTCGTCGCCGCGGGCGTGCTGGCGTCGTCGGCGACCCTGTTCTTCAACGTGGCGCTCGTGTTCGCCGCGAGCGACCGCATCGAGGGGCGCACCCCCACCGTCGGGGGGTCGCTCGCGAAGGCCTGGAGACGGCGCTCGACGATCCTCAAGTGGGCGCTCCTGAGTGCGGTGGTCGGCACCGTGGTGCGCGGGCTCGAACGGCGCCTCGGCGTGTTCGGCCGGCTGCTCGGCTTTGCAGGCGCCTTCGCCTGGGCGATCGCCACGTTCCTCGTGCTGCCCGTGCTCGCCTTCGAGGACCTCGGGCCGATCGCGGTGCTGCGCCGCTCGTCGGCGCTCTTGAAGGGGCGCTTCGGGACCGTCACGCGCAGCGGACTTCGCTTCGGCATGCTCTTCGGGTCCTGGCTCGTCGCGGCGATGGCCATCGTCGTGATCGGCGCGATGGTGGTGCCCGCGTCGCGCGTGCTCGGGATCGGCCTCGTGGTCGTCGGCGTGTTCGGGGTGCTGTCAGTCGCGATGTACGCGAGCGCGGCGAGCATCTACCTGCGCACGATCCTCTACCGATTCTCCTTGGGTCAGTCGGTCCCCGAGCTGGGCGTGGACCTCGCCACGGTGCTCGCGCCCGCCACGACACCTGTCTTCGCCTGACCGCCCCGTTCGCCGGCTCCGAGGGCGCTGAGGACCACCGGTAGGCTGGCGGTGATGGAGTTCCCCGCCCGCCGGCTCCGCCGGCTGCGCCGGACCTCCGTGATCCGTGACCTCGTGGCGGAGACCTCCCTCGACGTCAACGACCTCGTCGCCCCCCTCTTCGTGGCCGAGGGCATCGAGGCCCCACGGCCCATCCCGTCCTTGCCCGGCCACGGCCAGCACACCCTCGACTCGCTCCGCCTCGAGGTGCGACGGCTCGTCGCCCTCGGGGTGCGCTCGGTCCTGGTCTTCGGCCTGCCGGCGGCGAAGGACCCGCAGGGCTCGTCGGCATGGGATCCCGACGGCATCGTCCAGCGGGCACTCCGGGACCTGCGCGACGAGCACGGCGACGAGCTCTGTGTGATGGCCGACCTCTGCCTCGACGAGTACACCGACCATGGGCATTGCGGGGTATTGCTCGACGACGGCAGCGTGGACAACGACGCCACGCTCGAGCGCTACGCGAGGATCGCGGTCGTCCAGGCCGACGCGGGCGCCGACGTCATCGCCCCGAGCGGGATGATGGACGGCCAGGTCGCGGCCATCCGCGCGGCACTCGAGCAGAGCGGGCACACCGACACGATCGTGCTCGCGTACTCGGCCAAGTACGCGACCGCCCTCTACGGGCCGTTCCGCGATGCGGTCAACGTCTCGATCGCCCACGGGGACCGGCGCGCGTACCAGCAGGACCTCCGCAACCGCACCGAGGCGGTCACCGAGGTGCTCTTGGACATCGCCGAGGGCGCCGACATCGTCATGGTCAAACCCGCGCTCAGCTGCCTCGACGTGATCGCCGACGTCGCGGCCGTCGCCGACGTCCCTGTCGCGGCGTACCACGTGAGCGGCGAGTACGCGATGGTGAAGGCGGCCGCGGAGCGCGGCTGGCTGGACGGGACCGCCGTCGGCCTCGAGCACCTGACCGCGATCCGCCGCGCGGGGGCGGACTTCGTGGTCACGTACTTCGCCGCGGAAGCCGCCGAGGCGCTGGGTGGCTGAGACGAACGAGGCGTGGTTCGAGCGCGCGTCGAGGGTGCTCCCCGGCGGCGTCGACTCCCCGGTTCGCTCCTTCGCCTCGGTCGGCGGGACGCCGTACACCGTGGCCTTCGGCGCGGGTGCGACGGTGACCGACGTCGAGGGCACGACGTACCTCGACTACGTCCAGAGCTACGGCGCCTCGCTTCTCGGCCACGCCGACCCGTCGGTCCTGAAGGCAATCGAGTCCGTGGCGGCGTCCGGCACGACCTTCGGCGCCCCGACGCGCCACGAGACGCTGCTCGCCGAGGCGATCACCGAGCGCGTCACGGGCCTCGAGCAGGTCCGGTTCGTGTCCTCGGGCACCGAGGCGGCGATGAGCGCGGTGCGCCTCGCGCGCGGCGCGACCGGACGGAACAAGCTCGTGAAGTTCGACGGCTGCTACCACGGGCACGCCGACGCGCTGCTGGCCGCCGCAGGCAGCGGCGTGCTCGCCCTCGGGCTGCCTCGGTCCGCGGGCGTGCCGGCGGGCGCGGTCGCCGACACCGTCGTCGCCCCGTACAACGTCGTGCCCACGCTCGATGACGCCGTCGCCTGCGTCGTGGTCGAGCCGGTCGCCGCCAACATGGGGCTCGTCGCCCCCGCGCACGGCTTCCTCGAGGGGCTCCGGCGCGAGTGCGACCGCGTCGGCGCGCTCTTGATCTTCGACGAGGTGATCACGGGGTTCCGACTCGCGCCGACCGCTGCCTCCGAGCTCGTGGGCGTGGTGCCCGACCTGTGGTGCTTCGGCAAGGTGATCGGCGGCGGGCTGCCCGTCGGGGCGTTCGGCGGCGCGCGAGCGGTGATGGACGAGCTCGCGCCGCGCGGTGCGGTGTACCAGGCGGGCACCCTCTCGGGGAACCCCGTCGCGATGGCGGCGGGGCTCGCGGTCCTCGAGGCAGCGAGCGCGGATCGCTACGCCGAGCTCGCCGAGCAGGTCGCGCGCCTCGCCGACGGGCTCGAAGCGGCGCTGCTCGACGCGGGGATCGCGGCGTGCGCGCCGCGGCACGGCACGCTCGCGTCCCTGTTCGTCGGGCACGGCCACGAGCGGCTCGCCTCGCCGCACGACCTCGAGCAGGTCCGCGCGATCAACGGGTCTGGCCGCTACGCCGGCATCTTCCACGAGCTGTTGGCCCGCGGCGTCGCGTTCGCGCCGGGCGCCTACGAGGTCCTGTTCTGCTCGTTCGCGCACGACGCGGCGTCGATCACGAGGACGATCGAGGTTGCCCACGACGCCGCTGCGGCACTGCGCGGCCGCGATGCCTGAGCCGACCACGCTCGTCGTGACCGGCGCGACGCTCGTGCCCGCTCCGGGCGTCGGCGCGCCGGTGAGCGGCCTCGAGCTTCGGATCAACCGCGACGGCATCACCCAGCTCGGCGGCGACCCGGTGACCGCGTGGCAGATCCCGTGGGCTGCGTGTCGTGATGTGCGGACGTCGTTCCACGACGGGATCGCGGTGATCGCGCTCAGCTTCGGCGCGCTGCGCTACCGCTGGGAGGCTCCCGACGAGGGGGTCGCGGGCGGGGGACAGGCCGTCGTCACGACCCTGCGCGACCTCATCGGTGCCAAGCCGATGGTGCGCACCCTGCGCGGGGCGCGACGCCGTCGGTGACCCCAGGCGCGGCACGTGGAGCGACACCGCGCGACCGCATCGCCGCGTCGTCGTCGCGGCACGGCGAGGGCGCGGTCGTCGCGGCGTGCACGTCATTGCTCGCTGGGGACGAGGTCGACGACGAGCTGGTGATCGCGCTCGGCGGCGAGCACGCCACGCAGTTCCTCGCGGAGCGCGATGCCGAGTACTGGGGGCGGGTGTGGGGTGCCCGAGGCCTCCTCTACGTCTGGGGCGACGAGGCCACGCCCGTGCTGGTTCGCGCCAGCACCGACTCGAGCTGGCGGGTCCGCGAGATGGTCGCCAAGGTGGTCGCGAAGCGACGGCTGGACGGCGCCGCGAGCGCCGTCGCACGCCTCAGTGGCGACCCCGTGCCGCGGGTGCGCGCCGCGGCCGAGCGTGCGCTCGCCGCCCTGGCACGCGACGATCGCGCACCGTCACGGCGGGGCAGTGCCTAGTTGGTTTCGGCCGCGTGGGTGCACGTAGAGCCACGCGTAGGTGCCGGCGTACTCGAGGAACGTCCGGGGCTGCATCCCGAGCCAGCCCTTGCTCGCCGGGTCGTCGAACGCGCTCGCCGTCGGGGTGGCGGCGGGGAACATCCAGATGTCCTTGGGGGCCGCCGTGGAGAAGCCGCCGACCGTGGGGCCGATGAGCCAGACACGCGGGGCCGTGGCCACGAGCGCTCGCAGCGAGGGGTCGGGCTGGAGGTACTCGGGTGACAGCTCGACACGAGCGGTCGTGCTCATGACGTGGAAGCCCATGGGCCACGGGACCGTCCCCTGCTGGAACGAGACGCGCCACGCCGTGAGCCCCTCGTCGCCCCAGGTGAACTGCTCGTAGCCGTCGACGACGACCAGATCGCCGCGGTGCAAGAGCGGCTTGACCTCGGCCCAGATCGTCCGCAGCCCCGTGGGTGGGTACTCGGCGAGGTGGGTGAGCCCGAACCAGACCGCCCCGACGCCGATCGAGCCCGCGAGCAAGGCGCGGCCGGCGCGTCGCCGATCGGCCGGCACGCCGAGGCGTCGCGCGAGCGCGGTCGCGGCTCCCGCGCCGAGCAGCAGGATCGCGGGATACAGCGCCTCGTCGGTCCGGCCGTCCCCGAGCGGCGCGAGGCCGGCCAGCGTGCCGATGAGCGCGATCGTGATTGCGGCGGCCGCCGCGGTCGAAGGAGCGGTGCCCGCACCTTTCGTCCGGATCGCGTGGAGGAGGGGTGGGGCGACCACGAGTCCGAGCGAGACGGCCGCGATGATCGCGAGGGCCATGGGCCAGGCTCGGAGCGAGAAGCCTTGGAACGTGTAGGGGGTCGGGATCCCGAGGAGCCCGTGGGCGACGCCCGCGAAGGTCTGCTGGAACTCGAACTCGACGTGCCGTGCGCTCGAGTAGCCGAAGAGGTAGCCGTGCGTGCGCCAGTTCGTCCGGAGCTGGCCCGGGAGGTGCCGGAGGAACACGAGCCACACGCCGGCCGTGCCGACAACCAGGGCACCGAGGAACGCGGCGACCTGTCGTCGCAGCGCGGGCTGCGACCACGCAACGAGGATCGTGGTCAGCGCCGCGCCGCCGATCACCGCGGCAGTCGACGCCGAGATCCACAGTGCGGCGATCGAGGTGACCGCGAGTGCGACCAGTGTCCGGCTCGAGGGCGCACGTCGCCACCGATCGACCAGCCACAAGACGAGGCACGCGAGCAGCAGGTCGGCGCTGTACTCCTTCACGCGTGTTGAGTACGCGACGGTCACCGGTCCCACCGCGATGATCGTCGCCGCGACGAAGGCGGCCAGCCTCGAGTAGCCGTGGGCGCGCACGAGTGCAAAGACCGCCGCGATCCCCATGATGCCGAGCACGAGTGCGGGCAGCTGTGCCCACCAGGTGTCCTGCGGCAGCACCCCGATCCAGGTCCGCATCGCGAGCGTGTAGAGCGGCGTGGTCACGACCATCCGGAGCGCGTCGTGGAGCGACACGTGCGCCGGCAGGGCCGCCCATGAGTCGTCGAACCACAGGTCCTGGGACGTCAGGCCAGGGATGCGGATCGCCGTGCCGAAGGCGCACAGCGACGCGACCACGGCGAGGTCGGCGCGCGACGAGATCGCGCGCGGGAGGGGCATGGCCCCATTCTGTCGTGACGCCACGGACCCACCCGTGAGCGATCAGAGGCCCAGCTCCCAGTGTGTCGTTCGCTCGACGGGTCGGAAGCCGAGTGCGTCGTTCACGGCGATCATGAACGAGTTGGAGGCCGCGTTCCAGGTCTCCAATCGCTCCGATTCGGGGGACGCGCCGCGAAGCTGTCGAAGGTTCTCGACCTTGATCGCGAGGCCCAGTCGGTGTCCGCGGTGGTCGGGGTCGACCACGGTGTCCCACTGGTAGGCGACCGTCGGGCGGATCATCGACACGCCGATGTCCGTGTACGCGACGAGCTCGCCGGTCCTATCGTCGACCGCCCCGGCCACGAAGCGCCGTCGCCGCCTGCTCGCGACGACCGCCTCGCTGTCGCGGTAGCGCGCCGCGTCCCACGCCTCTGGCTCCCACGTCGAGTCGCCCTGAGGCGCGTCCGTCGACATGCGTCCCATCAGCCGCGCGGCCCCTTCGACGAGCTCGTCGGGGGCTCGGTCGACCCAGGTGACGACGTGATAGCCGTCGGCTCGGTCTCCGACGCGGTCGCGCACGAGGGCGGCGAGCGCGCGGTCATCCTGGCCTCGGAGGTCGAGCTCGCGGCGGAGGTTCTCGTTCACTCGCTGCGCACCGAGGCTGGTCACGAGCGCGAGCCCAGGTCCCTCGGTGTCCATCGGCGAGGCGACGAAGCCCATCGCGCGTGAGCGCCCTTCTGCTCGAGCGACGTCGAAGAGGTGCGTCGCGAGCGTGCGCCCGATGCCGCGGTGTCGATGATCGGGAGCGACGGTCACGTGCACCATGGCGTTCTCGAGGTTGTCGAGCAAGGGGAACGAGACCATCTCGTTGCCCACGACCTCGTTGCCGTCCCGCGCGATGAACATGACGGCTCGATCCGCCCGCCCGTCACCGCGGAACAGACTGATCGCCTCTTGCACCGGGTCCGCGAGGAGCCCCGGGTGGTCGACGGGAACGCTGAGCTCCTCGACGCGCTGCCACTCCTCGACGCCGGCGAGATCGCTGACCTTGGAGATCGTGACGGTCACGGAGCGTTTCTACGGCGTCCGCGACGGCGCGCACGGTCGCGAGCGGCGCATGCAGCGCGACGCGTCAGTGCGCCGCGGCCCGGGCGGCGGCGCGCTCGTCGAACGACGTGAGCATCGACTCGAGCGCCCCGTCCGGGACGCTGCGCGCCAGCGAGCTGATGACGCGGTACCCGAGCTCTGCGGCACCGAGGTTGTCGGGCCGCAGCAGGTTCGCCATGATGGCGAGCAGCTTCGACATCAGCCACTCCGAGCGCATGCCCACGCCGACGCACGCCTGCATCACGCTCGGGTCAGAGATGAGACGGACGAACCCACGCGCGACCTTGAAGTAGTCGCCGTACATGAAGGCCAGCTGCTCGTCGTAGGACTCGAGGCCTCGCGGGTCGTTCCCGAGCAGCGCGGTCGCGACGGCCGTCCCGGCAAGTCGGCCTGTCTCGTAGCCGTAGGCGATGCCCTCGCCGTTGAACGGGTTGATCGAGCCCGCGGCATCGCCGGTGACGACGACGTTTTCCCCGGTGTGCGGACCAACCGAGAGCCCCATCGGGAGCTTGCCGCCGGTCGCCGGACCGAGGCACGTCGCCTCGGTGATCCCCCAGCTCGGGGCGAGCTGGCCCAAGAACGCCTCCATGAGCTTGGTCGTGTTCACGCCCTTCCAGGTTCGATCCGTCGACAGCAGGCCGACCCCGACGTTCACCCTGCCGTCACCGAGCGGGAAGACCCAGCCATAACCGGGGACGACGTTGCCCTCGGCATCGCGGATGTCGATATGGCTCTCGATGAAGCGGTCGTCGTGACGCGGGGAGGTCCAGTAGCCGCGCAGCGCCATGCCCATCGGCCACTCCCGCCGCCTCGACGCACCGAGCGCGCGACCGAGGCGGGAGTTCGCGCCGTCGGCGACCACGACGTAGCGCGCACGGACGACGGTCGACTCGCCCGTGGCGCCGTCGACCGCCGCGACGCCGGACACCGAGCCGAGCGCGTCGTCGCGCATTGGCGGCACGAACTCGAACGGCTCGGTCACCTCGGCGCCGAACACGACGGACGCGCCCCGCCTAGCCGCGTGAGCCGCGACGAGGGTGTCGAGGTCGAATCTCGTGATCGTGTAGCCGTACGAGGGGAAGGTCGGGTGCGCGGGCCACGCGAGCTCCATCTCCTTGCCGAACCCCACGGCGCGAAGTCCGTCGTAGCGGTGGCCGGCGGCCGCGACGGCGTCCTCGAGGCCCATGTCCGCGAGCTGGCGCACGGCCCTCGGGGTCAGGCCGTCACCACAGGTCTTCTCCCTCGGGAGCCGCTTCTTCTCCAGGACGACCACGTCCCACCCCGCGTCGGCGAGCCAGTAGGCGCAGCTCGACCCGCTCGGGCCCGCGCCGATGACGACCACGTCGTGGGTGCTGGCGGCGACGTCGGCGAGTGAGGCGTCCGGCACGCGCGAGAGCCTAGGGGCGTGTCGTGATCGACCATTGGTGAGATCGACCAACGCAACGTGTCTGGTAGAAATGGCCATCGTGGACCAGTACCTCCCGATACTGGGCATGCTCCTGCTTGGTGCCCTCTTCGCCAGCGCGTCGTTCGTCGCCTCGTCGGTGCTCGCGCCACACCGCAAGCCCACCGAGTCCAAGCTCGCGCCCTATGAGTGCGGGATCGTCCCCGAACTCGAGTCGCCACCGCGCTTCCCGGTGCGCTTCCACCTGGTCGCCATGATCTTTGTGATCTTCGACATCGAGATCGTCTTCCTCTATCCGTTCGCCGTCGAGTTCAAGGAGCTCGGCGGCTTCGGGGTCGTCGAGATCGGGCTGTTCTCCGTCGTGGTCTTCGCGGCGCTCCTGTTCCTCGTGGCTGAGGGCGCCCTTTCGTGGGGCCCGGTCAAGCGGCTGACCAAGGCGATGCCGTCGCGCACGTCGGACTCGACGATCGCGCGAATCACGCCACGGCCCACCGACCGCGCGGCGTAGCGGCGATGGCGCTCGAAGACCTCCCGCACAACTTCCTCACGGGCCGACTCGAGGACCTCGTCCGCTGGGCGCGGCGCGCCTCGGTGTGGCCCGCGGCCTTTGGGCTCGCGTGCTGTGCCATTGAGATGATGGCGACCGGCGGCGCGGACTTCGACCTGTCGCGCTACGGCATGGAGGTGTTCCGCAACTCGCCTCGCCAGGCGGACCTCATGATCGTGGCTGGCCGCGTGAGCCAGAAGATGGCACCGGTCCTGCGGCAGGTCTACGACCAGATGATGGAGCCCAAGTGGGTGATCTCGATGGGCGTGTGCGCCTCGACGGGCGGCATGTTCAACAACTACGCGATCGTCCAGGGCGTCGACCAGATCGTCCCCGTTGACGTGTACGCACCGGGCTGCCCGCCCTCGCCAGAGACGCTCATGCACACGATCCTCACGCTCCACGAGCAGATCCGCACCGGCGAGCTGCTGCGTCGCCCCGCCGTCGTGAAGGGCGCCGACGACGACGCCTCGAGCCCCTGGACGCCCCAGATCGCTACGACCGTCCGGCTCGGGACCCCCACGTGATCGTCGCACAAGCCCCCGCCTACCCGGTCGCGACCGGCTTCGGTGGCGAGACCATCGGGTTCGTGGCGCGCGACGACTACGTCGCGGCCGTGCGCGCGCTTCGCTCCTCGGGCTACGAGATGTGCGTCGACGTGTGCGCGGTCGACTACCTGGGCCACCCCGGGCGGGCGCTTCCCGAGGGTGTCGCCCCGGAGCGCTTCGAGGTCGTGCTCAACCTCCTCAGCCTGTCGAAAAAGGAGCGCACGCGACTGCGCGTCCAGGTGCCCGAGTCCGACTGCACCGTGGACTCGCTGTTCGACCTCTATCCCGGCACCGAGGCGATGGAGCGGGAGGCCTACGACCTGTTCGGCATCGTGTTCACCGGGCACCCCGATCTCACGAGGATCCTCATGCCGGACGACTGGGAGGGTCACCCGCTGCGCAAGGACTATGGCGTGGGACGCGTGCCGGTGCAGTTCAAGGACGCACCGGGGCCACGATGACGACAGGGACGAGGGACACCGGCGACGTGGGCCGCGTGGGACCGGGCGGCGCGCTCGTGGCAGAGACGAGCGAGCGCGGACAGGAGATGCGCCGTCGGGTCGACACCTCCCCCGACGAGTTCGCGCGCGAGACCGGCGCGGTCCTGCGCCTCCCCGAAGGGATCGTGCTCGATCCCGCCTCGATCGACGTCGAGCGCCCGAGCGACGAGACGATGATCATCAACATGGGGCCCCAGCACCCCTCCACGCACGGCGTGCTGCGACTGATGCTGGAGCTCGACGGCGAGTTCGTGCTCCGGACCAAGTCGGTCATCGGCTACCTGCACACCGGCATGGAAAAGACCGCCGAGGAGCTCACCTACGTCCAGGGCGCGACCAACGTGACGCGTATGGACTACCTGAGCCCGATCACGAACGAACTCTGCTTCTCGATGGCCGTCGAGACCCTCGTGGGCGTGACGGTGCCCGAGCGCGCGATCTGGATCCGGATGCTCATGAGCGAGCTCAACCGGATGAGCTCGCACCTTGTGTGGATGGCGACGAACGGCATGGACGTCGGGTCCACGTCGATGATGATCTACGGGCTCCGCGAGCGAGAGATGATCCTCGCCTTCTTCGAGAAGACCGCGGGGCTGCGGATGAACCTCAACTACGTGCGCCCTGGCGGCGTCGCCGCGGACCTCCCCGACGGCTGGGAGGACGACGTCGAGGTCATCTGCGACACCATCGAGGCACGCACCTACGAGTACGACGAGCTGCTGACGGGCCAGCAGATCTTCCACCAGCGCATGGAGGGCGTCGGGTCGCTCACCGCCGAAGAGGCGCTCGCCCTCGGGCTCACCGGACCGCTCCTGCGCTCGACGGGCGTGCCGTGGGACCTGCGACGCGCGATGCCGTACCTGCACTACGACGACGTCGAGTTCGACGTGATTGTGGGCACCTACGGGGACAACTTCGACCGCTACGCGATCCGGCTCAACGAGATCCGCGAGTCGATCCGCATCGTCCACCAGGTCGTGGACCGGATGCCCACGGGGGACTACCGGACCCAGGACGCCAAGATCACCCCGCCACCTCGTGGCCGTATCGACGCCTCCATGGAGGCGCTGATCCACCACTTCAAGCTCTTCACGGAGGGCTTCCGCGTGCCAGCCGGCGAGGTCTACACCGCGATCGAGTCGCCCCGCGGCGAGATCGGGATGTACCTCGTCTCGGACGACTCGTCGAAGCCCTTCCGCCTCCACGTCCGTGGACCGAGCTTCGTCAACCTCCAGGCCGTACCCCTGCTCATGCGCGGCGGGCTCATGTCCGACACCGTGACGGTGATCTCGACGATCGATCCGGTGATGGGGGAGGTCGACCGGTGAACCACCTGCTGCCCGAGTACCGCCATCGCGCCGAGGAGATCGTCGCGCTGTACCCGCGCCCTCGGTCCGCAACCCTGCCCCTGTGCCACCTCGCCCAGGAGCAGGACGGCTATCTCACTGCCGACGCGATGGTCGAGATCGCCGAGCTCACCGAGACCACGCCCGCCGAGGTGCGCGGCACCGCGTCGTTCTACGACCTGTTCCACCTCGAGCCCGTCGGCACCTACGTCGTCGGGGTGTGCACGAACATCGCGTGCCTGCTCGCGGGCGGGCTCGAGCTGCTGGCGCACGCGGAGCGCTCGCTCGGCGTCGCGGTCGGCGAGACCACCGCCGAGGGGACGTTCACCCTGGAGGAGTGCGAGTGCCTCGGTGACTGCGAGGTCGCGCCGTGCGTCCAGGTCAACAGTCGGTTCGTGCGCACCACGACGCCAGATGCCTTCGACTCGCTCATCGAGCGTCTGCGCACCGACGTGCCCGACGAGATCCCCCGGTTCGGGCTGCTCTCGAGGGTCCGGCGCTCCGTCGGGCTGATGGTCCCGCCAGAGGTCGTCGCCTCGGAGCGCGCGCGGCTGGCAGCGGCGGCGTCGAGCGACCAGGCGACGCACTGATGGCCAAGCTCGACGCGCCGCAGATCGTCACGTCCCGGGTCGGCCTCGACGACGGCTACACGCTGTCGCGGTACCTGACAACCGGCGGCTACGAGTCGCTTCGCAAGGCGCTCGGCATGACGCCCGCGGCGGTCGCCGAGGAGGTGGACGCGGCGTCGCTCCTCGGACGCGGCGGCGCGGGGTTCCCCGCGGGGCGCAAGTGGTCGATGCTGAAGAAGGACCCTGTCACCTACCTCGTGGTGAACGGCGACGAGTCAGAGCCCGCGACCTTCAAGGACCGCCTCCTCATGGAGCGAGACCCCCACCAGCTCGTCGAGGGGATCGTCATCTCGGCCTGGGCGCTCCAGGTGACGAGGGCGTTCATCTTCGTCCGTGGCGAGTTCGCGCTCGGCCTCGAGCGCGTGCTGACCGCGGTCAACGACGCGTACGCGCACGGCGCGCTCGGGCGCGACATCTTCGGCTCGGGCTTCAGCCTCGACGTCGTCGTGCACCCCGGCGCGGGTGCGTACATTTCCGGCGACGAGACCGCGCTGCTCGAGTCCTTGGAGGGCAAGCGCGGCTTTCCGAGGATCAAGCCCCCGTTCTACCCGGCCGTGATCGGCCTCTACGGCCAGCCGACCGTCGTGAACAACGTCGAGACGCTGTCCAACGTCCCGTGGATCGTCGCGAACGGCGGCCGGGCGTTCGCGGCGCTCGGCAAGGGACGCTCGACCGGCACGAGGCTGTTCGCCCTGTCGGGTCGCGTGAGGCGCCCGGGTGTCTATGAGCTCGAGATGGTGCACAACACCTTCCGCGACCTTATCTACGACCCCGCCCTTGGCGGGGGCACGACCGATGACGTCGCGATCAAGGCCGTGATCCCCGGCGGCGCGTCGTCGCCCTGGTTCGGCCCCGACCTGCTCGACGTTCCGCTCGGCCAGGACGAGGTCACCGAGCACGGCTCGATGCTCGGCTCGGGGTCGGTCATCGTGCTCGGGACCAACGACTGCTCGGTGCGCGCCGCGTGGCGGCTCACGAAGTTCTTCCAGCGCGAGTCCTGCGGCCAGTGCACGCCGTGCCGCGAGGGAGCGGGCTGGCTCGAGCGGATCCTTCACCGGATCGAGACCGGCGGCGGTCGCATCGAGGACATCGATCTCTTGCTCGACGTGTGCGACAACATCGCCCCGGGGCTCAGCTGGCCACCCCAGCAGACGACCATCTGCCCGCTTGGACCGTCGATCCCACAGCCGATCGTGTCAGCGATCTCCCTGTGCAAGGACGAGTTCCTCGCCCACGTCGAGCACGGAGGCTGCACCTATGGCTGACGCCGACGGCGCACCCGTCTCGTTCACGCTCGACGGCCGGACGGTTACGGGCCGGCCCGGCGAGATGGTGATCGCCGCCGCCGAGCGCGCGGGCACCTACATACCTCGATTCTGCTACCACCCGCGGATGGCGCCGGTCGGGGTGTGCCGCATGTGCCTCGTCGAGATCGACAGCCCTCGTGGCGCGACGCTGCAACCGGCGTGTTTCGTTCCCGTCGCCGACGGCATGGGCGTGGTCACCACCTCGGACAAGGTGAAGAAGGCACAAGACGGGGTCTTGGAGTTCCTCTTGGTCAACCACCCCCTCGACTGCCCGGTGTGCGACAAGGGCGGCGAGTGCCCGCTGCAGGACCAGACGCTCGCCCACGGCCCCGGGGACACGCGGTTCCTCGAGGAAAAGCGCCACTTCGCGAAGCCGATCGCGCTGTCGGACCTCGTGCTCCTCGACCGCGAGCGCTGCATCCAGTGCAGCCGCTGCACGCGCTTCGCCGCGGAGGTCGCCGGCGAGGCGGAGATTGACTTCGCCGGTCGTGGCGAGCTCGTCGAGGTCGCCGTGTTCCCGACGGAGCCATTCACCTCGCACTTCTCGGGCAACACCGTGCAGATCTGCCCGGTCGGTGCGCTCACCGCGACGCCGTACCGCTTCACGGCGCGCCCGTGGGACCTCGACCAAGTCGAGTCGACCTGCACGACGTGCTCGGTGGGCTGCCGGGTCGCGGTGCAGTCCTCGGCCGACCGGATCACCCGGCTCCTCGGCGTGGACTCCGAGCCGATCAACCACGGCTGGCTGTGCGACAAGGGCAGGTTCGCCTACGAGGCGACGAACGGCCAGGAGCCTGACGAGCCCTCCCTCCCGCTCACCTCGCCGCGGCGCCGGGTGACGGTCCCCTTGGTCCGCCGAGACGGCGAGCTCGTCGAGGTGTCCTGGGGTGTGGCGATCGGCGCCGCGGCGGACGCGATCCGGCGCGCGTCGGCGTCCACGCCCGATGGCGTCGGCGCGATCGGGGGAGCGGCCCTCACGAACGAGGCGCAGTACCAGTGGGCACGGCTGCTGAAGGGCGTCGTGCGGACCGACAACGTCGACGCCCAGCTCGGCGACGGCCTCGACCCAGTGCTGGTCGCGGGACTGCCGCGGGCGACCATCGAGGACGCCGCGTCGGCGCGCACCGTGCTGCTCATGGCCGGCGACCTGCACGACGAGCTCCCCGTGCTGTTCTTGCGCCTGCGCCAGGCGGCGATGGCGAAGTCGACCGTGCTCGTCGAGCTCGCGGCCACGTCCACGCGCCTGTCGCGGTCCTGCCATGCGTCGCTCCGAGTCCGACCTGGCGACGCGCCCGACGTGGTCGACGCGCTGCTCGGCGATGAAGAGGCGGCGCGGCGCCTCGCGACGAACCCCGAGGGCGCGTCGTTCGACGCGGTCCAGCTCGACCGTGCCCGTGAGGCGCTGTCGCCCGACGGCGAGGGCGTCGTCGTCGTGGTGGGACGCCCGAACGTCGCGGAGTCCGGCCTCGTCGTCGAGGCGGCGATCCGACGCCTGGCACGCGCACTGCCCCGCGCCCGCTTCTTGGTGGGCCTGCGCCGAGCCAACGTCGCGGGCGCGATCGATCTCGGGCTCGTGCCGGGGCTCCTGCCTGGTCGCGTTCGGCGCGACGCGGCCAGGGCATGGTTCGAGCAGCGCTGGGGCGGGGCGCCCACGAACGACGGGCGCGACGCGATCGCGCAGCTGCGCGCGCTCGCCGACGGCTCACAGACCTGTGTCGTGCTGCTCGGCTGCGACCCGCTCGCTGACGCGGTCGATCCGGCGCTCGCAGAGGCCGCACTCGTGCGTGCGAGCGACGTCGTCGTGGTGACCGGTCATGGCGGGCCTGCCCTCTCGCACGCCTCGGTCGTCCTGCCTGCGTCCGTGGCGCACGAGCGCGACGGGTCGACGACGAACCTCGAGGGTCGCGTCCTGCGCCTCGGCCAGAAGCTCGCCGCCCCTGGGCAGGCCTGGCCGGACACCGACATCGCCGCCGAGCTCATCGCGGCCTTGGGTGGCGGCGACGTCGAGACCGACGTGGCGTTGCTGACCGACGAGATCGCCGACGCGTGCGCGACGCACGCGGGGATCACGACGGGCGTGCTGCGGGGGGCCGACGACGGCTCGGTGATCGGACGGGGGGCCGCGGCCCCGCGCGGCGCGCTCGATCCCATGGCCTTCCCCGGCGTGCAGTCACCCGGACTCGACGGCCTGCGCTCCCCTGCGGGCGCGGTCGGCCTGCCCGTGGACCCGACGGCGACATCGGGAGCGCCGAGCGCCCTCGGCACCTCTGACGTGCTCGGCGTCGCCGAGTCGTTCGCCACCCCGCCGCACGACGCGTACTCGTTGCGCCTCGTCGCGGTGCGACGGCTCTACGACCGCGGTGCGGCGGTCGAGGCGTCGCCCAGCCTGCACGCGCTCGTGGAGACCGCCTCGCTTCGCGCGAACCCCTACGACCTCGACCGGATCGGCGCGCCCGACGGCGTCGACGTCCGGATCCGCTCGTCGCGCACCGTCGCGGTGCTGCGCGCCGTGGCGGATCCGTCGGTGATCAAGGGCACCGTGTGCATCGGGCTCAACCTCGACGCGCCCGGGGTGGCCGACCGTGTCGCGGCGAGGTTCATTGACCCGGACCAGCTCGTGACCGAGGTCAGGATGGAGTCGCTGTGACGTCCCTGCTGACAGTCAGCGACCCGCTCTTCGCCGGGGGCGTGCACTGGGTCGTGCTCCTCATCGTCGCGATCAAGGTCATCGTCGCGTTCGTGGTGCTGCTGGTGTCGGTCATGCTCATGATCTGGTTCGAGCGCAAGGCCATCTCGGACATGCAGAGCCGGATCGGACCGCAGCGATGGGGGCCGTTCGGCATCCTCCAGACGCTGGCTGACGGGATCAAGCTGTTCTTCAAGGAGGACCTCGTCCCGCGGGACTCGCACCGGTTCGTCTACAAGCTCGCGCCCTACCTCGTGCTCATCCCCGCGCTCATCACGTTCTGCATCGTGCCGATCGGAGGCCTCGTCACGATCGGCGGCCACCAGTTCTACCTTCAGGTGTCCGACCCGCCGATCGGCATCCTTCTCCTGCTCGCGATGTCAGGCATCAGCGTCTACGGCGTCATCCTCGCGGGCTGGGGGTCGGGCTCTAAGTACCCGCTCATGAGCTCGGTGCGCGCGAGCGCCCAGATGATCTCCTATGAGGCCGCCCTTGGCCTCTCGACCGCGACGGTCGTGCTGATCGCGGGCACGTTGTCGACCACCGGGATCGTCGCCTCCCAGGGCCAAGGCTTCTGGCACTGGAACGTGATCCGGCTCGGCGTCGTCCCCTTCGCGGTCTTCCTGATCGCGATCACCGCGGAGGTGAACCGCCCGCCCTTCGACACGGTGGAGGCGGAGTCCGAGCTCGTGGGCGGCTATCACACCGAGTACGCCTCGCTCCGGTTCGCGTTGTTCTTCCTCGCCGAGTTCATGAACACGATCACGATGTCGGCGATCATGGTCACGCTGTTCTTCGGGGGCCCGGCCGGCTGGCACCCGAACGTCGCGCACCTCAACTGGCTGTTCCCGATCATCTGGTTCGTGCTCAAGACGACGATCTTCTGCTTCTGCTACGTCTGGGCCCGCGGTGCGCTGCCGCGCTTCCGCTACGACCAGCTCATGTCGCTCGGGTGGAAGCAGCTGATCCCGATCTCCTTCGCGTGGCTCCTGCTCATCGCCGGCTTCCGGATCGGCGTGGCGTGGGGCCTCGTCACCTCGGCCTTCGTGTTGGTGGGCGCGGCCCTCCTGGCCCGCGCGTTCCAGCTGGGCGACGCGCGCGAGAAGGGCGACGACGCCATCTTGGACCCGGTCGCCGAGCGGCCGGTGCCGCCGTGGGTGATCCGTCGCCTCAGCGACGGGGACCAGACGCCGTGAGCGACCGCAAGCCTCGCGAGGACCAGGGCGACGAGGTCAAGCACGACGACGTCCAGCACGACGACCTCGAGCGCAAGGAGCTCGCGTTCTTCAAGGGCTTCTCGCTCACGATCCGGCACCTCGCGCGCCGCCGAGTGACGAGGAGCTACCCCGCGGTCAAGCGCCCCAAGCAGCCGCGCCAGCACGGCCGACACGTGCTCAACCGCTACGAGGACGGCATGGAGAAGTGCATCGGCTGCGAGCTGTGCGCCGGTGTGTGCCCCGCGGACTGCATCTACGTGCGCGGGCTCGACAACCCGCCGGACCACCCCGTGTCGCCCGGCGAACGCTACGGCTACGTCTATGAGATCAACTACCTTCGGTGCATCCACTGTGACCTGTGCGTCGAGGCATGCCCGACCGAGGCGATCACCGAGACGAAGATGTTCGAGTTCTCCTTCACCAATCGCGCGGACGCCATCTACACCAAGCGCGAGCTCTTGGTCGACGACGACGGGCATCCCCAGCGCCTCCCGTGGGAGGACTGGCGAGAGGGCGAGGACGAGCACACCTCGGGCTGGATGCGCGCGACGTCGCCGTCGGGGGCCGCGGAGTTCGAGGGCGTGGTGCAGTGGTCCGGCGAGCTCGGCTACGGCGTGCGCGCGCCGGAGGGCGGCCAGTCCGACGCTCGCGACGACGAGGCGACCGGCACGCTCGCGGTGCGCGACGTGCTCGAGAACCACCTGTACGCGGGCGACCGCACCGTTCGGCGGCCCGGGCGCCGCGGGAAGGCGTGACGGGCGTGCTCGCGACCGCCCGGACGGTCCCTGACGTCCTCGTCTTCATCGCCTCGGCAGCGATCATCCTCGGTGGCGCCGTCGGCGTCGTGGCGTCCAAGAACCCGGTCCACTCGGCGCTCAACCTGATCGCGACCCTGATCGGGATCGCGCTCGCGTTCGTCGAGCAGCAGGCGAACTTCCTCGCCGCGGTCCAGATCATCGTCTACGCGGGTGCGATCGTCATCCTCTTTTTGTTCGTCATCATGTTCCTCGGGGTCGACCGGAACGAGTCGATCCGCCTCGAGCCGCTCTCGGGCCAGCGCCCGCTCGCCGTCGGCGCGGTCGCCGTTGTCACGGGCGGTCTCATCGCGCTGATGGCCGCGGGCGGGTGGTACTCGGGGGCCACGAGCGTGATCGCGCCCACGGACCCGTCCAACGACGTGGGCGCCCTCGGCAAGGTGATCTTCACGTCCTATCTCTTCGCATTCGAGGCGACCGCGCTCCTGCTCATCATCGCGGTCGTGGGCGCGGTGCTGCTGGCGCGGCGCCCGCCCGCCTCGCTCGACGCGGTGCCGCGCGCCGACGAGCACGCCGTCGCGGCCGGCGAGGAGCTGACGTGACGATCCCCGCGGCGTGGTACCTCATCGTCTCGGCGCTCCTCTTCGGGATCGGCGCGACCGGCGTGCTCGTTCGACGCAACGCGCTCGTCATGTTCATGTGCATCGAGCTCATGCTCAACGCCGCCAACCTCGCACTCGTGACGTTCGCGCGCGTCCTCCACGACGTCGGCGGCCAGGCGACGGTGTTCTTCGTGCTCGTCGTCGCGGCAGCAGAGGTCACGGTGGGCCTCGGGATCGTCGTGGCGATCTTCCGGAAGCGCCACAGCGCGATCGTCGACGATCTTCACGAATTGCAGGGCTGAGATGGTCTACGCCGCCCCCTGGATGCTCGCGTGCGCCCTCGGTGGCTTCGTGGTGCTCGTCGCGTTCGGCCGCCGGCTCGGTGAGCCCGTCGCCGGCTGGGTCGCCACCGCTGCGATCGCCGCAGCGTTCGTCGTCGCGGTCGTCACCTGGATCGGCCTGCTCGGGCACCACAACCGCGAGATAACCGAGACCCTCTTCGACTGGCTCCCCATCGGGTCGTACCAGGTGAAGGTCGCGCTCCTGATCGACCCGCTCTCGGTGACCATGTGCCTCTTCGTCACCGGCGTGTCGGCGCTCATCCACTTGTACTCGATCGCGTACATGCACAAGGAGCGCGACTTCACGAAGTTCTTCGTCTACCTCAACCTCTTCGTGTTCTCGATGCTGCTACTGGTGCTGGCCGACAACCTCTTGCTCACCTTCGTCGGGTGGGAGGGCGTCGGGGTGTGCTCGTACTGGCTCGTCGCGTTCTACTTCGACCGCGACAGCGCCGCGTCGGCGGGAAAGAAGGCCTTCCTCTACAACCGGATCGGCGACGTCGGGATGCTCGTTGCGATGTTCGTCCTGTTCACCCACCTCCACACGCTCACGTACCTCGGGATCGCGGCGGGGGCGTCGACGTTGACCGGGACCCAGGTGACGCTCGTCGCGATCGCGCTGCTCTTCGCCGCTGCCGGCAAGTCCGCGCAGATCCCGCTGTTCAACTGGCTCCCCGACGCCATGGAGGGCCCAACCCCCGTGTCCGCGCTCATCCACGCCGCGACCATGGTGACCGCGGGGGTGTACCTGCTCTGCCGCATGAGCCACCTACTGGTGCTCACCTCGTCGGGTCGCGCGACGATCGCGGTGGTGGGCGCGGCCACGGCATTCGTCGCCGCGACGATCGCGACGGCGCAGTCGGACATCAAAAAGGTCCTCGCGTTCTCGACGGTCTCCCAGATCGGCTTCATGGTGCTCGCCGTCGGCTCGGGCGCCTACGCCGCGGCCATCTTCCTCATGGTGGCCCACGCCTTCTTCAAGGGGCTCTTGTTCCTCGGCGCGGGCTCGGTCATCCACGGCCTCGACGGCGAGCAGGAGCTGAGCCGGATGGGCGGTCTGCGGACAGTCATGGCCTGGACCTTCGCCACGTTCGTCATCGGCTGGCTCGCGATCGCCGGCGTCCCGCCGTTCTCGGGCTTCTTCGCGAAGGGCGACGTGTTGAAGGGCGCGTGGGCGTACTCCAAGCCCCTGTGGGCGATCGGGCTCGTCGCGGCTCTCCTCACCGCGTACTACATGACGCGTCTCTTTGTGCTCGCCTTCACCGGTGACCCGCGCTTCTTGAAGGCCGTGGGCGGTCGTCCGGCCCTCGCGACGCCGCACGAGTCGCCCTGGGTCATGCGCCTCCCGCTCGTCGTGCTCGCCGCGTGCGCCGCGCTCGCGGGGATCCTCGGCCCCGCGCTCGATCGGTTCTTGTCCCCCGTGTTCGCAAGCACGCACCTCGCCCCCCTGTCGAGCGCGTCGAGCGACTCGCTCATCGCGATCGACGGCGTCGTGGCGGTCGTCGGCCTCGCGATCGCGTGGTGGCTGTGGCGCGGTCGGGTGCAGCGCCCGGCCCTCACACCGCAGTTCCTCGCCCGGGCCTGGTACTGGGACGACGCCTACGACGCCGTGCTCGGCCGGCCCGCCGAGCGCGTCGCCAGGGCCTCCGCCGAGGTGGTCGACCCGCTCGTGATCGACGGCGCGGTACTCGGCGTCGCCACACTCGCGCGTCGGGCCGCCCGTCAGCTCCGCGGGCTCCAGAACGGCTACGTGCGCAGCTACGCGCTCCTCTTCGCCATCGGCACGGCGCTGCTGCTCGCCTACCTGCTCGCAAGGACCTTCTGATCGTGCAGTCCTCGGCACTCCTCATCGCGCTCGTCGTCCTGCCCGCCGTCGGTGCGGGTGTGCTCGCCCTCGTGCCACGGCTCGAGGGGCGCGTGGCCACGATGGTGGGCGCGACCATCGCGATCGCCGAGCTCGTCGGTGCCGCCCTGCTCGCGATCGGGTACCACCCCAACGGTGCGGTGTTCCAGGACGCCTCGACCCAGGTGCTCGCCGCGCCGTTCGGGCTGTTCTGGCGCGCGGGCGTCGACGGGATCTCGGTGCTCCTGATCGTGCTCACCGCGATCGTGGTCCCGATCGCGATCCTCGGCGCGCCCGAGCGCCACCGCACGCGCGCCTCGATCGGGTGGCTGCTGCTCTTGGAGTCAGCGACCGTGGGCAGCTTCGCCAGCCTCGACGTGCTCTTGTTCTTCTTGTTCTTCGAGCTCACGCTCGTGCCCGCCTACTTCCTCATCGCGGGCTGGGGCGACCAGCGGCGAGGCCCTGCCGCGGCGATGAAATTCTTCGTGTACACGCTCGTCGGCTCCGCGTTCCTCTTCGTCGGCATCCTCGTTGTCGCGTTCCTGCACCAGTCTCAGGCCGGCGGTGCCCTCACGTTCTCGTTGACTGCCCTGTCGTCCACGCACCTCAACGGCACGACGGGCGTGCTCTTGGTCCTCGCGTTCACCGCGGCGTTCGCGGTCAAGTCCCCGCTCTTCCCGTTCCACACCTGGTCGCCGGATGCCTATTCCGAGGCGCCCGTGTCCGGCTCCGTCGTGCTCGCCGCACTGCTCGCCAAGCTCGGCACCTACGGCATCGTGCGCTTCGACATCACCTTGTTCCCGCACGCCCTGGTCACCGTCGGCCCCTGGTTGTTCGCCCTCGCGATCGCCTCGATCCTCTACGGCGCGGTCGTCGCCTGCGGCTCGAGCGACCTGAAGCGACTGCTCGCGTACTCCTCGCTCGCCCAGATGGGCTTCGTCGTCCTGGGCATCGTGTCGCTCAACCAGGCGGGCGTCTCGGGCGCGGTGCTCCTCATGTTCAACCACGGGATCGTGACCACCGCACTCTTCTTGCTCGTCGGCTTCCTCGCCAAGCGCACCGGCTTGTCGCTCGTGACCGGGGTCAGGGGCATCCAGGGGCCCGCGCCGATCCTCGCTGCGTGCTTCACCGTCGCGATGCTTGCCTCGATCGGGCTGCCCGGGCTCAACGGCTTCGTGAGCGAGTTCCTCGTGCTCATCGGGTTCTTCGGGGCCCAGGGGTGGTGGGTAGTCATCCCGACGTTGGGCGTGATCGTGGCCGCGATCTACCTCTTGTGGGCCTACCAGCAGGTCTTCCAGGGCACGCTCGTCACCCCCGCGGGCGCGTCGATCAGCGACCTCGACGTGCGCGAGCGCTCCGTGCTCGTCCCGCTGCTCGCGATCATGGTGGTGCTCGGGGTGTACCCGAAGCTCGTGCTCGACCGGATCCTGCCCTCGGTCGTGCACCTCCTCGCGCACCTCCACGCGGCAGGACTCACGACGACCAGCGTGGGGCTCCGATGAACACCGTCGCGATCCCCTCGGTCCACTACATCGTGATCCTGCCCGAGATCATCCTCACGGTCGCCGCCGTCGGGCTGCTCCTCGCGAGCTCGCTCGTGCCCGGGCGGCTGCGCTCGTCGGTCGGCACCGGCGTCACCGTCATCGCGAGCGCGTGCGTCGTCGTCGACTGCGTCGCCCAGTGGGTGGACATCTCGCGGCACGGGCCGTCGACGACCATGGCCCACGTCATCATCGAGGACGGGTTCAGCGTCGTCGCGATCCTCGTGCTCGCCGTGTCGCTCGCGCTCTCGGCCCTCGTCGCGGACGGCTGGCTCAACCGGGAGCGGATCGAGGGCGTCGAGCTGCACGTGCTCGCGCTCGCGTCGGTCGCCGGGGCGATCATGATGGCCCAGGCGAACGACCTCGTCGTCATCTTCCTCGGGCTCGAGATCATGTCGATCGGGCTCTACGTGCTCGCCGCCTTCGACCGCCGCTCGGCGCGCTCGGGTGAGGCGGCCATGAAGTACTTCTTGCTGGGCGGCTTTTCGTCGGCGATCTTCGTCTACGGGATCGCCCTGGTCTACGGCGCGACGGGGACGACCCAGCTCGGACAGCTCGCCGACTTCCTCTCGACCAACGTGCTGCGCAACCAGGGGCTCTTGTTGGCGGGGACCGCGCTCCTGCTCGTCGGGTTCGCCTTCAAGGTCGCCGCAGTGCCGTTCCACGTCTGGTCGCCCGACGTCTACGAGGGCTCGCCGACGCCCGTCGTCGGCTTCATGGCAGCCATCGTGAAGGTGGGTGCGTTCGCCGCGGTGCTCCGCGTGCTCGCCTCGGGGCTGTTCACCCAGCAGGACGGGTGGCGCCCCATGGTCTTCGCGCTCGCCGCCCTCTCCATGCTCGTGGGCGCGGGGATGGCGACCGTGCAGCGCAACGTGAAGCGCATGCTCGCCTACTCGTCGATCAGCCACGCAGGCTTCGTGCTCCTCGCCCTGTGGGCCGCGTCGCCGCGTGGCACGGCCGCGGCCCTCTTCTACCTCGCGACCTACGCGCTCTTGGTCATCGGATCCTTCGCCGTCGTGACGGTGGTCTCGGCCGATGGCCGCGAGGACCTCACGAGCTACCGGGGCCTCGCGAAGCGGCGCCCGCTGCTCGCGTGCTCGTTCACCGTGCTCCTGCTCGCCCAGGCGGGCGTGCCGTTCACGACGGGGTTCCTGGCCAAGCTGGGCGTGATCGAGTCCGCCGTCGAGCACCTCGGCTGGCCGGGCGTCGCCCTCGGGGTGATCGCGATGGTCGCCACGGCGATCTCGGGCTACTTCTACCTGCGCGTCGTCGTCCTCACCTACGCCGCGCCCGTGGACGTCAGCCCCACCGCCCCGGCGGCGCCGACGCTGGCGACCTCGCGGCCCGCCGCACGGCTCGCGGCACTCGGCTCGGGGATCCTCTTGGAGGACACCCGTGACGGCGAGCTCGTGGACCACGCCGAGGAGTACGGCCCAGCGCCCGCCCGTGACGACGCCACGGTCCCGCTCGCCACGGCGGTCGCGATCGCGGCGTGCGTCGTGCCGACGGTCGTCTTCGGGGTGTGGGCTGGCCCGCTCGTCGAGCTCACGACGCGCGCCACCATGCTCTTCCACCCGTGATCGACGTCGCGATCGCGACCAACCGGCTCACCGAGGACCCCGACGAGCCGGCGCTGACCGGGGCCCTGGCGCGCGAGGGCGTGCGCGCGGTGCGAGCAGCGTGGAACGACGAGGATGTCGACTGGGGGAGCTTCGCTGCCACGGTCATCCGCTCGACGTGGGACTACCCGCTGCACTACGAGGAGTTCGTGGCGTGGGCAGGTTCCGTCGAGCGGCTCATCAACCCCGGCGACGTCGTCGTGTGGAACGCCGACAAGCGCTACCTGGACGGCCTCGCGGCGCGCGGGGTGCCGACGATCGAGACGACCTATGCACGGCGTGGCGCCGACGCCGCGTTCCCCGACGGCGACTTCGTGGTCAAGCCCACGGTCGGCGGCGGCTCGCGCGG
Organism: Acidimicrobiales bacterium; assembly: GCA_035510855.1. GTDB lineage: Bacteria > Actinomycetota > Acidimicrobiia > Acidimicrobiales > RAAP-2 > Palsa-459. The sequence continues at coordinate 42,147 of DATKGG010000056.1, forward strand.
CGCCAAGCGCTTCTCGCCAGGCGATGCCCACGCCGCGAGGGCGCACGTGGACGCGCTCGGGTCCCAGGGGCGCCTCGCCATGGTCCAGCCCTACGTGGACACCGTCGCGACGATCGGGGAGACCGACGTCGTCGTGATCGACGGCGAGGTGAGCCACGCGGTGCGCAAGCACGCGCCGATCAACCTCGAGGCGACCGACACGCCGTCGGGACCCGTCGGCGTCGAGCGCGTCGAGCCGAGCAGCGCGGAGCGCTCGGTGGCCGCCGCGACGCTCGCCGCCGTGCCGTTCGCGTCACCGTTGTGCTTCGCGCGCATCGACTTGGTGGCGACCGCGAGCGGCCCGACCCTGATCGAGGTCGAGCTCATCGAGCCGTTCTTGTTCCTCGACCATGGCGACGCGGCGGCGGATCGACTCGCCCGCGCGATCGCCCGCCGCGCGAGGGGCTGACCGCCTCGAGCGCCTCGCGCGGGGCGCGGTACCGTTGTATGCCCGCAGACGCCGGGCCCGCGGTCGTCCCGCGGCGCGCGACAGGGGTCGATGATGGACAACTTTGCCGGCAGGATTGGCGTCGTCACGGGCGGTGGCACGGGCATGGGACGAGAGCTGGTGCGCCAGCTCGCGGCCGAGGGTTGCAGCGTCGCGACGTGCGATGTGTCCGCCGAGGCGCTCGGCGAGACCGCCGCGCTTGCACGGGAGGCCGCGCCGAAGGGAACGACGGTCGTGACGTTCGTAGCGGACGTGTCCAAGGAGTCTGAGCTCGTCGCGTTCCGCGGGGCCGTCGAGCGCGAGCTCGCGACTGATCACGTGCACCTCGTCTTCAACAACGCCGGCATCGCGGGCGGCGGCTCCTTCGTGCACGACGACCGCGAGGCGTGGGAGAGGGTCTTCAACGTCGACTTCTTCGGCGTCTACTACTCGACGCGGACGTTCCTGCCGATGCTCATGGCCGCCGACGAGGGCCACCTCGTGAACACGAGCAGCGTGAACGGCCTGTGGGCGTCGATCGGCCCCAACTCGCCGCACACGTCCTACAGCGCCGCGAAGTTCGCGGTGCGCGGCTTCACCGAGGCCCTCATGTGCGACTTCCGGCTCAACGCCCCGCACCTGCGCGCCTCGGTCGTCATGCCGGGCCACATCGGCACCTCGATCGTGCTCAACTCCGCCCAGGCGCTCGGCCAGGACGCCGAGCACCTGACGCCAGAGGACCTCGAGCGCGTCCGCGTGCAGCTGGCCGCGTTCGGCACGCCCGTCGACGGGGTTTCCGACGAGGATCTCCGCAAGGGCATGCAGGCGTTCGGGGAGCTCTTCCGCGACGCCGCGCCCGTGACCGCTGCCGAGGCCGCCACGATCATCCTCGACGGCGTCCGTGCCAGGCGCTGGCGGATCCTCGTCGGCCAAGACGCGAAGGACCTCGACGAGATGGTGCGCGCCGACCCCGAGGGCGCCTACGACCCGGGGTTCTTCGACGCGCTGCGCGCCAAGGGCCACTTCGGCGGCTTCGGGGTGTGAGATCGGCACGGTCGCGGCTGTAACGCCGGGGAGGCGCGGCGGGACTGGACCTCGACCATGCTGACCGTGCTCCTCGTCGGATTCGTCGCCGGGCTGGTGACGGTGATCTCCCCGTGCGTGCTCCCGGTGCTCCCGGTCGTGTTCGCGGGCGGCACGACCGGCGGGCGGCGCCGGGCGGTCGCGATCGTCGCGGGCCTGACGATCACCTTTGCCGCCGCGACCCTTCTTGGCGTCGTCGTCCTCTCCGCGCTCGGCCTGCCCCAGGACCTCCTCACCGACATCGGCATCGCGCTGTTGCTGCTGCTGGCACTCGGCCTGACCATCGAGCCCATCGGGGCGCTCATCGAGCGTCCGTTCGCCCGGCTCTCGGTGACGCCGAAGGTCGGGGCCGGCACCGCGAGCGGGGTGCTGCTCGGTGCGGGGCTCGGCCTCGGCTTCGCCCCGTGCGCGGGCCCCATCCTCGCCGCCATCACGGTCTCGGCGTCGAGGCACCGGATCACGTGGAGCTCGGCGGCGCTCACGATCGCCTACGCCGCCGGGGTCGCGGTGCCACTCCTCATCCTCGCGCTCTCGAGCCAGCGACTCGCCGCACGGTGGTCGGTGATCCGCACCCACGCGAGGGCGGCGCGACAGATCTCGGGGGTGTTCATCGGCGCGATGGCGATCCTGATCGCGACGGGGGCGTTGACCTCGATCCAAGACACCGTCCCGAGCCTCGGGCTCAATGCTCTCGTGAGCCCCTCGATCCAGACGCAGCTCAACCGCATCTCAGGCGAGGGCGCCAACACGTTCGTCGCGACGCAGGGCAAGAGCGACGCCGCGAAGCTGCCGATGGAGGGCACGGCCCCCGCCTTCACGGGGATCACCGCGTGGCTGAACACCACGAAGGACGCGCCGCTCTCGCTCGCGTCGCTCAAGGGCAAGGTCGTCCTCGTCGACTTCTGGACGTACTCGTGCATCAACTGCCGCAGGTCGATCCCTCACGTCGAGTCGTGGTATCAGCGCTACCACAAGGACGGCTTCGTGGTCGTCGGCGTCTCGGCCCCCGAGTTCGCCTTCGAGCACGTGGTCTCGAACGTCGCGGCAGGGGCCAACTCGCTCGGCATCACCTATCCGGTCGCGGTCGACGACAACCTGGCGACCTGGACGGCGTATCGGAACAACAGCTGGCCCGCGGAGTACCTGATCGACCAGCACGGCGTCGTGCGGCACACCTCGGTCGGCGAGGGCGACTACTCGACGACCGAGGCCGACATCCGAGCGCTGCTCGTCGCTGGCGGCGTGACGAAGCTGCCGCCGCCGACCGACGTGCCGAACGAGACGCCAACGCTGCCGACGACGCCCGAGAGCTATCTCGGCTACGAGAGCTCGTATTACGCCAACAACATCGACAACACCCTGGTCCAGAACTCGATGTCGGCCTACACGCTGCCGAATCCGGTGCCCCAGGACTTCGTCGCCTACGGTGGCAACTGGGACGTCCAGGACCAAGAGGCGACCGCGGGCACCCACGCGGTCCTCGCGCTGGAGTTCCTCGCGACCGACGTGTACCTGGTCCTCGGCGGCAACGGCACGGTCGCGGTCAGTGTCAACGGCGCGCCGGCCACGACGATCCGCGTCACGGGCTACCCTGACCTGTACACGCTGTACGCGGGCTCGGGGGAGGCCTCGGGGCTGCTACGCCTCACGGTGTCACCGGGCGTGCGCGCCTACGACTTCACCTTCGGGTAACGCCTGGCCGCGTCGCGCGGTGCGTCGTGCGTCCGTGCACGGACGTGGCCCGCCACGCAAGGGCATGCAGGAGGACCACCTCGGTGAACACCGAGCAGCAACCTCGCGGTCGCAAGGCACTGCAAACATACAACCACGACCGCACCCTTCGTGTCGCGTGGTTCGTCGAGTTCTCGCCACGCGCGGCGCCGCGCTCGGTGCGTCAAGTGCGTCCGGGCACCGGTCCCGCACGCCACCGAACGCGAGCGATCGCGATGGGTACACTTCGACGCCGAGAGGCGACGTCGCCTTGAGCGGGAGTCGGTCCGCGATGGCCTCTGCCAACGGGCTGCAGGGAGCGAACGTGAGGAGCACGACGGTCTCGGGGACAGCGCAACGATCCCCGCGACGGCGCAATGGCGTCGTCGCTCGGCACCGACCGCGGTCTGGACCACGCACGTGCGGCTGACAGCTGTTTTTGGCACACTCGCAGGCGTCCGGCTCGGCACGGGGGCGATCTACCTGATCGCGGCGGTGCCGCTCGTGATCGCCGCGCTGATCGCGTGGGTCATCTGGCGCAGCGCGAAGCGCGAGCGCGCGTCACGCGCGCTGCGAAGCCGACTCGAGAGCCCCAATCCCCAGACGCGTCGCGACGCCCTCGACAAGGTCACCGACGAGATGCTCTCGATCCATTCGGTGATGCTCTGCGAGCTGCTCGCGCGCGAGTCCGACCCCGACGTTCTCGACGCCCTGGCCGCGGCGATCGCAGGGAGCAAGTGGGAGCCGACCGACGACGCCGCGCTCATGCAGCTTCGTCGATGGGTGGCGGGCGGACAGATCCGCACGACGAGCTCGTCGCCCAGCTCGCCCGCGATGGCACCCGCGACGCCCGAGGCGCCATCGGCCGCGACAGCCAGCCAGCCGGCACCGCCGGCTCCCGCGCCGGCGAGCGACCCCCCTCGAGCCGCCGTCATCGCACCCCGCGAGGTCACGACGCCGGCCGCATGGCCGAGCACCTCGACGAACGGCCGTGAGGGGACATCGAGCGTGCCGCCCCTCGAGACACCTGGGCACGACGATGCCGTCACGGACCTCGTGCACAAGGTCCGAGCCGTGCTCGGCGACGACGTCGAGCGCGTCGAGATGGTTTCGATCGACGGAGAGCTGCTCACGAGCTGGTCCTCGGGGCAGCGCGCCGAGGGCGAGGAGCCACCGGCCAGCGACGACGTGTAGGCGGGATCGGGGCTCAGGCGCCGAAGAACAGCCCCGGGACGTCCTTGAAGGGGTCCGTCTCCTCGGCGGCCCGCTCAGGCCCTCCCGCGTTGCCGGACGCACCGGCCGTGCGACCGAGGATCACCGACATCGCTGCGATCGACTCGGCGGCCGCAGCGAGGAGTGCCATCGCGGCGAGCCGCGCCTCCTCGGCCGATGGGACTGCCTGGCCGGCCGGCGGTGGCGCCTCGACGCGTGCTGGCGTGGCGGCGACCGGCGTCGCGGGGCTGCGTCGGTCCTCGCGTACCCAGGCGTTCGGTGCCTCGTGGTGCCCCTCGTTGTCGCTGGACGCGCGCGCGAGGCTCGCGTGCTCGTCGACCAGGCGCTCGCGCGCCCGCGTCGCGTCGCGCACGATCTCCTCGGCGGTCCGACGTGCGTCGTGGAGCAGGTCGTCCGCGGCGCGCCGCGCCTCGCGGACGACGTCGTCGGCGCGGTGCCGCCGCTCGAAGAGCTCGCCGGAGACGTCGTCGTGAGCAGGGCGATGCCGCTGGGACTCGGCATCACGTCGTGCCTGCTCGGCATCACGCCGTTGCTCGGCAGCGTGGCGGTTGGCGTCGGCGATCATGGTCGTGCGGACCCGCTCGGCCTCACGTCGCAGCTCTTCGCTCTCTCGTCGGGTCTCAGCGAGGAGCGTCTCGCACGCGCGCTCGGTCTCGCGGCGAAGCGTGTCGACCTCCCGGCGCGCGTCGGTGAGCAGTCGTTCCCGCGTGCGCTCGGCGTCGCGAAGGAGCCGCTCGCTCTCCCGAGCGGCGTCGTCGAGTCGTGGTGCCCGATCGCGCCCCTCGCGGTCAGGTCGAGATCGGCGATGCTCGGCATCCGCGTCGCTGTGACCGCGGTCATCTCGTCGCTCCACCTCTCGCCACCTGGCGGCGTCGCGGTCGGCGGCCGCCCTGATCTCGGTGGCCTGGTCCTGGGCGGCCCGCAGGATGCGACGGCACTCCTCTTCGAGCTCTTCGAGCATCGACGCACTGCTCGAGGGCACCTCGTCGCGCGCGGCGCCCTCGTCGGTGGCCCGAGCCGTCGACACGACGCTCGTCGAGCGCTGCGTCGAGCGAAGGGCGAACTGGGTCGCGTGCAGCAGCGCCGAGAACCAGCCCTCGACCCACGCGGCCGCGCTCGCGCCCTCGGACACGAGCGCGACGCCGATGCCCGGCAGGCGCAGCACGCGGTAGGTGTCGGCACCGGTGGTGGCGGTGAACGAGCCGAGCTGGGGGACGACCGCGTAGAGCGCGGCCAGGCGCGCCTCGTCACCGGCCTGGCCCCAGCGCACGGGCGCGTCGCCCTCGCTGAAGACGACCGCCGAGCGGACCTTGCCCTCGGCGACCGCACCGGGGAGGGCTGCCTCCAAGACGTTGTGCCCCCCGGTCATCGCGCGCACTGCGGCCCCTGCGACTGCCTCGGACCGCGACGCGCCGCGCCCCGTCGCCGAATGGAGCTGCGGGCCGCCCGGCGAGGCGTCGAGCAGCTGGACCATGGCGAGCTGCTCGACGCCGAACGGCAGGACGCGCACCGAGACCGGCTCGACGTGGCGCGCGAGCAGGATCCCGAGCTCGGCGCAGACCGACTGGAGTCGTGCGTCCGCGGCCGCGGCAAGGCCTGGGTCGATCTCGAGGCGCCCGGCGCGTCCGAGCCGGACATTCGACGCGACGACGACCTCGTCGTCACGTGCTCCCGGCCACGCCATACGGGGGCGATGGTACCGCCGGCACTGGCATTTTCCGTGAATGGCACGGCGTCGCGCGCGACGAGGTCGATCGTGCTCATCGCTCCGCGTGCTCCGAGGTGAGCAGCGACGCTGGCACGACGGTGCCGGGCCGGTTCGACGGGTCGTTCGTGAAGAACCTGCCGATCATCGGCAGCTCGGTGATCGATTCGGCGCGCAGCGTCGACACGACGACGGGGACGAAGGACTCCGCCGCGGGATACACGAGGTAGCGGGGCAGCCACCCGGGGAAGAACTTCGCGTTGAATCGCCACAGCGTCTCGATGGGCATGATGCCCGACAGGCGCTTGAGCGCCCATCGCTCGGCTCTCGTCGTGATGCCCTC
>DATKGG010000057.1:0-19197 GCA_035510855.1 Acidimicrobiales bacterium
GCCACTTCCATGAGCACGGCCACGCGCTCTTCGTCGAGACCGACGCCTCGAGCGGCAATCAGATCGTCAGCTACCGGCGTGCGCCCGACGGAACCATCTCCTTCGCGGGCAGGTACCGGACGAACGGGAACGGCGCGACGGCTGCGGGGGCAACCGCGGACCCCCTCGCGAGCCAGGGCGGCCTCGCATTGATCAACCACGGTGCCGAGCTGGTCGCGACGAACGCGGGCAGCGACACGATCACGGTCTTCGCCGTCGAAGGGACGCACCTCACCTACCTCCAGCAGCTTCCCTCGGGCGGGCAGTTCCCGGTCTCGGTTGCCGCGCACGGCAGATACCTGGCGGTCCTCAACAGCGGTGGCGCAGGCTCCGTCGAGCAGTTCCGCATCTTCGGAGGATTCGTCGACCCCCACAGCGCGCAGGTTCGCACCCTCGGGCTCAGCAACACCACGCCGCCGGACTACCTGCATGGGGCCGGCGAGGTCGGCTACACGCCCGACGGCCGGCACCTCGTCGTCACGACCAAGGCCTCGAGCAACTCCTTCGAGGTCTACTCGGTCGGAGACCACGGCCAGCTCGCCGCGACGCCGGTCGTCACCGCTGCGAACAACGCGGTCCCCTTCGCGTTCACGTTCGACAACGCCGGCCACCTCGTCGCGACCGAGGCATCGAACAGCTCGGTGAGCGTGTACGTCGTTGAGGCCAACGGCACGCTCTCGTCGCTCGGGACGGTGTCGGACGGCGCCAAGGCGCTGTGCTGGATCGCGACGTCGAACGGCTACTTCTTCGGTGACAACGCAGGCAGCGGAACCGTCAGCTCATTCGACGAGAACGTCTCGGGGGCACCGCAGCTCGTCGCCGCGACCGCGGCGACCGCGCATGCGGGGACGACTGACCCGGTGGTGTCGCCCGACGGGCGCTTCCTGTACGTCGAGAGCGGCGGCGCGGGGACTCTCGACGGCTACGCGATCGGGGCCGGAGGATCGCTCGCCCAGATCGAGACGATCTACAACCTCCCTGTCGCGTCAGAAGGCATCGCGGCGAGTTAGGTGCCGGCCGTGTCCCGGTGTCATGCCGGGGCACGGCCGCGCTCGGTCGATCGCGTTCGCATGACCGACTCGCCGCGTAGGTGACCCGACGCCAGCACGTTGGCAGTGTCCGCGCCTTGCATTCGTGAGGGGGTGTTTCATGCTTCGGACGCGTGCGAGCGGCCTGGTGGACGGGGCGATCCTCGGCGGGCTCCGCACGCTGCCGGGCATCCTCGCGAAGCGGCGCCGTGACGCCTGGGCAGCGCCCACGATGACGAGTGTCGTCAGATCCGGGCGGGCTCGATGGCTCTCAGGCGATCGATGACGGGGCCGAACGTCGCCTCGAGGGACGCCGCGGGGTCGTCGCCGACCGGTGCGGTCACGAGCGTCGCGACACCGAGGCGAGCGAACTCCTCGGCGCTGCGCAGGATGTCATCGGGCGACGGTGCGGCGCCAAGGTCGCGGAACATCGTCGTGATCTCGATCTCGTGGATGTCGCGGCCGACCTCGTCGCAGTGGCGACGCAGCACGTCGATCTTGTGGGCGAGCTCGGTCGGTGGCCCGATGATGTTGCACGCGTCGGCATAGGAGGCGACGAGGCGGAGCGTCTTTCGCTCGCCGCCGCCACCGATCATGATCCGCGGCCTCGGCTCGCTCACGGGTCCTGGGTGACAGAGCGTCTCGTCGAGCTGGTAGTGCGCGCCTCGGTAGGGACCGTCGTCGTCGCTCCACATCTGCAGGCAGATCTTGATCGCCTCTTCCAGCCGCTCGAAGCGCTCCGCGGTCGGCGGGTACGTCACGCCCAAGCCGAGATGCTCGCGCTCGTACCACGCCGCGCCGATCCCGAGCTCCGCGCGACCGCCGGAGAGCACGTCGAGGGTGGTCACGATCTTGGCGAGGAGCCCCGGGTGACGGTAGGTGACACCCGTCACGAGCAGGCGCAACCGCAGGCGAGCGGTCTGACCGGCGACGAAGCCGAGCGCGGTGTAGCCCTCGAGCATCGGGTCCGTCGCGGGAGCGGCCATGTCCATCTGGAAGTAGTGGTCCATGAACGACAGGGTTCGGACGCCGACGGCCTCGGCGCGGCGAGCGAGGTCGCCGACGCGATGACCCATCTCGGCAGGCGAGCCTGCCCAGTCGAAGCGCCAGACGTGGTAGTCGAGATCCATGTGACCCTTTTACTCGCTCTTGCGCGTGGGCTCGGGCCGCGCTCGATCGAGAGCGGCCCTAGGAGCCCGCGGCGTGGCGCGACTCGGCCAGACGACGCAGCGGCGGCACGGTCTTCGGCGGTTGGCGACGCGGCGGGAGCGCGTCGAGCAGCACCGCCGTCGCGGCGGCGATCGTCGCCACGGCCTGCTCGAACGCCTCGTCGGTCGACGGCGTGGGCTTTTGGACCCCGCTCACCTTTCGCACGTACTGGCGCGCCGCGGCCTCGACCTCCTGGGGCGTCGCGGATGGCTCGAGTCCTCGCAGGGTGGTGATGTTTCGGCACATGCCGACACGCTACGTCCGACGCGCCTGCCGTGTCCGATGCGTCGGCTCAGAGCGCGGGGAGCTCGACGTGATCCTCAGCGTCGTGGCGCGACGTCGGGGCGACGAACGCCGTGGTCCGCAGGGGCGCCTCGCGCATGAGGAAGCACAGCCCGAATGCCACGAAGGCGGTGGGGACCGCGATCAAGAACACGTCCTGGAGCGAGTGGTTGAAGGCCGAGATGACCGGGCCCTTGACCGATGGCGGCAGCTTGTTCAGCTGCGCTGGGTTCGCCGCGATGCTGCCCGACTTCACCAGATTCACGATGCCGCCCAGCTTGCTCCCGCGCAGTTGTGCGAGCAGCCGGTTGTTGAACACCGCGCCGAGCGCGGCGACGCCGAACGCGCCCCCGATCGTCCGAAAGAAGGTGGCCGTCGACGTCGCGGTCCCGAGGCGGGCGTGCGGCACCGAGTTCTGCACCGCGACCACGAGGACCTGCATCACGAGGCCGAGGCCGAGGCCGACGACGAGCATGTACAGCGCGGCTTGGTAGTAGGAGGTGTTCACGTTGAGCTGCGACAGCAGCGCGAGCCCGACCCCGACGACGAAGGTGCCCATGATCGGGAAGATCTTGTAGCGCCCGGTCCTCGAGACCAGCCGGCCGCTGATGACGAAGGTCGTCAGCATGCCGGTGACGACTGGCAGCAGCTCGAGCCCTGACGTGGTCGGCGAGGCGCCCTGGACGACCTGGAGCCACTGGGGCAAGAAGATGATCGCGCCGAACATCGTGCAGCCGATGGCGAACGACACCGCGGACGCCACCCAGAACGTCCGGATCTTGAACAGGTCGAGCGGGATGATCGGCTCTTCGACGCGGAGCTCGACTACGCAGAACGCGATGAGCAGCGCGAGTGCACCCACACCCATCGCGATGATCTGCCAAGAGGACCAGGCGAACTGCTGGCCGCCGAAGGTGGTGAGCAAGATGATCAAGGTGACGCCCGCGGAGAGCAGGCTGAGTCCCGCGAGGTCGATCTTGTGCGGGACGTGGACCCGCGGGATGTGGAGCACCGTGGCGATCGCGAAGAGCGCCAGGATGCCGATGGGCACGTTGATGTAGAAGATCCAGCGCCACGACGCGTGCTGGGTGAACCAGCCGCCAGCCAGTGGCCCGAGCACGCTCGAAAGCCCGAATACTGCCCCGAAGTACCCCATGTAGCGACCTCGCTGGCGCGGGGGGATGACGTCGCCGATGATGGCCTGGGAGCCCACGATGAGGCCGCCCGCGCCAATGCCCTGGATCGCGCGGCAGGCGATCAGCTCGATCATCGTCTGGGAGAGCCCGGACAGCATCGAGCCGCCGAGGAAGATCACGATGGCGAGCTGGAAGAAGCTCTTGCGCCCGAAGAGGTCGCCGAGCTTTCCCCACAGCGGCGTCGAGACCGTCGAGGCCAGCAGGTACGCCGTCACGACCCAGCCGAAGTGGTTAAGGTCGTGGAGGTCGCCCGCGATCGTCGGCAACGCGGTCGACACGATGGTCTGATCGAGCGCGGCGAGGAACATGCCGAGCATGAGTGCGCTGAGGATCACGAGGATCCTCCGATGCTCCTCGGGGGAGAAGTCGTGATCGGCCGGCGCCTCGGTGGTCTGGCTCAGGTCAGTCGCCATGTGAACCGTCTAGCTCCTCTGTGAGACGAGATGCGAAGCGTTCGAGCAGTCGCGCGAACGTCGTGCGGTCCTCTTCGCTCCAACCTCCGAGCAGCTGGTCGAGCCACGCGCGCCGTGCCGTCACGAGCCGCGCGAGCGTCGAACGACCCCGAGGAGTGAGTCGGATCCGATGGGCGCGCTTGTCGCCGGGATCGTCGGACCTCGCCACGAGGCCCAGTCGTTCGAGCTGCTGGAGTTTGCGGGTGACCGTCGGCGTGTCGACAGAGAGGCGCTCGGCGAGCGCGGTGACCCGCGGGGGCTCGGCGCCGTGGCCGTCGAGCTTGGCCAGGAGCGAGGCACCGGCGCGGTCGAGGCGAATGCCCGCGGCCCGCAGCAGGCGCTCGTGGAGCCGAGGCTGGTGGACGGCCTGGGCGATCGTCGACAGCCCCCCCAAGATGCGGTCCGTCGAGGTCGTGGCCGGCGCTGGCGCTCCCCTCGTCCGGGCAGTAGTTGCTTGCGACATACAACTATCTTAGTGACCGCGACCCGCCTCGTGCCCCCCGGTCAGTCCGCGCCCAGTGACCGGTGCAGCGCGGGCGGGGCCTTTTCATGCCACGCCTCGCTCAGGAGCTCGGCGATGAGCCCGGTGGGGGTCGATCGAACGGTCACGACGACGCCCCGGAGCTTCGAGCCCCAGAAGAGCGGCTCGCACCCAGCGGGCGCCTCGGCACACGCGGCGACCACCTCGCCCTCGGGGACCATGATGCGGATGTGTCGGTCATCGGGGACCGTGGCGAAGATCTTGCCCCGGACTCGAAACGAGCTGATGTCGTGATGGGGCTGCTCGGTCGTCTCGGGCAGCGCGAGCGCCAGCTCTCGAACCCGTCGCATGGTCGTCACCGTGGCCCCCCAGTCGCTCGACTCGCTCGTGGGACGCCGCCGATCGCTGTCGAGGGTGCGATCGCACTCGTCTGGACCCCATTCATCTCGGCCGCAGTGCCCCGCCCGTGAGGACCTCGGGGTTGACCACGTTGACCGGCGTGCCGTCGTCGAACGCGTTCACCTGGGCGAACACGTCGCGGAACTGCAGGTCCCATTCCTCCATCGTGACGTAGCCGAGGTGCGGCGTGCACAGCGCTGCCTGCATGGTCGCCAGCTCGTCGGTCTCGCCGAACAGCGGCTCGCGCTCGAAGACGTCGACGGCCGCGTCGCCCCGGGCGGCCGAGGCGGAGCGCCTCGGCGAGTGCGCCGGGCACAACCAGCGCAGCCCGGCTGGTGTTCACGAACATCGACGAGGGCTGCATCAACGCGAGGTCGCGGGCGGATGCCGAGCCGGGTGCACGCAGCGACGTCGAGGTGCGGGTAGACGCTTCGCTGGCTGATGAGCCGCAGCGCGGGCAATCGCTCGAGGAGCGGCGCTCGGATCGCGGTTCGCTCCCGGATGAGGACCAGCGCCTCGGTCGTCGCGAGGCGGCTCGCGAGCTCGTCCACGTCGTCGGTGTGATCCGTGAAGACCGAGACGTGGTGCCCACCAAGTACGGCGAAGCACGGCAGTGTGCGCAACGTGTCGTAGTAGTCATCGAGGATCGCGACGCGCATCGGCTCAGGGATTCGTCATCTTTTGCAGCCTCGCGATGATGTCACCGATGACCTCGTCCTGGGCCAAGAGGTGCTCTTGGATCTGCGTGGCCTCGTGGAGGACCGCCTCGGCGTCCTTGTAGGTGTCCTCGGCCCGCTTGTCTGACGCCCTGGCCTGGATGTTCTGGCCCACGATGATGATGGGCAGCAGGACGAGCTGCAGGAACTCAGAGGACGTCCACAGCACGGTGGCCGACGTGCCGGCCCTGAGCGCCGTCGGGAGGGCGTAGAACGCGATCAGCGTGAAGAGGTAGGCGCACCACATCGTGCCGACGACGACCGTGATGTGCAGCCCGAAGCGGGCGTTGAACCGCACGACCGGGTTCGGGTGATCGAGACGTCGCTGGTCCACGACCTTTGTGGGCACAGCCGCGCGATGCTCCGCGATCCGGGGGTGCGGGACGTAGCGATACATGTCAGCCATGGCCAAAGTCTTCTGTGCCCGACACGCGATCCCGCGGATGCCCGGGGTGCCCGTGGCGCACGTGATCGGGCGCTCGTACACTCCGCACGGCTGACAGCGAGAGGATCCACCATGGCGTTCGTCCAGGTCATGACGTACAAGACGGAGCACCGCGCAGAGATGGACGCGGCGCTGCGGCGGTGGCTCGAGGACACCGAGGACGTCCGCCGGGCCCGCAAGCGCCTGCTGCTCAGGGATCGCGATGCCGTGGACTGCTACATGGAGGTGGTCTTCTTCGACTCCTACGAGGACGCCTTGCACAACTCATGGCTGCCTGCGACCACCATGCTGTCGAAGGAGTTCGAACGACTGACCGTGGATGGCTTCCAGTTCCGCGACTTCGACGTCGTGGCCGACGAGCTGTGAGCGCGGACGCGGGTCCGGGCGAGCGCGTTTCGGGCAATGGCTCGTCGTCGTTCACACTGGACGTCTTCACGAGCGACGAGCCCTACTGCTCGATCGACGGGGTCGACTACGCGCGGTCACGGATCGAGAAGACCTTTCACGGTGACCTCGAGGCCACGAGCACCGTCGAGATGCTCGCCGTGCGCGGACCCGGCGGCGGCGCGGGTTACGTCGCGATCGAGACGGTCCGCGGCACGCTCGCGGGAAGGATCGGCACCTTCTCGATCCTGCACGCCGGCACGATGACCGAAGACTCGATCTGGGCTCGCTGGCCGATCGTCGAGGGATCGGCGACCGGCGAGCTCGAGGGACTCACGGGCGAGGCGCGCATCGAGATCGCACCGGACGGCGCTCACACGCTGCACTTCGAGTACGAGCTCTAGCGACGACGCGTCGCCGACCTGGTCGCGTGTCGGCTCAGGGCCCCGCCGGCTCTTCGAGCTCCGGTCCCTTTCGCCGCTTCAGCTTGGGCGCGCGGTGCTTGACCTCGACCGCCCCGAAAGTGGACATGCCCTTCAGTCGAAGTGTCACGGTCGGCGTCGCTGTCGACGTGCCGGACTCCTCGCGTGCGCCGAAGATCGCCGTCCCCTCGTCGATGACGCGGACCCAGTCTGGGACGGTGATCTCGATCGCGCCGAACACGCAGTTCGCCACGCACAGCACCTCTGGCGCGTCGAACTGCGCGTCGCGGAAGTCGAGCTCGATCGCACCGAAGATCGCGGTCGCGCGGAACTCGGTGGGCACCTGCCAGCCGCCCTTCCGAGTGCGCGCGGCGAAGATCGCGAGGAGCCCGAGACGCGAGGCAGGGTGGGCCACGACGTGCACGTCGGGGTCGGGGTCCGCGTGGGGCGCGAGGTCCGTCGTGATGACCTCGAGCTCGCCGATGGTCTTGGCGTGGAGCGTCTGGGTCATGAGTTCGTGGTGCTCTTCGACGCTAAGGCGCCCGTCGGAGGTGGCGTCGGAGAGCACCTTGAGCACGCGGTCGCGGTCCGCATCCGACGCCCTCGTCGTGCTCGGTCGCTTCACCAGATCGGGCACGCGACAAGCCTACCGAGGCCCGGTTCGGCAGGCAGGCCCGGCAGTCAACCGTGGGCGACGACTGCCGGAGGGATCGCGCACGTGAGCCGACGTAGCTCGTCGAAGGACGTCGGGAACACGGCGTTGGGCGTGCCCGCCGCCGACCAGATCTCCTCGTGGCGCTCGAGATCCTGGTCGATGTAGACGCGGAGCCGTGCGGGCCAGTTGATCGGTGCCACCCCGCCGATCGGCTGGCCGGTGGCGGCCCGGACCTCGGTCGTGCTGGCCATCCGGACCTTCGCGGCTCCGATGGCGAACCCGAGGTGGCTCGTGTCGACTCGGTGCGCCCCGCTCGTCATCACGGCGATCGGGGCGTCGTCCGCCATAAACACGAGACAGCTCACAATCGCGCCCAGCTCGCAGCCGAGGGGGAGGGCTGCCTCGGCGGACGTGCGCGTCGACGCCTCGAACTGCCGGACCTTCCCATCGACGCCCGCAGCCCGGCTCGACTCGTTCCGCACTGGCCGGGCCACTGCGTCAGTCAAAGCGTGCCGGGGCTCTCATCCTCGCGCAACCAGATTCGGCTCATCGGCGTCGCCGTGTGGCGCATTGGCCGTCCTTAGGATCGGTCCAGCGTCCCAGAGGCGACGCGCGAGGAGGCAACGGTGGAAAAAGTGGGTGTGGTTGGGTGCGGCCTCATGGGGTCCGGCATCGCAGAGGTGTGCGCACGGGCGGGCGTGGACGTCGTCGTCGTCGAGCGCGACGCCGACGCCCTCAAGGCCGGCAGGGACCGAGTCGAGCGATCCTTTTCCCGAGCGGTTGGGTCCGGGAAGCTGAGCGAGGAGGACGCCGATGCTGCCCGCGCGAACCTGGTCTTTGCGGCGTCGTTCGACGAACTTGCAGACCGGACCTTCGTCGTCGAGGCGGTCCTGGAGGAGGAGAGCGCGAAGGAAGAGGTGTTCCGCCGTCTTGATGCCGTCGTGCAGAGCGACGACGCGGTCCTCGCGACCAACACGTCCTCGATCCCCATCATCAAGCTCGCGATGACGACCAAGCGTCCTGAGCAGGTGATCGGCATGCACTTCTTCAACCCGGTCCCGGTGCTGAAGCTGGTCGAGGTGATCTCATCGCTGCTCACGAGTCCCGGCACCGTCGCCAAGGTCCGGAGCTTCGCGACCGAGAAACTCGGCAAGCAGGTGATCACCTCGCCGGACCGAGCCGGCTTCGTCGTGAACGCCCTGCTCATCCCCTACCTGCTGTCGGCGATTCGCATGCTCGAGTCCGGCTTCGCAAGCGCCGAGGACATCGACACGGGGATGGTCATCGGCTGCGCGCACCCGCTTGGGCCGCTTGCGCTCACCGACCTCATCGGACTCGACACGACCCAGGCGGTCGCCCAGTCGCTCTATGAGGAGTTCAAAGAGCCCCACCTCGCGCCGCCGCCGCTGCTGTCGCGAATGACGCAGGCGGGTCTGCTCGGCCGCAAGAGCGGCCAGGGCTTCTACGCGTACAAGCAGACCTGACTGGTCTGTGTCGTAACCGGCGTGGCACCGGGTGCTGGGACCGGCATCCGATCGACGCGTGGATACCCCTGAGCGGCGAGGTGACGATCCAAGTAGCTGACTTCGATCAACGCCGCCCCCAGTTGCGCACTGGCGGTTCCGGGGTACGCTTGGCGCGCTGCCGAGTGGTAGCGGTGCCGCCACGAGGCGGTGGTTGCGGGGCGAGAACCCTGCAGAAGGTAAAGGAAGGTACACGCAAGTGACTCAAGGAACTGTCAAGTTCTTCAACAACGAGAAGGGCTACGGCTTCATCTCGCGGGAGGACGGCGAAGACGTCTTCGTCCACTACTCGAACATCGCCGGCGACGGCTACCGCTCGCTTGTCGAAGGTCAGGCTGTGGAGTTTGAGGTCGGACCTGGCCGGAAGGGTCCCGAGGCGCTCAACGTCCGGGCCACCAACTGACTGACGGTGCGCCGACACGGCGCACCATGAACTGCTGCTGAAGGGGCCCGAAAGGGCCCCTTCAGTGCGTTCAAGCTCAGGCGTCGGGGTGCTCGATCGATCGGTAGTGGTTGCGCCAGATCAGCCGGTAGACACGGGTCAGCCTCGGGATCGACCGCAGCCCCGGGATGAACGGAATGAAGATCAGCAGCCCGGAGAGCACGATCATCGTGAACCAGACGTCGACGTCGGCGTTCGCCGCCCAGTTCGAGTTGTACGGCGGGATCTGGTACAGCATCGTGTATAGCCACAGCCACGCCTGACCGGGGTAGCTGTTGGTCTCGTTCATCATCCCCCACTGGTCGCCGCCGAGGTTCTGGCTGTCCCCAATGCCGCCGAACCACGTGCCGTCCGCCAAGAAGAGGTCGGGCTTCGTGTAGTCGGTCGTGTAGAAGCCCGTGCCGGTGATGAGCGCCTGGTCGAGCGCGCCCGACCTCGCGATCGCAGTCTCGGACTGCATGAGCTCGGCGACGGGGCCGTAGTTCCCCGTCGGCATCACGACGTTGCCGCTGACGAACGTCACGTTCGCGGAGTTCTGCACGTAAGCATTCGCCCAAGCCAGCTGCTGTGAGGCGCTCGCCGCGTCGTACGTCGCGAGCGCGCTCTCGAGTGCGGGGGGGCCCGGCTGGCTGCGCAGCGGGTTCAGCACGAAGTCGTTGGCCGTGTTGATCGGGATGCGCACGCCAAGGATGTCGGGCAGGTGGAAGGGGCCGAGCTCCTGGACCGCACCGAGCGCGTTGTTGTAGGGCGGGCCGTAGGCCGCGGCGAGGGACGAGCCGCTGAGCTCGCTCGCGGCCGTGACCACGAAGTCAGTGGGATCCGCGAGCGCCCAGTTCTTGATCGTGCGCTGGGGCTCGTCGGGCGAGCCGAAGAGGACAGCCAGCCCGACGGTCAGGATCGCCATCACCACGAGGGCGATCGTGCCCTCCTTTACGATGTCGTAGCGACGGTACGGGCCGGTGTACTCGGGCGCGTCGCGGTCGACCTTGAAGGTGCGGTGCCTCCTCATTGCGCCACCTCCGCAAGTGCCATGGCGCCCTTCTCGCCCTTGGCCGGGTAGGGCGGCACCACCCCTCGGCGGCGCACCAAGAGCACGTGCCACGCAGTGAGGAGCACGATCACGAGCGGCATGAGCGTGATGTGCCACATGAGCATCTGGCCGAAGTTCAAGACGTTGAACAGGGCACCGCCGCCCGTGGCGTTGATGCCGTCCTTCGCCTGCGTCGAGATCCACTGCGAGTCGAAGTTCGTCTGGGAGAGGTAGCCCGTGAAGGCCGTCACGATGCTCGCGAGGAAGGTGACGCCACCGACGATCCAGGTCATCGCGCGCCGACCTCGCCACGCACCCATGAAGAACTTGCCCCACAGGTGGATGATCATGGCGAAGAAGAACAGCTCGACGGACCACAGGTGACACGAGTTCACGAGGTGCCCGACGGACGAGACGTGCCACCACTGCGGGCCCTTGATCGCCAGGATGCAGCCGGTCACGATCACGACCACGAGGGCGGCGACCGTGGCGACGCCGAAGACGTAGATCCATGAGGCGACGTAGGCCGGCTGGCGGTCGGGGAGCAGGCGGTCCGGCGGGAACGCCCGCACGACCCGGCGGCGCAGCCGCGCGGTCCACATCTTCGCGTCACCGGGATGGCCCGTCGTCTTGGTGACGGGGTCGCCGTCGGGTTCCGGCGATCCGATGGGCGCTGCAGTGACGTCATCCATCGTCTCGTCCCCCCTTTGAGCGGTGGCCCGGGAAGGGGACCAGGACCGCGAGCAGGAACACGACCAGCATCGAGCCGATGACGATCAGGTTCGCGACCGAGATCTGGATGAAGTGCCAGTGGATGTAGTGCCCGGGTTTGTCAAGATTGACGATCGACCGTGGCAGCCCCCCGAGCGCCACGAGGGTGGCGTGGATCGTGGTCAGATGTGTCATGGTCCGAGTCTGGGCCTGTGGGCGGGGTCCAACTAGGGACCTAAGTCACCTCCAGGGGGTCCATGTGTCCTTTTGGCCTGATCGCGCCCTCGATTGCCTTCGTGGCCATGTCGTAGAGCGTTGCCGCGCAGGCCTCGTCGTCGAGCTGACGGCGATGGTCGGCGACCGAGTTGAGCAGGCCGAACACGGCGTGGACCGACACCGACAGGGCCGCGCGCGACTCGCCTGGCGCGACCCGCTCGAGGACGTCGATCCACAGCTCGGTGTAGGCCCGCTGCTGGCGCCGGAGCCGTCGGCGCGGAGCCTCGTCGAGGCTGTGGGACTCCTGGTCGTAGACAGTGATGAGCGCGGTCTCGCGCATGGCGAAGTCGACGTGGGCGCGCACCAGGCGGTCGAGTGCGCGGGCCGGCGAGGTGGACTCGTCCACGATGGCGCGCGCCTTGCCCATGAGCGCGTCGACGGCGCGCTCGATCACCGCGACGAGCAGCTCCTGCTTGCCCGCGAAGTGCCGGTAGATCGCCGCACCCGAGACGCCGGCGGCCGCACCGATCTCGTCGACGCCGACCTGGTGGTAGCCGCGCTGAGCGACGAGTGACGCGGTCGCCTCGACGAGCCGCTCGCGGCGTGCGAGGCCTCGCGGCGTCTGTGTCGGCACGACTAGTAGCTCTTCGGCAGCCCGAGTGACTTCGTGGCGACGAAGTTGAGGATCATCTCGCGGCTGATCGGCGCGATGCGCAGGAGTCGCACCACGCCCCAGAGGTCCGCGATCCCGTACTCGGTCGCCATGCCGTTCCCGCCGAGCGTCTGGATCGCCGCGTCGAGGCAGTGCGCTGCGGCCTCCGCGGCGGCGTACTTGGCCATGTTGGCGGCCTCCCCCGCTGCGGCCCGGTCAGGGGAGTGGTCGTGGAGCCACGCTGCTCGGCTCGTCATCAGGCGTGCGAGCTCGAGCTCGATCTTGGCGATGGCGAGGGGATGGGCGACGCCCTGGTGCGCGCCGATCTTCACGCCGTCCCAGACCGCTCGCTCCGACGCGTAGGCGGCGGCGACGCCGAGCACGTAGCGCCCGACGCCGTTGCACAGCGAGGCACCCATGATCCGCTCGGGATTGAGACCGTCGAAGACCACCCGGAGCCCGTCGCCCTCGTCGCCCAAGAGGCGGTCCGCGTCAACCACGACGTCGTCGAAGAAGACCTGGTACTGCTTGTCGGGAAGCGCGATCTCGACGGGGATGATCGCCGTCGAGAGGCCGCGCGCGTCGGTGTCCACGATGAAGAGGCTGAGACGGCCCCTGCCTCTGTCGTCGGCGGCCCCGGTCCGCGCGACGACGAGGACCGCGGGTGCCTCGTCAACGAACGAGATGAACGTCTTGGACCCGTTGAGCCGCCAGACGTCCCCGTCGCGCACCGCGGTGGTCGAGATCCGGTGGCTGTTCGAGCCCGCGTCCGCCTCGGTGATCGCGAAGGCCATCTTCGACCCGGATGCGAGACTCGGCAGCCACTGCTGGCGTTGGACCTCGGAGCCGTAGCGAGCGAGGAGCTCGGCGCAGATCGCAGGTGACACGAGCATCGTGAGCAAAGGGCAGCCCGCGGCCGCGACCTCTTCGCCGACGATGGCGAGCTCGAGGATGCCCGCACCGCCGCCCCCGTAGGCCTCGGGGAGGTGCAGGCCGAGGAAGCCGTGCTCAGCGAGCGCGGACCAGAGCGCGTCCACCTTCTCGCCGGCTCGGACCTGTGCCGCGAAGTACTCGTGCCCGAAGTCGCCGGCCACCTGGGCGACCGCCTGGCGCAAGAGTCCGAGCTCGTCGCCCTCTGAGAAGTCCACGCACCATCTCCTGCGTCGAATGTGAACCGCCGTTAGCATACGTCCGTGGCCGTCCTCACGACCAGCGTGCGTTCGACGGACGACCGGTTTGCCGCGAATCGTGACGGGCTGCGCTCGCTGCTCGAGGAGTGCGACGCCCAGGTGGAGCTCGCCCGGCAGGGCGGTGGCGCCCGCTACCTCGAGCGCCACCGGTCACGGGGGCGCCTCATGGCTCGCGAGCGAATCGAGCTGCTGATCGACGTCGACAGTGCGTTCCTCGAGCTCTCGGCGCTCGCCGCGTGGGGCACGGAGTTCCACGTCGGGGCGAGCCTCGTGACGGGCATCGGTGTCGTGTCGGGCGTGGAGTGCGTGCTCACCGCGTCGGACCCGACGGTGCGAGGCGGATCCATCAATCCGTACACGCTTCGCAAGAACCTTCGCGCGCTCGAGATCGCCCGCGTGAACCGCCTCCCGATCGTGAACCTCGTCGAGTCAGGCGGCGCGGACCTCCCGACCCAGGGCGAGCTCTTCGTGCCCGCCGGACGGATCTTCCACGACCTCACCGAGCTCAGCGGCCTCGGCATCCCGACGATCGCGCTCGTCTTCGGGAACTCGACGGCCGGCGGCGCGTACGTCCCGGGAATGTGCGACTACGCCGTGATGGTCGACCACAACGCCAAGGTCTTCTTGGGTGGCCCGCCGCTCGTGAAGATGGCGACGGGCGAGGAGTCCAACGACGAAGAGCTCGGTGGCGCCTTGATGCACTCAAGGGTCTCGGGGCTGTGCGACTACTTCGCGCGCGACGAGCATGACGCGCTTCGCCTCGGCCGCCAGATCGTCGCCTCGCTCAACTGGCGCAAGCTCGGGCCTGGCCCGACGCGACCGGCCGACGAGCCGCTGTTCGACCCCGAAGAGCTCCTCGGGATCGCCCCGGTGGACCTCCGGGTGCCGTTCGACCCGCGCGAGGTGCTGGCACGGGTGGTGGACGGCTCGCGCTTCGACGAGTACAAGGCGAACTACGGCACGAGCCTCGTCACGGGATGGGCGTCGATCCACGGCTACCCGGTCGGCGTGCTCGCCAACGCCCAGGGCGTCCTCTTCATGGACGAGGCGAAGAAGGCGACCGAGTTCATCATGCTCGCCAACCAGACCGACACCCCCCTCGTGTTCCTCCAGAACACGACCGGTTACATGGTCGGGCGCGACTACGAGCAGTCCGGGATCATCAAGGACGGCGCGAAGATGATCAACGCGGTGACGAACTCGACGGTCCCGCACCTGACCGTGATGATGGGGGCGAGCTACGGGGCGGGGAACTACGGGATGTGCGGACGCGCGTACGGGCCGAGGTTCCTCTTCTCGTGGCCCAACGCCAAGATGGCCGTGATGGGCCCCGAGCAGCTGGCGGGCGTGCTCTCGATCGTCGCCCGCCAGTCCGCCCAGGCGGCCGGCCGTTCTTTCGACGAGGCGGCCGACGCCGCCCAGCGCGAGGCGGTCCAGGCCCAGATCGAGCGCGAGAGCCACGCGTTCTTCAACTCGGCGCGCCTCTACGACGACGGCATCATCGACCCGAGGGACACCCGGACGGCGCTCGGCGTCGCGCTGTCGGCCGTGCACTCCAACGTCGTGGAGGGACGCCGCGGCTACGGCGTCTTTCGGATGTGACGATGATCCGGCGCCTGCTCGTGGCGAATCGTGCCGAGATCGCAGAGCGGGTCATCAGGACCGCGCGCGAACGCGGGACAGAGACCGTGGCGGTGTTCTCCGACGTCGACGCGCAGCTCCCCTACGTCACCGCCGCCGACGCCGCGGTGCGATTGGCCGGCACCTCGGCGGCCGACACGTACCTGCGCGGTGATCTGCTCGTGGATGCCGCGCTGCGCATGGGCGCCGACGCGGTGCACCCGGGCTACGGGTTCCTCTCAGAGAGCGCCGAGTTCGCGAGGGCCTGCGTCCACGCCGGGCTCACGTTCGTGGGCCCCCCTGCGGCCGTCATCGAGTCGATGGGCTCCAAGATCGAGGCGAAGCGCCTGATGCTCGCCGCGGGGGTGCCGGTCCTCGAGGGCGTCACCGTCGCGGGGGGCGCGGTGACCGACGACGTGGCGGCGCTGGCGGACAAGGTCGGCTACCCGCTGCTCGTCAAGGCCTCCTTCGGTGGCGGCGGTCGCGGGATGCGTGTCGTCGAGGCGCGAGACGGCCTCGCCGACGCGGTGGCCGCCGCCTCGCGAGAGGCCGCGGCTGGATTCGGGAACGGAGAGGTGTTCCTCGAGCGACTCGTCGTGGCACCGCGCCACGTCGAGGTCCAGGTCATCGGCGACGCACACGGCACCGTGGTGCACCTCTTCGAGCGGGAGTGCTCGATCCAGCGACGCCACCAGAAGCTGCTCGAGGAGTCGCCGTCGCCAGGGATCACCGCCTCGACGCGCGACGCGATGTGCGACGCCGCGGTCACCGCCGCGCGCGCGATCGGCTACGTCAACGCCGGCACGGTCGAGTTCGTGGTCGACGCCGACGGGCGGTTCTTCTTCCTCGAGGTGAACACCCGCCTGCAGGTGGAGCACCCCGTGACCGAGCTCGTGACAGGTCTCGACCTCGTCGAGCTCCAGCTCCAGGTCGCCGAGGGCCTGGCGCTCGGCCCAGAGGTCACCGCCGCTCAGACCAGTGGCCACGCGATCGAGGTACGGCTCTACGCAGAGGACCCCGACGAGGAGTACCTCCCCTCTTCTGGGCGACTCGATCGCTTCGAGATCTCGCCGAGCGATGGCGTGCGGGTCGACGCGGGGTACGCGACGGGCAGCGTCGTGGGGACCGACTACGACGCGATGCTGGCCAAGGTCATCTCGTGGGCGCCCACGCGTCTCGGTGCAGCGCGTCGCCTGGCGGCCGCACTTCGGGGTGCGCGTCTGCACGGCGTGGCCACGAATCGCGACCTCCTCGTCGGCGTGCTCTGCAACGACGAGTTCGTGGCCGGCGCCACGGACACCTCTTTCCTCGAGCGACACCCGCCGCACACGCTCTGCTCGGCGGCTCGCGACTCCGACGACGAGCTGTACTGCGTGGTTGCCGCAATCTGGCAGCGGCTCGAGGATCGACCTCGCTCGCCGCAGCCGTCGGGGATCCCGGTCGCGTGGCGCAACGTCGGGCCGACACGCCAGCCCAAGACCTTCGTGCTGCGAGGCACCGCGCACGTCGTTGACATCAGTGGGCCCCACGGCGCGAGGCGGATCACGCTCGATGATCGACCGATCGAGTTCGGCTGGGTCGAGGTCACCGAGACGACGGTGGACGCTGAGCTCCGCGGACGGACCGTCCGCGCATCGATCGAGCGCGTTGGCGAGACCATCTACGTCGACGGCACGTTCGGTGCGGTCGCCCTCACGATCTTGCCGCGCCTCGGCGTGCCTGACGTCGAGGAGGCGCCGGGCTCGCTGCACGCGCCGCTCCCTGGGGCGGTACGCCGCGTGGCAGTGTCGGCGGGTGACGAGGTGGCCGAGGGCGACACGCTCATGATCCTCGAGGCAATGAAGATGGAGCACGCCATCCGAGCTCCGCGCGACGGCATCGTGAGCTCCGTGCTCGTCGCTGACGGCGACCAGGTCCAAGGCGGTGCGATCCTGGCGGTCGTGACCGCGCCCGAGCTGGAGGCAGCGTGACCGAGACCGTCCGCTACGAGCGAAGGGGACCCGTCGCGTGGGTGACCATCGACCGCCCCGAGGCGCGCAACGCCATCAATGCTGAGGTTCGCGAGGGTCTCTTCGACGCCGCGGCGCGATTCAACGAGGACGACGCGGCCGTGCTCGTGCTCACGGGCTCGGGCGACGTCGCGTTCTGCGCGGGAGCGGACCTGAAAGAGATGTCCTCGATCGCCCTCGAGGTGCCGCCGCCTGACTTCCTCCCCGTCTTCGGTCGCACCATCCCCGTCGAGAAGCTGACGATCGCGGCGGTCAACGGCGTCGCCTACGCCGGGGGGTTCCTCCTCTCCCAGATGTGCGACCTCTGCGTCGCCGCGGACCATGCACGCTTCGCGATCACCGAGGTGAAGGTGGGGCGTGGCGCACCGTGGGCTGCTCCCTTGCCGTGGCTCGTGCCGCCGCGCGTTGCGATGGAGCTGCTGGTGACCGGCGACCCGCTCTCGGCGGCGAGGGCGTTCGACGTGGGCCTCGTGAACCGCGTGGTTCCCCTGTCCCAGCTGCACGACGCCGCCCAGGAGCTCGCCGAGACCATCGCGGCGAACGCGCCCCTGTCGGTGGCCGCGGCGAAGCGCACGGTGTACCTCGGCATGACCGCGCCCTACGCGGAGGCCGACGCGATCTGGGAGCCGGTGTACCTGAGCGCGGACGCACAAGAGGGACCCCGGGCCTTCGCCGAGAAGCGGCGGCCGAGGTGGCAGGGCCGGTGAGCGGTCCGGACCTGGACCAGCTCGCCGCGCACCTCGTGGACGAGACCGACGCCCTCGTCGACGTGCTGGAAGCGCTCCCCGCGGACCGCTGGGCGACCCCGACGCCGTCGGAGGGATGGAGCATCGCCGACCAGGTGAGCCACCTCGCGTACTTCGACGGCGCCGCCACCATGTCCGTGCTCGATCGAGCGGCGTTCGGCGACCTCCAGCACGAGGCGGCCGTGAAGGGAACGGCGCTGTGTGACGAGGTGGCGGCGAGGTACCGCGACCTCACCGCCGACGAGCTGATGGGCTGGTGGCGAGCGGGGCGAGCTTCGATGCTCGCTGCGATGCTCGCGGGGAGTCCGTCGCGGCGGGTCCCGTGGTACGGACCCGACTTCTCGGTCGCCTCGTCGCTCACGGGACGGATCATGGAGACCTGGGCGCACGGCCAGGACGTCTACGACGCCCTCGGCGTGCCGCATCGTGAGACCGCCGCGCTCTACGACGTGACGAGGCTGTGTGCGCGAACTCGCGCGAACAGCTACGCCGCGCGGGGCATGACGATGCCCCCGGGCGACGTCGTCGTCGAGCTCGTGGCGCCCAGTGGCGCGACCTGGACGTTCGGCGAGGACGCCGCCGAGCGGATCGCGGGCAGCGCGGTGGAGTTCTGTCTGGTCGCGACGCAGCGTCGCCATTTCGTGGACACGGGCCTCGTGGCCACCGGTCCCGCCGCGAGCCAATGGCTCGAGATCGCACAGGCGTTCGCGGGGCCGCCAGGCCCGGGGCGTGCGCCGCTCGACGCCACGACATGAGCGGCAACGAGCAGCGCGCGATTCGGGTGGCGAACTGCTCGGGGTTCTTCGGCGACCACTTCGCGGCGGCGCGCGAGCTCTTGGACGGCCCGGACACCTTCGACGTGCTCACCGGCGACTACCTGTCCGAGCTCACGATGCTGATCCTGTGGAAGCAGCAGCGCCGCGACCCAGACGCAGGGTTCGTGGGCACCTTCGAGCGCCAGCTGCACGGCGTGCTCGCCGACTGCCTCGAACGGGGCATCCGCGTCGTGTCGAACGCGGGTGGGCTCAACCCGCACGGGCTGAAGGCACGCCTCGAGGCACTCGGGGCGGCGATCGGCCGCACCCCGAGCGTGGCGGTCGTCGAGGGCGACGACCTCTCGTCTCGCCTGGGCGAGCTCGCCGCGTCCGGTGTCGAGCTGACCCACATGGAGACCGGCGAGCCCCTCGGCGCAGGACTTCACGACGTGGCCACGGCGAACGCGTACCTCGGCGGCTTCGGGATCGCTGCCGCCCTGGCGGCGGGCGCGGAGATCGTGGTGACCGGACGGGTGACCGACGCGTCTCTCGTCGTCGGGCCCGCCGCCTGGTGGCACGGCTGGGAGCCCGAGGA